>CAZTKA010000173.1:0-6191 GCA_964614015.1 uncultured Bordetella sp. | reverse complement strand
CATGTTCCCGTTGCGCGCCCGGGCCGGCGGCGTTCTGGTGCGGGCCGGCCAGACGGAGGCGGCCGTCGATCTGGCGCGGCTGGCCGGTCTGGAGCCCGCGGGAGTGATCTGCGAAGTCATGAAAGAGGACGGCGCCATGGCCCGGCTGCCGGACCTCGAAGTGTTCTGCGGCCAGCACGGCATCAAAATGATCTCCGTCGCGGATCTGATTCGCTACCGCCACACAACCGAGAATCTGGTCGTCCGCACGGGCCAAGGATGCCTGGACACCGAATTTGGCAGCTTCCACACGCTGACTTACGAAAGCGCGATCAATGGCGAGGCCCACCTGGTCTTGATTCACGGCGAAGTGCGCGGCAAGCAGGACGTGCTGGTGCGGATGCATTCCCGCTGCGTGCTGGGCGATACATTTGGCTCCACCGCGTGCCGCTGCGGCGAGATGTTGCGGGCCTCCATGAGACGTATCCAGGAGGAACCCCAAGGCGTGCTGGTGTATTTGCACCAGTCCGGCTGGGGCGAGCGCAAACACATCCCGCTGCCCGACGGCTCGCCGCGGCCGCTGCATGAATTCGGCATCGGCGCGCAGATTCTGGCCGACCTGGGCCTGTCCACGATCCGGATCATCACCAACCGCATGCGCAAGCTCCCCGGGCTGGATGCGTTCGGCATCCGGATCACTGGCCAGGTGCCGCTGGTGGAGTAACAGGAGGCGCTGCGCCGCGCCGGAGGCAAGACGGGAACGCCGCGCCACCTAGTCGGCGTTGTAGTTGATCTCCAGCCGCCGCGCGAGCCTGCCGGAGAGCAGTAGCATCGCCACCGTGACGCCCAGCAATCCGAACAGAGCCACCGGGACCGAAGCAGGCTCCGCGGCGGTGATCAGATACCGCAGCAGGCGCGGAATGTCGGCCTCCGGAGGAGCGATCACCGGGCACAGACTCTGGAGATGGAAGATCACGCTTAGGTACTTGAGCGAGGCCGGCAAAAAAATGTTCGCGCCCTCCCAGGCCAGCACAATCGCCGCCGGCATGATCGGGTTGCGGAACACGAGCCCCGCCGCGAGAAACACGGCACCGTATCCGGCGCACGCCGCCGCAGTAACGCCCACATAGGATGCCGCCTGGCCCCAGCCGCCATTGGCCAGAAACGCGGAGAACTCGGCGGAATCGAAATGCCAGGCCAGGGCGGTCATTTGCAGCATGGTGCTGGCGGTGAAGATGATGGTGGCCGCGATCAGGCCGGAGAGATATTTTCCGGCGGCCAGAACCTCGCGGCGCATCGGCGTCAGCAGATAGAAATGCAGGCTCTTCTGCACGAGCTCCCCACGGAACAGATTCGTGAAAACGCCCACGCACCCGAAGAACACCGCCAGGCGAAGATAGAAGAACTGAAACACCGTGGCGAATGTAAGGATGTCGCCGGCCAGGGTGTCGCGCTCTTCCACGGATACGTTATTGACGCGCCCGTTGACGATGACGATGCGGAACACGTCTCTGCCGTCGGTATATTGATAGACGGCGACCCTGGTGTTGCTGCGGCGGAACGCCTTATCGTGCGGCTCCCCGGCGGCGATTTCAAGTTCGCGCAGCGTCATTCCCGGCTGGATGGCCCGCAGGCTTTCGGTGGGCACTGTGCGCGCCGCGGCCCAGCCGGCGACCTGTCCGGCGCGTTGGATCGCGTTGAAGGAATGCCCCCAGAAAATCAACACGGGCGCCAGTCCCAGCAGGTAGGCCCACACGCCGCGCCGCGACAGGAACGTCTTGGCCATCTCCAGACGGACGATGGCAAGAATTTGGGCGATCATCGAGCCGGCTCCTCGCCTCCGATCAAGTACTCGTACAGGGAGTTTACGTTGTCATCGGCCGGAGCGATGCTTTCGACTTCGATGCCATCGAGAACAATGTGATTCAGCGCCCGGTAGAAGCGCTCCGCGTCGCGGGTCTTGATCAGGACGCCGTCTCCGTCGGCGTGCAGGCGCGCCTCGACCACCAGGTTCTGCTCGAACAGCCGCGCGGACAACACCGCCGGATGCGTGCAGCGGACCTGCACCTGCATAGGGTGTTCGTGCATTTCCTCGCGCACGCCGCGGATGTGCCCTTCCGCCACGACATAGCCGTTTGCGAGCAGGACCACCTGATCGGAAATCGTATCGACTTCGTGAAGAATATGGCTGGAAACGATCACGTAGCGGCCCTGCGCGGCAAGTTCCCGAAACAGCGCAATGGTTTCCGCACGCACCAGCGGATCCAGGCCATTGAGCGGCTCGTCCAGCACCAGCACTTTGGGATCGTGCATCAGCGCCTGGGCGAGCTTGATGCGCTGTCGCATGCCTTTGCTGTATCCAGCGACTTTGCGGTGCGCCGCGCCGGAAAGGCCCACGCGCTCGATTGCCGCCTTCGTGGCGCGGCCGGCCTGCGCGGCGCTCATGCCCGCCAGCCGCAGGTAGGCATGCAGAAACTGGTATCCGGTCAACCCGCGGGGAAAGGAATCAAACTGCGTTGCGTATCCGCAGATCCGGAACAACCGCACGGGATCGGAGGGCGCAATGCCAAGCACGCGGATCTCCCCCCGCGTCGGCCGGACCAATCCGGTCATGAGATTCATCAGCGTGGTCTTGCCGGAGCCGTTCGGACCCACCAGGCTCGTGATGCCCGGAGCGATCGAAAGCGTCACGCGGTTGACGCCCAGCACCTCTCCGTAAAAGCGCGAGACGTTGTCGAAGGTAATGCGGTCCGTCACTTGACCACCTCGAAGGCCCGCACCCGCCGCAGCAGCAGCCAGACGGCCACGCCCGTCATCGCCCCGAGCGCGATCCAGGCAGATTCCAGCGACAGCCCGTTTTCAGGATCGATGTCGAACAATCCGGACCAGACGGTGTAGATCACCTGGCGGAGGTTGAGCAAGTAACCGTTCTGCGTGCGCAAGACCTGGTTGACGGCGCTGCCGAAGCCCGCGCCCGCGAAGAATACGCCCATCAGGACGGCGCCCGCCGCCACTTTCCATTTCACCCACGCCGAGACCGCCAGGGCGATCAACGACAGCACCACGATCCACAGCACCAGGCCGATCGTCAGCGCCGCGGCGATCCGGGCGTTCTCGCGCATCCAGTTCCAGCCGGCCAGGCTCCCCTGAATCCCGAAGAGCAGCAAACCGGGAATCCACGTGATGGTCGAGAGCAGACTCACCAGCACGCTCATCTTGCCGAGCAGATATTCCAGGCGCGAGAAGGGCCGCCCCAAATACAGCGGCAAGGCTCCATTCACGATATCGGGCGAAACCAGGGTTGGGCCGACGAAAGCCGTCAACAGGTACGCCGCGCCGCCCTGAAAGGCGCAGTAATACAGGAACACGGAAGCGTCGACGGTCGCAAAACGCGCCGCGATCTGTTGAAAGTTTTCGACGATGCTCAGATGATTCGCGACGTAAATATAGCCCGCCAATCCGAGCGGGTAGAAGAAGCACCCCATATAGAACATCACCAGGAACCGCGACTGCCACAGGCGCGCATAGCTCACGCGCGGCAAAATCAGGAACCGGGACCAGGCCGGCGTTCGCGGGCCTTCGTAGGGTGCGTAGGTGCGTTTGTAAACGGCCATGTCAGTGGGGCAGCGGCGGGGGAACTCCCTCCATCGCTTTGAAGAAAATGTCTTCGAGCGTATCGCGCCGGTAATGCAGACGCCGGAGCTGCAAGTCCCGGGCGGCCGCAACCCGGTAAATCTCACGAATTTCAAATTCAACCGGCACACTCATCCGCAGGCGGCCCTGCCCGGTGACCGTACACTCACAGCCCATCCGCGCCAATTGCTCAGCGAAACCGGCGTCGTCGCCGATGGTTTCCATTTCCAGATACCGGCGGTTGGCGCGGCGTTCCTCTTCGAGGTTCGCATGATGGACGATCTCGCCCTGCTTGAGGATCAGCACCTCCTCGCAGGTTTCTTCCACGTCGCGCAACAGATGCGAGCAGACCACGATGTGCATTTTGCCGGTATCGCGCATTTCCTTGATCAGGCGCAGCATGCGCAGGCGCGCGGGCGGGTCCAGTCCGTTGGTCGGCTCATCCAGGATCAGCAGGCGCGGCCCATGCACGATCGCCTGCGCTAGCTTGGCAAGCTGCTTCATGCCGAGCGAGTAGGTCCCCAGCGTGCGATAGCGGGCCTCTCCCAAGCCCACATAGAACAGCACTTCGTGTGCCCGCTCGAGCGCGGCCTCGGCCGGGAGTCCGGAAAGCTCCGCCATCAGCCGCACAAAGGCAACCGCGGTCATGTCGGCGATGAACGCGTCGTTTTCCGGCATGTAGCCGATTATGCCGCGCAGTTCACGGGCCTGTCGGCCTATGTCCAGGCCGAAAATCCTCGCCGTGCCCGCGCTCGCTGGCCAGAACCCCAGCAGGGTCTGGATAAGAGTAGACTTCCCCGCCCCGTTGGGCCCCAGCAGTCCCATCGCTCGGCCGTTCAGGTCGCGCGTAAGCGAATGCAGGATTTCGCGCTTGCCGAAGCGTACTGTTAAGCCGTCGAGTTGTATCAGCGGTTGCGTCACTTCGGTAAGTATACCCCGACAGGTCGGGTTGGAATGCCACGCGGACACGACATGGAGTGGGTGAGGTGCTTTACTTTCGCTCGCGATCCGAGTAGGATGAAACTACTCCCCCGGTGTGGTTCGATGGAAAGTAAGGAAGGGGTTCGCCAGTGCTGAAACTGAAGCGCGTCGAGATTCAAGGCTTTAAATCCTTCTACGACAGAACCGACCTGAAGTTCCATGGATCCGGCGTGGCTGCGATCGTGGGACCGAACGGCTGCGGCAAATCCAATATAAGCGATGCGATCAGTTGGGTGCTGGGCGAGCAGAGCGCGAAAAGCCTGCGTGGCTCCCGGATGGAAGACGTGATCTTCGCCGGGACCCGCGAACGCAAGCCGCTCGGCATGGCGCAGGTGACGCTTACAATGGCATACCCCCACGATGAGCCTCGTGTGGCGGAGATGCTGCATCAGGCGCACGTGAACGGACATGTGAACCGGCATGCGAATGGCAGCGGCCACGCGCATCCGCCAAAAGCGGAAGATACGGTCACGATCGCGCGGCGGCTGTACCGGTCCGGCGAGAGCGAGTATCTGATCAACGGCAAGACCGCCCGCCTGCGTGACATTCAAGACCTGTTCAGTGGGACGGGCCTCGGTCCGGAGAGCTACGCGATCATCGAGCAGGGCCGCATCGGGCAGATCCTTTCCAACAAGCCGGCCGACCGCCGCGCGATTATCGACGAGGCCGCGGGCATCGGCAAATACAAGACGCGCAAGCGGCTGGCGGAGGCTAAGCTTGAAAGCTCGCGGCAGAATCTGGCGCGCGTGTTCGACATCCTGGAGGAAGTCTCGCGGCAGGTGAATTCCCTGAAGCGCCAGGCTTCGAAAGCCCGCCGCTACGAAGAACTGCGGATCGAGTTACAAGGGCATCTGCGCCGGGCCGTCGCCGGGCGGTTCCGCCTGCTGGAGCGCCAAGCCACGGCGCTCGCCGTCGATCTGAGCCAGGCGCAGGGATCATTCCAGAAACTGTCGCAAAAACTCCAAGAGCAGGAGCGGGAGCGCACGCTCACGCAAGGGTCCTGCTATCAAACCGAGCGGGACCTCACGGCGGCGCGGGCCCGTCTGGCGGATCTGCAACTGGAGGCCGAACGCACGCGCGGGCGGCTGGAGATGCAAGCCAGGCAGATCGGAGGCATCGACGAGCGCCTGGCGGTCGGCGAGACCGAAGCGGGAGAGCTGGAATCGCGCCGCGCCCGGGAACAGGCCGAATGCGACGCGTACGCGGAACGACTGGCGCGAATCGAAGGCGAGATCGGAGCGATGCGCGAGCGGTTGCAGGCCAAGACGGCCGAACGTGATGCGCTGCAAGCAAGTCTCCGCCAGCGCGAGCGCACGATCGAGGAAACGCGTGCGCAGGTGCTGCGGCTGGTGGGCGAAACCTCGACACTGCGCAACCAGGTGGTGCAGATTGACGAGTATCTGGCCTCGATGGAGCGCGACGCAGCGCGCTTACGGCGGGAGGAAGAGTCGGCGGCAGCGGATCTGGCTCGTCTGGAACAAGTAAAGACAGAACTTTCCAGCAGACTTTCGGCGCGACAGATGGAGCTGGAATCGCTGGCCAGCCGGCGGGCGCGTGTAGAGCATGAATTTCAGGAGCGCCGCGCCGCCATTCTGGCT
>CAZTKA010000172.1:0-6203 GCA_964614015.1 uncultured Bordetella sp. | reverse complement strand
GCCGTTGCCCGCATCGGCGATCACTTTCCCCTCGTACGCCAGAGTCAAGGTAAAGCGCTGGCCCGCGGGAACCGGCCGGGGCAGAACCACGGCGATCCAGTCCGTGTCGCGGCGCACGGTGGCGGCCGCCTCATCGCCGGGATTTTGAATGACGGCGAGCGGCGCGCCGCCGGCGTCGCGCGCGTCGGTGACCTTGAGCAATCTGGAAAGTTCGAGAGGCACGATCCGGTCGCGGCTCGACCGGGACTCCAGGGTGAGTTGCGTCCGCCCCGCCAGGCTGTGGTCCGGCCGGATTCGGGTTTCGATGCGAAAGGACTCGGCCCGGAAGGATCCGACCATCAACTCATCCTGACGCTCCCCGCCGCGCGCCGAGGGGAACGACGTCCAGAGATCCGAAAACGTCCCGGCTTCCGTCACGCGGACGGCGCCCGCTCGAACTGCCTCCGGCGAACGCTCGTCCACTTCCACCTGGAAAGTCCCGAGGTTCACACCATTCAGATAGGCCAGAAAACAAGGCTGGTTCCGCTCGCCGGTCAGGTCGAGCAGGACCCGCATGGAGTATTCGGCGTTCAGGCGCTCCACCAGCGGCGCCCACCGGGCGACAAAATCACCCGGCTGCTCCGGGTCGTCCGGATGAGCAGGTCGTGACGCCGCGACCATCTGGGAAGCGGTCTGGTCCGTAAATCGGAAATAGGCGGAACGGAAATGCTCGTCGAGGATCGCCGTCCGGGTAAATCGCGCCAGGCTGGCGCGCTCGATAGGATCGCGCGGCATCAGCAGCAGTTCGCCATCGCCCACGAACACCGCGCCGGTCACCTCGCCCGCCACCGGCTCCAACAGAGCGACGAAGCCGCGGTTCAGGTAAATATTCACACGATCGCGGGTCAGGTGAAGGTTGCGGACGGCATAAACCTCGGTGGGCGAAAGCGCCGCCCGGCTCAGGCGCTCGTAAAGGCGGGGGACGTCGAGGGCCTCCTCGGCGCGCGCCGTACTGGACAGTGCCGCCGCCATTACCAGCAGGGCGGCCCAGGAACCCTCCCGCCAGCGGGCCGTAACCCTCTGGCGCGACGCGCGCATTGGTGCCGGCTGGCCCATGAAAAACCGCCTCACCTCTACTCTAAGCCGTGACCGCCGAATGTCAACCCGCACCGCGCGGGACTGGCCCCGGCCAATCCGCTTCCGTTCCGCAACGACGGACGCCTGATGTATGATAAAACCAGATGCGGGGCTTTGAGAAAATCACAGGCCGGTCTCCGCGGTGCCAGCGAGTCGCCGTGATCCCGCTTCTGGCGCCGGTCGCCTTCGCGATCGCCGCGCTCTGTCTGCCGTCCCACCTCTCCGCCGAAATCATCCATTTGAAGAACGGCCGCAAGATCGTGGCCGCGATCATCCGCGAAGACGCGCGGCAGATTTACGTTTCCCGCGGCGGCGGCGAGTACGCCATTCCGAAGACGTTGGTGGACCGTGTCGAGAAGGGGAACTCGCTCGAGGATTTGCAGGAGGGTCCCAGCGCGGCGTCGGGCGACCGCACCCGCGATCTGCCTTTGCCGCCTCCTCCGGCCGAAGAACCGGCGGCGGACACCGAGGCGGTGAAGAATGACTCGATTGACCGGGTATATTTGGCGGAGCTGGACGACCAGGCTTCCCGCAATCCGACCCCGCAGAATCTGCGCCGGCTGGCCCAGGGGTACCAGCAGGCCGCCATTTTTCTGACGCGGCAGGGCAATCCGGAAGGCGCGCTGGACCTCTACCGTCATGCGCTCCGGATCGCTCCCAACGACCTTGCCCTGACGCTGGCGATGGCTTACCTGCTGGTCAAGCAAACCTATTACAACGAAGCCGTGTCACTCTTGCTGCCCGCAAAGGATCAGCACGCCAAGGTGGCGGCCATCCCCCTGCTGCTCGGTTCGGCGTATTACGCCCAGGACGATTTGAACCGCGCCATCGCAGAGTGGAAACGGTCACTCGAACTCCAGGACGACCCGCGCTTGCGCGAGGCGCTGGAAAAAGCGGAAAAGGAACAGAGCGTCGCGGGAAGCTACCTGGAATTCCGCAGCGAGCATTTTCTGGTGCGCTACGAAGGCCGCGAAACCGAAGGTCTGGTTCGCGACCTGGTCAATACACTGGAAGTCGCATTTCGCGACCTCTCGCTCGAACTCGACTATAACCCGCACGAAACCATCATCGTCCTGCTCTACTCCGACCAGGCGTTCCGCGATATCACGCGCTCGGCCGGGTGGGTGGGCGCGCTCAATGACGGCAAGATTCGCGTCCCCGTCTCCGGACTTTCCGCGATGACACCGGAACTTGCCCGCGTGCTACGCCACGAATTGACCCATTCGTTCGTGCGGCAGATCACCGTGGGGCGCTGCCCGACGTGGTTCAACGAAGGGCTGGCGCAACTGATGGAAGGGGCAACCACGGCGTCGCTCGGCTCGCCCTTCGCCAAAGCGTTCGCAGCGAATAAGATTCCGAGCTTTGCCCGCCTCGAACCCTCCTTCATGGGCTTGCCGCCCGATCAGATTGCGCTCGCTTACGGCAAGTCGCTGGCCGCGCTCGAATACCTGCGGGAAACACGCGGCATGGCCGGCGTCCGCCGTCTGCTGAAACTCATCGCTGCCAATCCCGGCATGGACTCGCTGTTTCAGAGTGAATTGCGTCTGAGCTACGAAGCTTTCGAGCACGAAGTGGCCCATTACGTCGTGACGCGCTTTGGGGAGTAGACAGCGCCCTGAGATTCCAAACCTCTACGATCCTCCAACATGGTTGCTTTCCTGGACAGATCGCCCCCCTGCAAATGCCGTTTTAAGTTGCATGATTTCCCCCGTTACACCGATAATTCCGGCGAGTCAAAAGGAATGACTGATTCTCCATGAGCGGCCACGGAGTTTCGAGCAATCAAATCCACGAGAGTGCGGCAAGAGCGCTCGCCGACGCGCATCTCCAGGAAGCGTACCGCGCCTCCACGCTCCGTCTGTTCACGCACCGGCTGGCGGCGGTGGAGGAAGTCCCAGGCTTCCAGACACTCCGCCAGCGTGCGCACGAATTGAAGCGCGAGGTGATGGAACACCTCGACTTCTACCTCGAGCAGTTCGCCGACAACGTGGAGCGGCGCGGCGGCAAGCTGCATTGGGCGGAGACCGCGGCCGAGGCCTGCGCCATCGTCCGAGAGATCGCTGAAAAAGCGGGCGCCCGGGAGATCGTCAAAGCCAAGACGATGGTGAGCGAGGAGATCGAGCTCAACCGGGCGCTGGAAGCGGCGGGTATCGAACCGTTCGAGACCGACCTGGGCGAATTCATCGTGCAACTGACGGGTGAAAAGCCGGCGCATATCGTCGCGCCCGCCATGCACCTGACGCGCTACGATGTCTCCGGGGTTTTCACCGCCAGACTGAAATCCGAGAGGACGGACATCCCGGAAAAACTGACGGCCATCGCGCGGGCGGCCCTGCGCGAGAAATTCGCGCGCGCGCCGGTGGGGCTGAGCGGCGCGAACTTCGCCGTGGCCGAAACCGGCACCGTGGTCACCATCGAGAACGAAGGCAACATCCGCTTTTGCACCACCGCGCCGCGCGTTCACATTGCATTGGTCGGCATTGAAAAGCTCATTCCCCGCTTTCAGGACCTGGGCGTGTTCCTGCGGCTGCTGGGCCGCTCGGGCACGGGGCAGAAGCTGACGGTTTACACGTCCCTGATGACGGGCCCGGCGCGGCCGGGAGAAGACGGCCCGGATGAGATGCACGTCGTGCTGGTGGACAACGGCCGCATTGCGACGCTGGCCGACGCGAAGATGCGCGAGGCGCTCTACTGCATCCGCTGCGGCGCCTGCCTGAACACCTGCCCGGTGTATCGCAAGATCGGCGGCCACGCCTACGGCTGGGTCTATAGCGGCCCGATCGGCGCGCTGGTGACGCCGCAGCTCACGGGCCTGGCCAACGCCAACCAGTTGCCCTTCGCGTCGTCCTTGTGCGGCGCCTGCCGCGACGTTTGCCCGGTGAAGATCAACATCCCTGATTTGCTGCTTCACCTGCGCGCCGAGGCGCAGGACCATTCGCCGCCTCGCCCGCAAGAGATCACGCCGGTGCCGGAGCGCACTGCCATGCGGCTCTGGGCGTGGGTGATGACGCATGCCTGGGCGTATGCAATGGGATCCCGATTGGCACGGATGGGGCAGAAGATTCTGGCGCGCAACGGCTGGATTCGGAAAATCCCGGCCTATCCGGCCTCCAAGTGGACGAAGGCGCGCGATCTGCCCGCGCTCGCGCCCCAGAGCTTTCACGACCGCTGGAAGGATATTTCGTAGCGGCGGGCTTCAGCCCGCCATTCCCCTGTACCAAGGGCTGGCGGCCTGAAGGCCGCCGCTACGTTCGAGTTCCACGGGCTGGCGGCAACAAGGCCGCCGCGACGCCCGATGGTCTTCCGAGGTGCCTCATGCAAAACCGAATCGCTCGAGCAACTCTGATTGCGGCAGCAATCCTGATTTCGTATGCGTGGCTGGGCGCGCCCGCGCTGGCCGCCGGCGGCCCGAAGCAGCCAGCGAACCTGAAGGTGGAATACCTAAAGGATCCGCTGGGGATTGACGTCGCGCGGCCTCGATTCTCCTGGGCACTCAGCCACTCCGAACGCGGCCAGTTGCAGTCGGCCTATCAGGTGCTCGTCGCCACGAGCTCGAATCTGCTCGAGCCGGGCAAGGCCGACGCCTGGGACAGCGGCAAGGTGGTATCCGACAACTCCACCCAGGTCGCCTACGCGGGCAAGCCGCTGGAAAGCGGGCGCACCTATTACTGGCAGGCGCGCTATTGGGACAAAGCCGGCCAGGCAAGCCCTCCCAGTCCCACCGCCACCTTCGAGATGGGACTGCTGAACCCCGGAGAGTGGAAGGCCCAGTGGATCAGCGGCAAGGGCCTTTTCCGAAAGCAGGTCCAGCTTCCCGCTGCGGTCCGGCGCGCCCGCGCTTACGTGACGGCCCTGGGGTATTACGAACTCCGGCTCAATGGGAAGAAGGTCGGCAAGAATGTGCTCGATCCCGGCTGGACGACCTTCGAGAAGCGGCACCTCTACACCACCTACGACATCACTTCGCAGCTTCAGAAGGGCGCGAACGCCATCGGGGTGATGCTGGGCAACGGCTGGGCGGTGATGGACCCGCGCTTTGGTCCGCCGATCATCACGCCGTATGCTTCCCCCGCCCTCCTGCTTCAAATCCACGTCGACCTGGAAGACGGCAAACGCATGGTGGTGACGAGCGACACAACCTGGAAGACGGCGCGCGGCCCCGTTGTCAGCAACAGCATTTACGATGGCGAAGTGTATGATGCGCGACTGGAAATCAACGGCTGGGACCAGCCGGGGCTGGACGATTCGAACTGGGAAGCTGCCGCGGCGGCCCAACCCGCCGGCGGCACGGTTTCGGCGCAGATGATGCCGCCCATCCGTGTCATAGACACGATGGTGCCGGTAAAGCTGATGAACCCGCAGCCGGGCGTCTATGTGTACGACTTCGGCCAGAATTTCAGCGGCTGGGTGCGGCTGAAAGTCAGCGGCCCGGAGGGCGCCGCGGTGCGGATGCGCTTTTCGGAACTGGTTTATGACAACGGGATGATCAACCGCGAAAATATCCGGCGCGCCCGCGCCGAAGACACCTACATTCTGAAGGGCGCGGGGACCGAAATCTGGGAGCCGCGTTTCACCTACCACGGTTTCCGCTATGTGGAGGTGACCGGCTTCCCCGGCACCCCCAGTCTTGATTCCGTTCGTGGCCGGTTGGTCCACACTGACGTCGAGCCCGCGGGGAGTTTCGTCTCGTCGAACCCGACGATCAACGGCCACAATGTCATCACCGGCAACCGGATCGGGATTCAGCTCCAGGCCGGCTCATCGACGACGGCGCCGCCGAATCCGGTCGTCAACGACAACGACATCTTCAGCAACAGCTGGACGCCAAACGACCCGCGGAACCTTCAGCTCTCGGGCTACTACGACCCTGACAACGCGCTGATTCCAAAGCGCCTCGACTTCCAACGGAACTGGTGGGGCTCGACGGATCCGGCGACGATCCTCGCCGGAATCGAGATCATCGATCCGCAAGCGATCGCGGTCGACGTCTCGAACTTCCTGACCTCTCCGGGTGGGACGCCATCGACGACGCCCGCCTTCTCGATCCCGCTCAGCAACGTGCGGCGGAGCTCTCAGGTCTTCAGCCC
>CAZTKA010000171.1:1924-6315 GCA_964614015.1 uncultured Bordetella sp. | reverse complement strand
ACTCGAATGGCGGCTTGTACCAGACCTGCTCGCCATCGGTCAGCCGCAGGGCGAACATGCCTCCGCCGACCTTGGGATCGGCGTCCGTGGCCTGACTGTAGGTCAGCATGATACGCCCAATATCGGACAGCGCAACGTAGACATTATTTGCATCTGCGGCCGAACCCCACTGCACACCCCCCATCGATCCGCCGCGGCCGATCCTCTTTGACCAAATCACTTCGCCTTCATGGTCGGGATCCAGCGCGTGTACGTACGCCGATTTCTGCCCGGCCACCAGCGCGCGCTTGCCTCCGGGAAGCGTCACCAGAATCGGCGAGGACGCGAAATCGTAATCCGGTCCGTCATCCTCGCAATTCGTCCGGTCGGGCATGCGGCAGGCGACATTGTAAGCATCGCCGGGCGTCATCTGGCGGGTCCAGAGAATTCTTCCGGTTTCCAGATCGAAGGCGATAAACGCGTCGCTGGTGCGGGTGGGCGGATCGCTGTAATTGTTGCCCGTGGTCGCGTAGATGCGGTTCAGCTTGGCGTCCACCACGGGCGAACTCCAGATGGGCGCTCCGGAGGGCCCCCAAAGCTGCGTGCCCACAGCATTCTTCTTCGTCGGCTTCGGCTCGTCGATCGTGTAGGTCTTCCAGACCTGCGCTCCGGTGTGGATATCGAGTGCGACCAGGCTGCCGCGGAACCGGCAACATTGGTAGGTCGCAATGCCGCCGGGTCCTTCTTCGCCCGAGGCTACGGGAACGTACAGGCGGTTTTCGTGCAGCTTGGGCGACCCGGTGATGCGCGCCAGCGGATACTCATCCACTTTCACCTTCCACAACAGTGCACCGCTGCCCGCGTCCACTGCGTACATGCTGGCGGCCTGATCGCCGAAGAACGCCGCCTCCCGCGCGCCGGCCGGCGTGTTGATCCGCGCGAAACTGAATGCCGCGCGCACTCCAGAGTCAGCCTGGAAATACCAGTGGATGCACCCGCTGGCCATGTCGAGCGAATAGACAACGCCGCTGCCGCTCCCGATGAACAGACGTCCTCCGGCGAGCGTGGCCTGCGCGTTCGAGTTCAGGTCAGTGGGAAAGGCGAACGCCCACTTGAGTTTCAGGTTCGGCACATCCGCCGCCGTCAGCCCCGGATTGGACTGAAGCCGGTTGTTGGATGGATTCTGGCCCCAGCCGTTCCACTGCGGCCCGGCGAAGATGCTGAACGTTCCGCCGGTCCCCGCGCGGCACATGGCGCTCGCGGCGGGCTTGACCTCGAGCGGCTGATTCAAGGATTTGCCGCTGGCGAATTCGGCGATGGCGCGGCGCTGCGCGGGCGTGTGCCGGATCGTGACCGATACCATGGCTCCCGATTCCAGCGCCGCAAGCACGCGCTCGGCCGTCATGGAACGAAGGGCTTCGCGGTTGGGAGCCCGGTCGACGGTGCCGTTGTGACAGTTGGCGCAGATTTGGTTGAAGAGTTCGCCGCCGTCCTGTGCCGAGAGCGCGGCGGCAAGAATCGCAAGCGCTGTCAAGAGCTTCATCGGGGACGAATATAGCAGATGCTGAAATTCCCCGCCGGTGCGCCCAGGAGGGCGGCGTCTACGCCGCGCGTCCCTTCCCGAACGCCTTGCGGGTCGCCAACCTGCCCGGCCGCAATCACCCCTCTTGGGAACCGTGCACGGACTTCGCCGGGCCCGGTCGAAAGCAAAAGGGTTTCATCATACGGATTACATCTTTGTTTTGCGGGTGTATTATCCCTATGTAGGCACTATGTCACCTGGCCGCAATGACAGGGCGGAGGAAATCTACCGGGCGGCGCTCGAACTTGCGCCCAGCCGCCGCAGAACCTTTATGATCGAGGCCTGCGGGTTGGATTCCGAATTGCGCCGTGAAGTGGAGTCGCGGCTTTCCCTGGCGCATGCATCCGATCCGCCACAGGCCCCTCATCCGGATCCGGTGATCGAGGGCCGTGTCATCTCGCATTACGAAGTGGCGGGGCGGATCGGCGCCGGCGGCATGGGCACCGTCTACCGCGCTCGCGACCTCAGACTCAAGCGGCAAGTCGCCCTCAAATTCCTGCACAGCAACCTGTTACAGTCTGAGGACGCCCGGCAGCGGTTTCTGCGCGAGGGCCAGGCGCTTTCTGCGCTCAATCATCCCAACATCGCTACAGTCTACGAGGTGGACGAAAGCGACGGCCTGCTTTTCCTGGCGCTTGAATACCTCTCTGGCGGCACGCTGCGGGATCGCATTCGCGCCGCGGCGAAAAGCGGAAACCAACTGGCCCTGCAGCGATTGCTCGACTGGGCCATAGACGTCGCTGAAGCGGTCTCGCATGCTCATCGCCGCGGCGTTCTGCACCGCGACATCAAGAGCAGCAACATCATGTTCGACGGGGACGAGCGCGTGAAGCTCACCGATTTCGGATTGGCCCGCATGCTAGAGGACCCGGAACACTCCGCGCCCGGCACCGTCATCGGTACGTTGTCCTATATGGCTCCGGAACAGGCCGAGGGCAAGAACACTGATCCTCGCAGCGATCTTTATTCGTTGGGCGTGGTCCTGTACGAAGCGGCAACAGGCCGCCTGCCGTTCAAGGGTAGTTCCCCGGCGGAAGTGCTTCACAAAGTGATGCACACTCTACCGGCTCCGCCTAGTTCGCTGCGGGAAGACCTCCCCTCGGAGTTCGACGAGATCGTGGGGCGGCTTCTGTCCAAAAAGCCGGAGGACCGTTTCCGACGTCCTGAGGAAGTGACGCGGAGCCTGCAGGGCTTGCGGCGCAGCGTTGCGGGAACGGATTCCTTTGTATCCACGAAGACGCTCACGACTCACTTGCCGCCCAAACTGGGGCGGCGCTGGGTGCTGGCCGCCGGTGTGGCGGCCGGACTCGCCGCCGTAGCTTTGGGCGTGTTCGGCCCGGGCTGGCCGGGGACTGCGGAGCCGGTCCGGAAGCTGGTGGCCGTGCTTCCCTTCCGCAACATCGGAGGGGATCCCGCGCAGCAGGCGTTCGCCGATGGGTTGACAGAGACGCTCACCACGGCGCTGACGCGCCAGCCGGAACTTTCCGTCGTCGCCTCCATGGACGCCGGCAAGCTCGCGACGGCCGCGCAGGCCCGCCGCGAGTTCGGCGTCAATCTGGTGGTGACCGGCAGCGCGCAGCGGCGCGGGGATGAATTGCGCCTGGTGATCGAGGTGATCGACGCCGAGGCCCAGCGGGAAATCGACCGCCAGCCCATCGATTGGCCGGTCGCCGACATCGCCAAGCTGGAGGATGGCGTGCTCACCAAAGTGGCGGACCTGCTCAGCGTGGTGATCACGCAGGAGCAGCGCACGCTGCTGGCCAGTTCCGCATCGCCGATCGCGGGCGCGCACGATGCCTACTTGCGCGGACGCGGATTTCTGTACCGTTACGACGTGGCGGGCAATCTGCAAAAAGCCCGCGACGCCTTCGAGGAAGCGACCCGTCAGGATCCGGATTTCGCGGCGGCTTACGTGGGGCTGGCGGAAACCCTGTGGCGTTTGTACCGGGATCGCCGCGACCCGGCGCAGCTGGCGGCGGCCCGCGCAGCCGGCCTTCAGGCCGTGCAATTCAACCAGCGGCTGGCCGGCGCGCATACCGCCCTGGGAACTGTCCTCGCCGAGAGCCGGCAACTGCGGGAGGCCGAACAGGAGTTCGAGACGGCTCGCAAGCTGGACCCGCTCGATCCGGCCGTCTACCGCGAGCTGGCCGCGCTGTATCAAAGCCAACGGCGTTTCCGGGACGCGGAGCGCGTGCTCCTCGACGCCATCGCGATCCGGTCGGGCGATTGGATCAGTCACAACGAGATTGGAGTCTTCTACCGTTCGCAACAGAAGTACGCCGATGCCGAGCGCTCCTACCGCCGTGTTGTGGAGCTGGCTCCCGACAATTACATCGGTTACCGCAACTGGGGGGTTGCCCTGGTGAGCCTCGGACGAAACAGGGATGCGGAGGAGGCGTTTCGCAAGGCGTTGGATTTACGACCCGCGGCGAGCGTATACAACAACCTTGGCGCGCTGTTCATGTTCGAAAAACGCTACGCCGACGCCGTCCCTATGATGGAAAAGGCCACCGAGCTCGCGCCCACCGAAATGGCCAACAGTTTTCGTGTCTGGGGCAACCTTGGAGATGCATACTGGCTGGCCAAACTGGATCTGCAAAAGGCGCGAGATGCGTGGCTCCACGCGGCGAAGATGGTCGAGCAGCAACTGGTAGGTTCGGAGGCCGACGCGGAGAACCTAAGCCTCCTGGCCAAGTATCGGGCCAAGCTGGGCGAACGCCGGGAGGCCATACGCCGGATTGAAAATGCGATACAATACGCACCCGGTAGCGCCGTCGTGCGGTATCAAGCTGGTTTGACCTATTCGCTACTGGGCGAAAAGGAGCGGGCG
>CAZTKA010000171.1:0-1824 GCA_964614015.1 uncultured Bordetella sp. | reverse complement strand
ACCGCGGGTCCAGGTAACAGAGTTTATCGTGTGATCAAGGGTTGCGACATCACCTGGAATTGTCCGGACGGCGACCTGTTGATCCAGTTTCTGGGAAGCAAGAAGCCCTTCGAGCCACCGAACAACCAGGCCAACGTGACTGTAAGTGCGCCGATGGGCCAGAACACGACGCCTGTATTGAGATGGAAAGGCCTGAGGCAGCCAGGAGACCGCATCAAATACCTTGTCGCGGTTGCGAGGCCCGGCGGCCCGCCGTATGGCGTCTTCGAAGATCCGGATTTGGAAGATGGCGGCGGCGGCGGAGGCATACCAGCCGCTAAGAAAAAGTCCGCCAAAAAGGCTGCGAAGAAGAGCGCAAACAAGAAGCGGTAGTCTCCGGCGGCGGCGTTACCGTTTGTCCAGTGGCGTCGATTTCAGCGCAGCCGCGGCGGTCAGCCGGAACGGAGAGTTGGGCTCTGCCGCGGTGCGCGTGAGCAGATCCCTTGCGGCTGCTCCTGATGTGATGCCCAGGCCGCTGAGGGCTGCTGCGCGGTAATTGTATGTCAGCAGTCCGAGCGCCTGCTCCTTCTCTTCTGCGAGAGAGATGGACTTCATTTCCGCGATTTCCTCGGCCGTGAGTCCGTAGATCTCGGGCTCGGCAAGTTGCACCTGCAGCGACGCCCAATGATACTCGACGGCTTCCAACAGGCGGGCCATATCCTCTCCAGAAGGCCCCTCGTTGAAAGCCTGGATGAAGATCGGTTCCAAGGCCGTCCGCCGCTCGGAGATCTGGCGCACGAGTTCCTGCTGGCCGGGACCTCTTTCCGTGGCCGACAGCCAGAGGCTGGCGAGTTGCGCATCGCTTGCCTGCTCGGGCGCCGTCCTGCAACCCGAGGTGAGGGCTAACAAGGCCACCCACAGGCAAACTGTTATTCGTCGGCCCATACGCGCGCTTGGAGCGCCGGGCAGGGAGAGGCATTCGCGTCCCTGCAATCGCGCTCGTCTGGAATCCGCTTATGCAGGATCGTGTTTACCACCGAGCGCGCACTGAAGTGCGCGCGGAAAATCTGTCCCTCCGTGAAAAATCTCCGTGTGGATTGGTTGGTATTGGAGTACATGAAGTTCTCCTCCGGCGGGCTGTCCCAGGTGGATGCTAGCGGGTCGACGTCATCGAGCGCGAAGTTGTGCGCGACCTCATGAAGCAAAGTCGTCCAGTCCGCCTTCGCGCCCGCGACAGCGATTTTGGGCGTGGCGAAATCACAATTCCACGCCAGGCCCGGTTCGCCATGCACCATGGAGACAACGTAGATGTTGATGGCGTCCGGCCCCGCCCGCTTGCCCATCACCGCGTCCCGGAATGGCTCACAGTCGGCGCTGCGAAAATCTTTGAACTTGGTGGGGTTGTCGGCTTTGCCGGTCTCATCCGAGATCAGCATGCCGCTTGCGGCTATCAACGTGATCCCCACCCTCTCCCTCCGCAAAACCCCGTTGGACTTGGTAAGAAAGGCCTTGTAATAGTTGACGCGGCTGGCTGGCAGCGAAGTGCAGTCTCCGTCCTCGCCGGGGCAGATCGCCCAGATCCGCACCGGCAATTCGTAGGCATCCTCGAAGCTGAGCGCCAACGAGTCGGCTGCGCTGGTCCACGTCAGACCCTGCATATACGCGGGCGCTTTGGCTGGGCGGAACGCGATCACCTGTTTGTACGCGTCGTCGATCCGGCTGAAGGTGACTGTGCCCGTCGTGGACTTGCCGGTCCGGATCGTCGTCTTGGCCACCAGCATGACGCCGCTGCTGGTTCTGCCCGGACAGCTTGCGCTCTGCGAGCCGGCCCGGCATTCCAGCGTC
>CAZTKA010000170.1:0-6410 GCA_964614015.1 uncultured Bordetella sp. | reverse complement strand
GCCTGCAAGCGGTCCCGCTCGGCCGTGACGGCTTCCAGTTCGGGAACCACGGACGGATCCGCCGAAGTCATTGCCGCCTCCTCGGAGACTGCGTTGTCAGTGATTTGCTGGGTGTCCTGTTCGCTCACGATTCTAGCGTAACATTCGGGCCAAACCGTCCTGTCGCGGCGCCCGCTTTCCGGCCAAGGCTGGCGCAACCAGGCTGGCTGCCGGGTGATTTCAAACCGCAGGCTGGACCCAATCGGGCTCCTCCGGCTAGGCGGTCTGGAATGCTTGGCCCAAATGCTGCACCGCGCTCATGACGCGGGAGTAATCCATGCGCATCGGGCCCAGCACCGCGATCACGGCAGAGAGGCCGCCATCCAGGCGGACGGGCACGCCGATCAAGGACAACTGACCCATCACCGGATGGATCTCGCTCAAGCCCACGTGCACGCCGACTTCACCGGCGGGCCGCTCCAGAAAGCGGTCGAGCAATTCAAGAACCCGTTTTTTCTCTTCCAGCGCGCGGAACAGTTCGTGCAGCTTTTCGCGCGTCAGGTGCAGATCCAACATCACGAGGTTGCTGGCGCCCTCCATACGGATTTCCGGCGACGGGCCCAGGTCGAGCAAACCCTTGGCGTACAGCAGCGTCAACTTCTGGAATACCGCGTCGTAGGTGGCCTCGGCGCGGTTCAAGCGTGCCGCCAGCTCGCGCCGCACATCCTCCAGCGCCCAGCCCTCGAAATTCCGGTTGACGTAATTCTTGATCGAGATGAGATCCTCGGCGGTGAAGGGT
This sequence comes from uncultured Bordetella sp., assembly GCA_964614015.1. Lineage (GTDB taxonomy): Bacteria > Acidobacteriota > Terriglobia > Bryobacterales > Bryobacteraceae > Palsa-187. The sequence goes on along the minus strand of CAZTKA010000170.1, from coordinate 5,632 downwards.
TCTTCCAGCACCACTACGCGATTGGAAACCTGGTGATCCTGCGTCATGACTACCATCAGCACGCGCCGGTCCGGCAGGCCGACCAGCTCCAATCTCTCCAGCGCGGGATTTGTGCGCGGAATCGCCGCAGCGATGCCGACTCCCCGCGTGCGGGCCGTCAGCATGCGGGAAGTGTAGGCGATGCGTTCTTCCACCGAGTCCAGCTTGCCCAGTTCGGCGCGCAGCCGTTCGATCTCCGCCGTCACCAGCCTGCGCATTCCCAACGACTCGACATAACTGCGAAACGCCTTTTCCGTCGGGATGCGCCCGGCCGACGTGTGGGGCTGGCTCAGGTAGCCGTGCTCGTCCAGGTCCATCATGACGTTGCGAATCGAAGCCGGGCTGAGCGTATCACCGCGCCGGCGCGCGATGGTGCGGGAGGCGACCGGTTCGCCTGTGGCGATATACGCCTCGACGATCTCGAACAAAACTTCTTGGCTGCGCGGCGTCACGCGAAATGCCTCAATCTATTCATATTATTGCCTTCGAAACAGAACGGGTCAAGGTCGGGTTCGGGATTATAGCCCTTCACATTCCAGGACTAAAGGGGGACTAAAGCCAACCCCGTAGTATGACGAATTATGGATTGACAAGCCGTCCTCTCAGGAGGAGCTATGCTTCGAATCCTCAAACCCGAAAACTGGTCCACCAACCGGATCTCCGGGATTGCAAACTGGCTTGTGACGCGCGATCGCCTGCTCGAGCAAGCCGGGCAGTGCGCACGTATGGGCGATTACGGCGCCGCGGAGCGCCACCTCAGCCGCGCGCTGGAGGAAGCCGCACAGAGCCGCGCACCGCGCAAGGAACGAATCGAACTCCTGCTGGAGCTGGTGGAAACGCAACGCAAGAAAGCGGCTGCGGAACTCGCGCGCAAACCCGAGGCGTCCGTCGACGAGAGGCGCGCGCTCCTGGCCGCCGCGGCACGCTCGGCGCGTTCCGCCATCGAAATGGCGACCGCCTCGGCGGAACCCAACGAGTTCGTGCGCTGCCTGATCGCGTTAGGGGACGTGTTCAAAGAGGCACGGGACTACCCGGCCATGGAAAAAGTTGAGCGGGAGGCACTGCGGATGGCAGCCGCGTTGCCCCATCCGAATGTGGAATGGATCGCAGCTCGCACTCACCGCCTGGGATACGCTCTTCACCACTTGGGCCGAACGAAGGAGGCAGTGAAGCTACTGGAGCGCTCGATTGATCTGCACCAGAAACGATACGGCGCCGAGAGCCTGGAGGTCGCCAACATTCTGGCCGACTGCGGCGTCATCTTCCGCGCGCAAGGCAACCACGCGCGCGCCAAGGAATGTCTTCAGCGGGCGCTGCGGATTCACGAGACCACCAAAGGAGCGGACGCTCCGGAGACATTCGAGGACGCCCAGCAATTGGCGCGCGTGCTGGAAGAATCCGGCGATCTGGATGGAGCCGCCTTCCAGTACGAGCGGGTTTTGCAGATAAAGATGCGCAAGCTTGGCGTCGAGAATCTGGAGGATGTGGCTCAGATGCAATATCACCTGGCAAACCTCCACATCAACTGGGGCAACCTGGGGCGCGCGCGGGAACTGCTGCAGGAGTGCATCGGGGAATTTCGCCGGCACGGTGGCCCCCGCCTCGCCATTGCGCTGGAGCTGCTGGGGCAGTTGGAGGAGAGCCTCGGCCACTACAATGCCGCCATCGAGGAACTGGAGAAGGCGGGACGCGCCTGGGAGAGGTGCGGAGCCGCGCGCACTACGGAGCTGATCCGTAACCTGGACTATCGCGCCGACCTGCTCGAGCAACTGCGGCGCACGAAGGATGCCGCCTGGCTGCGCGAACGCATCGCCGCGCTCCAGGGCGCGATCACCGCGCAAGCTTGACAGGTTGATCGCCGCGTCCTGGGGGATACGGATTTTCCCGAGAGGCTGACCGCGAGAGCATTCGCCCTCGTTCCACACTCTGTACCAGAACGAGATTTCCCGAAACGGAACAATTCCACATGCGAATCTATCGCGCTTTGCCCGCCTTGTTGGTCATCTTGGCCGCGTCGTCGGCGCAGGCGGCCACGGTCTATTACTGCACTTCGGCGTGTGGCGCCAACGACGAGAGCGCCTTCAACACGGCCTTCGCGGCGCTGGTCGCGCAGGGGCTGACTTCGAGCGGCTGGGTCAATTTCTCGGGCGCGACATCTGGGCTGACCGTCTCCAACGTGGGCGGAACCCATGTCGACTTCACGGGCGCCAATGGCGTGACCACGCTGAACGTTGCCGGCACACAACTCCAGCAGGTCGGCGGAGGCAGCGGCGCAAGGATCGAAATCACGCTTTCTGGAAATGCCGTATACGCCTTCGGCACGCACGTGACGGGCACTTCGTCGAGCGGCCGGATTGTGTTTTTCGAGACGCCGAACAACAGCAATGTTCAGGTGAACCTGTACAGCGGTGTCACCACCTTCGTGGGCGTCATCAGCGATGTGCCCTTGCAGAATCATCAATTCCGGCTGAGCTCTGGCAGCGGTACGGTGAACATCAATGAGTTCCAGATCGCCGAGACGCCGGAGACGGCCACGTACGTGATTTCCGGCATTGGTCTCATCGCGCTTGCGTTGCTGAAACGCCGGACGCGGAAGATTCAGCCAGCCGCGGGATAGCCCCCACGAGATTCACGGTCCGCAGATCCGCGCCAATTAGCCGCCAGCCCTCGAACGTCACCTCGGCCAGCGAGCCGACTTGTGTTTCAGTCATTTGGAATTGATCGAACACCAGATTGCCGAGCGAATAGAAGATCACGCCTCCGCCGTACCATTCCATCGGCTGGCGGACGTGGGGATGATGACCCACCACCAGATGGGCTCCGGCGTCGATGGCCGCACGCGCGAACTCGCGCTGGCGCTGGTTGGGCTGTGGCCGGTATTCATCGCCCGCGTGCATGGAGACGATCACCAGGTTCGCCCGGCGGCGCATCGCGGCCACGTCGGCCCGCATCTGCTCGAGGTCCATCACGGCGATCCGGTCATCGGTGTCGGGATGATTGCCGTTATTGGCGTCGTAGGTGTACGCCAGGAACCCGAAGCGCACGCCCTTACGCTCCAATACCGCGCCCGCGTGGGCTTCTTCGGCGGTCTTTCCGGTGCCCACGGCGGCGATCCCGTGGCGCGCTAGCCAGTCGAGCGTGAACTCCAGCCCGTAGGAGCCGCAATCGCGCGCGTGGTTGTTGGCCGTCGAAACCACGTCGATTCCGGCCAGCGTCAGGCCTTCGATCATCTCGGGTTCGGTCTTGAAAATCATGCCGCGCTCCATCCGGGGGCCCCGGTCGGAAAACGGAGCCTCCAGGTTGACGAAGGCGATATCGGCCGCCGCCAGCACGTGCGCAAGCTCGCGGAATGGTGCGGCTGGATCCTTGGCGGCGCGCGCCCGCTTGGCTACGTTGCGGGAAAGCATCACGTCACCGCCCAGCAGCAGGCGGTTGCGCGGCGCCGGATCCTCGCCCCGCATGGGGGCGTGCACCGGAATCGCGGCAAGCAATGGGAGGAACGCGCGCCTCAGCATAGCTCGCCCTGGGGATACGCGTCCCGATCCACGTACCACTGCGCCGTGCTCGCGTCCAGGGCGGCGATCTGCGCCGGATACTTTACAGGATCGTAAGGCGAACGGAGCACATGGTCAAGCATCTCGGCCTTGTTCGCCCCCGTGACCAGGATCACTGTGTGGCGCGCCGCTTCCAGCACCGCGGGCAGCATCGTGATGCGCGGCGGATCACCGGCGGCCGCGGCGGCGAATCGTTCACGATCCCGGATCAGCGGGTCGCCGGGAAACAAACTGGCGGTGTGGCCGTCGATCCCCATGCCGCGATGAATGACATCGAACGGACCGGCCTGGCGCAACTCAGCGTCATAGCGCTTGGCCGCCTCACGCGGGCCGAACTCCGGACACACACGGTGCACGTTCCCGCCGGGGAACCGGACTGGATCCAGCCACGTCTCCCGGGCCAGGCGGTAATTGCTGCGCGGGTCTTCGGGGGGCACGCACCGCTCATCCACCCAGTACAGGTGCACGCGGCTCCAATCCTGCCGGGCCTGGGCGAGAAAGCGGAACAGGAATCGAGGCGACGCTCCGCCGGAGACGGCAAGCAGTGCCCGGCCGCGCTCGGCGATGGCTGCGTTCATGTGGCGCAGAATCGCCTGGCCGCAGGCCGCGGCCGCTTCCACCTCATTCGGATAACAGCGCACCAAACTCATGCGTTCAACGTGCGTTCATAGACGGGATCCGGTCCCAGAATCCCCAACTCTTCCTGCATCAGGGCAGCTTCATCGGATGGCGGCAGCGCCGTGATGTAATGCCGGTCCGGCGCGGCGATCTCCAGCGCGTGCCCATGGCGTGTAACGGAAAGCTCGCCTCCGGGTCCCGTAAAGATCACCGAGTGCAGACCGGGCTCGGCATACTCCGGCGCGATGCTTACCCGCGCCAGCGGCAGCGAGGATCGCAGCCACGCTTCCAGATAGCGCGCGCAGGTGGTCACCGGGCCGCGCCCGTAGCTGACGTGCACCGACCGGACTCGATCGGCTCTGGCGCCGTCGTCGAACAGATGCGCGATCGCCTCGCGCCATCCCGTGAGCCGAGTCCAGTGCAGGTCCGCAACGTGATAGCCATAGGCGTGCAGACGCCGCAGCCCGCGCAGCGCCGCATCGGCATCCGACTCGGCCGACGTGTCGAACAGGAGTTTGCCGGCCAGCGGGTACAGCGCCTGCGCCCCCAGGGCGCCGTCAGGAGCCGAGCCTCGCACCCACAGGACCACAGGCAAGTCCGGAGCCAGTAGCGGGACAAGAAACCGCGCGGTCTCTTCCATGCCGCCCGGTCCGGGAAGAATCTCGATGCCTTCCGAACAGATCTGCTGTGCGCGTCCCATGGGCCGCCAGCATTCCGCAAAAACCCGGGCATCCAAGATGCCATGGCCGCGCCCCCGAATCACGATCGCGCGGCTCGGATGGTCGTGCACGAGCAGAGCCAGTGTCTGGCGGGCGCGATCCGCATCGGCGTCGTCGCGCGCCGCCACAAGCAGCGTCATCGCGCAGGCCCGCAGCACGCCGCCCGAACCGGCTTGCTCTTTTCCGATGAGCGCCCATTGCTCGTTGAGGTCCCGGAGGATGCGTTCGGGGTGGAGGGCTGTGGTCATCCGTTTCTCCAGCTCCGGTCCAGCCGCGCCAGCATTGCATCGGCCGCGGCTGGACCCCACGAGCCCGGCTCGTAATTGGGGAAGGAAAACTTGCGGTTCGCCCAGTCGTCCAGGATCGGTTGGATCACGCGCCAGCTTGCCTCCACCATGTCCTGCCTGGTGTACAGCGTCGCGTCGCCCAGCATCGCATCCAACAGCAGGGTCTCGTACGCCGAAGGTGACCGCTCACCGAAGCTGGTGCCGTAGTTGAAATCCATCGACACGGGCCGCAGCCGCATGCCGCTGCCCGGCTCCTTGGACTGGAAGCGCAGGGAGATGCCTTCTTCCGGCTGGATGCGCAGAATCAGCAAATTCGGCTTCGCCACCGGTGTTCCCGAGTCGGACCCGAACAGCGCCAGCGGCGCCATGTTGAACTGGATCGCGATATCGGTCACGCGCCGGGGCAGCTTCTTGC
>CAZTKA010000169.1:0-6461 GCA_964614015.1 uncultured Bordetella sp. | reverse complement strand
AGCTGGTGTTCATCGCAGTCGAACTGTCCGATCGCCGCCGTCACGTTGCTGTGCCTGGTGAATCCGTAATAGGTGCCCTGGTGCGCCCAGCGCCGGTAGAGCCGCTCTTGGAGCATGTGTTTCTGGAAGCCTGTCTCGTAGCGGTAGGTGTCCCCGTCCTGCTCGACCGAGAGCAGCCGGCTGAGCAAGATCTGGTACTCCTCGGATTCGACATAGCCCTTTGGAACGCTGGCCGGATCGAGTTCCAGGTATGTGTACACGATCATGCGTTCATCCAGCACGGGCTCGAATTCCTGCTGGGCGTAATCGGCAAAGTAGATCAGCGACGTGATGGTCTGAGCCAGAGGCGGCTGAAACCCGACGATGCCGCCGCCGTTAAAGTGTTCCACGGCGAGGACCGTGGAGCGGCCGTCTTGCTCGAGCTCCAGCGAGATCCGGTTGGGAGCGCGGCCTTCGCGGAGCTGGCGGCCACTGGACGGGTAGACCTTGCGCATCGCCTCGTTGATCCACAGGGCTTGGCGCACGGAGATGGCCCAGGCCTCGATGCCGATGGAGAGAATCCCGACGCCGTTGGCGAACAGGAACAGGCGCAGGTCCGTGACCTCGACGCGCGCGCCGCGGCCTTTGGTGTCGCTGGCGGCGAGCCACAGCCTGGCGCCCGCCGGAGGAGTCATGGTGTAACACCGCAACAGAGCCTCGCGGCTGCCCGTCTGCCCGGTGGTGTCGAAGAACACGCGCCGGACGACGGGATGGAAGAACACCATGTCCTGATAGGCGGGCGAGTCGATATCGAAGCGCGTATAGGGCGAGCGCTGCCAGCAAAGAAACGGCGCCGGGTGCGCGGCGATCCATTCGTCCAACCCGTCGATCCACTGGCGTCCTTTCTGCCAGTAGGCCGCGTGGGCTTCGGTCACCGCCTCCTTATCGATGGAAAATGGAAAAAGAAAGTACGTGTGCAGGTGCTGCGCACGAGCGGGCATGGTGACGATTATAGAGCTTCCGCGCGTGCATGCGACAATGGGAGCAGGATGGTGCGCTACGGTTACACGTATGCGGCCGGCTGCCTTGCGGGCGCCGCGGCCGTGACCTGGCTGCTCGGCTGGGCGTGGGCCGCGCCCTTTTATTTGCTGGCGGCGTTTTGCCTGAACTTTTTCCGCGATCCGGAACGCGCCGTGCCCGCAGGACCGGTGGCGGTATCGCCCGCCGACGGCAAGGTGGTCGCGCTCCAGCCGGATGACGCCGGTGGCTGCCGCCTCAGCATCTTCCTCAACATCTTCGACGTGCACGTGAACCGCACGCCGATTCCGGGCAAGATCACCAGAGTCCAGTACAAGCGCGGCGAGTTCAGGAACGCCGCGCGGCCGGAAGCCAGCGCCGCCAATGAGCAGAACATCCTGACTGTGGAAGGCGTCATCGGAGGCCGCGCCACCAAAGTGGTTTTCAGCCAGATTGCCGGACTCATCGCCCGGCGCATCATTTGCTACAAGCGCGCGGGCGACGTACTGCGCCCCGGAGAACGCGTCGGCCTCATCAAATTCGGCTCGCGCGTGGATGTATTTCTGGGGCCAGAGTGGGAAGTCCTGGTCCGCGTGGGCAGCCGCGTCAAGGCCGGAGCCTCGGTGATCGCGCGCATGCGGGGGGCGGCATGAGAAAGTTCCGCGAGAACCTGATCGATCCTCACTCTCCGGACCGCCGGCCGCGGAAGGCTGCCTATGCTCTGCCCACGTTATTCACGGCAGGCAATGTGTTTCTGGGCTTTTACGCGATCATGGAATCCTTTCGTGGCGCGATGCTGACGGTGAGCGAGGCTGCCGCCGCTGGGCAGCATTTCGCGGCCGCCGCGGTGGCCATCGGAGTGGCGGTGTTTCTGGATGGGCTGGACGGCCGCATCGCGCGCCTGACCAACACGGTGAGCGATTTCGGCCGGGAGATGGATTCCCTCGCCGACGTGACCACCTTCGGCATCGCGCCTGCGGTGCTGGCCTTCGCCTGGGGCGTGGAGTTTACCAGCGCACCTCCGGATCCGCTCACCATGGAACAGTTGCGGCGGGCGGGATATTTCTTCTCATTTTTCTACGTGCTTTGCGGCGCGATGCGCCTGGCGCGTTTTAACGTCCAGGTGAATCCGGTGCCCAAGAATCCCGGGCGTCCCGGGCGCAAATATTTTGTCGGCATGCCGATTCCCTCAGCGGCCGCCGTTGTCGCCTCCATCGTTTTTGCGGCCAACAGCACGCCGCTCAGCTCCTGGGTGTTCTCGGTGGCGTGGCTGATCCTGCTTGGCGTGTTGTCGTTCCTCATGGTGAGCACGTGGCGTTACCCGAGTTTCAAGGACCTGAACCTGCTGCGCCCGCGTTCGCCATGGACGTTTGTCGCCGCCGGGTGCCTGATTTATCTCATCTGGAGCATGCCGCAGCCGGTCCTGCTGGCGATGGCCGTCTCCTACATGTTGAGCGGCATCGTGATCCGCGCGGGCGGCATTGTGCGCCGCCTGCTGAACCCGCACCGCGAACCGCACGCGGGCCGGCCGCACCAGGAGCATCCGGTTGGCTGACACTTCTCAAGGTCCGCGCCTGGCCGTTGTCGGCGGCGATTCACTGCTGGCCCGGGAGATCCGCGCCGTGCTCGGCGAAGAGACACCCGCGCCCCGGCTGCAACTGATTTCGGCGGTCGCCGAAAATGCGCAGACGCTTGCGGCGGATGAGGAAGAGGCGCTGGTGATGGCTCCGCTTTCGGCGGAAACGCTGGAGGGTACGAGCGTGGCCTTTCTGGCGGGATCGGCTGCCTCCAGCCGGCGAGCCTGGCGGGTGAATCCGGAAGGCGGGCCGCGGCTGATCGATCTGACCGGGTCGCTTGAAGAGCAACCCGAGGCCCGCTTGCGCGCGCCTTCGGCCGAGCCCGCCGGTTTGGCGCCGAGCAGGGCGCCGGTTCAGGTGATCGCCCATCCGGCCGCCATCGCGCTGACCACGTTGCTGGCCCGGCTGGGGGCGTTCGCGGCGATGCGCGGGTCCATCGCGCACATCTTCGAGCCGGCCAGCGAGCGCGGCGAGCGGGGCTTGCGCGAGCTGCAGAAACAGACCGTGGCGGTGCTGTCGTTCCACAAGCTGCCGCAGGACGTCTTCGATACGCAGGTGGCCTTCAGCATGCTGGCGCGCTACGGGGAAGAGGCGCTGGAGCCGCTGGAAGAAATCGAACAGCGCATCGAACGCCATGTGGCCTCGCTGCTGGCGCACTGGCCGGGCGTGCCGATGCCCTCCCTGCGGTTGATTCAGGCCCCGGTGTTTCATGGCCACAGTCTTTCGGTGTGGGTGGAATTCGAACAGAAGCCGGACCTGGCGGCGCTGGCGGATCATCTATCGGCCGGCGGATTCGACGTGCGGCGCGGGGAACCTCCGGCCAACGCCGGCATCGCCGGACAGAGCGGGCTGAGCGTCGGCGCGATCGCGTCCGACCACAACAATGCGCGCGCCTGCTGGTTGTGGATGGTGGCCGATAACTTGCGCCTGGCGGCCGAAAACGCCGTGGCCGTCGCCAAGGAGACGGCGTGAGACTTCTGATTGCCCTGCCCGCGCTGGCGCTGGCCTCCTGCGGATATCACGTGGCGGGCCGGGCCGACCTGCTGCCTCCCACGCTCAAGACGATTTCGATTCCCGCCTTCGAAAACGGAACGATTCGCTACAAGCTGTCCGAGCTGATGCCGCAGGCGCTGGCGCGCGAGTTCATCACGCGCACGCGCTATCGCGTGGTGCCCGATCCGGACAGTGCCGACATGGTGCTGCGGGGTTCCGTGGTCACCTACGCGTTCAACCCGACGATTTTCGATTCCGTGCGCCAGCGCGCCAATGTGGCGGACCTGCGCGTGACACTCCAGGTGACGCTCACCGAACGCGCCACGGGCCGGATTCTATATCAGCGGCCGAGTTTCGAAGTCAAGGAAAGCTATCAAATCAGTCCGCAGCCGGCCGAATACTTCGAGGAGAGCGCGGCGGCGCTGCAGCGCGCAAGCGAGCGCGTCTCGCGCCAGGTGGTCACGGCGATTCTCGAGAATTTCTGATGACTCCGGAACAATTCCTGGCGCGCCTGAAGAAGAACGGCCCCGAGCCCGCCTACCTGTTTCTGGGCGCGGAGGCCTTCGAGCGCGGCCGATGCCGCCGGGCCTTGATCGAAGCTGCGCTCCCCGATCCGGGAGAGCGGGCCAGCGGGCTCACGCATCATGACCTCGACCAGACTCCGCTCGCCGTTGCGATGGACGATGCGCGCTCGATGTCGCTGTTCGCCCCGCGCCGCGTGATCTGGCTGAGCCGCGCCGAGGCGGCAGTTCCGCGCGCGCGAATCTTCGCCGGTGCCGAAGAGGAAGCGCCCGAGGGCGACGCCTCGCTGCTGGCGGCGTATGTGCGCGAGCCCGCTCCGGGGACGGTGCTGGTGATCGAATGCTCGCGCTATGACTTCGAGGGCGAGGACAAGACCAAGCTCGAGCGCGTCGGGAAGTTTTTTTCGGCCGTGCCCAACGTCGTCGAGTTCCGGGCCTACGCGCCGGAAGCTGCGCGGGCCCTGGCGCAGAGGCTCGCCAAAGAGGCCGGTCTGCAGCTCGGCCAGGCCGAGCTGGCGCTGCTGCTGGAGGCCACGGGAGCCGACGCGGCACGCATCACCATCGAGATCGAGAAGCTGCGGCTGCTGGCGGGAACGCAGCGCAAGGTCACCGCCGGCGACATCCGTGCCCTGGTAGCGGACGCGCAGGCGGCCAACATTTTTGCGCTGGTCTCCGCGCTGGGACGGGGGGACCGCAGCCGCGCGCTGGAACTTCTGAATGTGATGGCGCGCGAGGGCGAGTACATGCCTCTAGCGCTGACGTTGTTGGGCACACAATTCCGCATGGCGCTGGCGGCGCGCGAGGCCGGATTGCGCGGCGCGGGCCAGATCCAGGCGCACTTCGCAAAGCTCGGGATGCGCATGTGGCCGGAACGCGCGCGGCAAGTGGAACAAACCGCGGCCGCGTTTCCGAAGGCTCGCCTGGAACGGGCCGTGGAGAAGTTATTTCAGGCCGACCGCGCGCTCCGGGACGCGCGTCCGGACGACCGGATCGTAATGGAAGAGATGATCCTGGAGCTGACCGGCAGTTAGGCCGCGAGGTTGCGCAGCCGGGCGGTGAGCCGGCTCTTATAGCGGGCGGCGGTGTTTTTCTTGATGATGCCCCACTTCGCAGCCCTATCGATCAGAGAATAGGTCGCCGGGAGAGCCGCCGCGGCAGCCTGGGCGTCCTTGGCCTCAATCAGACGCCGCAGTTTGCGGATCTGGTGGCGCAGGCGGGTCTTGCGGGTGCGGTTGATGGCAGTCCGCCGCCTGGTGATGCGAACGCGCTTCAATGCGGAAATCGTGTTTGCCATGGGAAATTTCAGAATATCGCAGTTGTAGGGGGCCTTACAAGCTGCGGCAGGCGCGAACTCTTCGGCGCCGGTGGGGGCAGGCCGACTGGAAGCGGGCGCGCCATTATCGCCTGGCCCGTTGGTCAAAGGGGCGGCCGTAGATGTGCGGCGCTTTCCAGAGCGCTCGTCCGGTTCCTTCGTTGGTGCTCAGCAAGACTTCGACATCGGCGTTATGATGCGCGTACGTCGTGCTGGTGGAACCGGGAGGCACCAGGAGAACCGTCCGGCCCGAGCGGTCGGCGATTTCCAGATGGCCACCGGCCAACGCGGCCGAGCGGCTCCACTCGACCACAAGCTGGCCTTCGGTTTCCCGCAACCTCACCTCGAGGCGCGGCCGGGGCAACAAGGGCTGCAAATATCCGAAGGCCAGAACGGGCGCCCCGACGAAGACCGCAGCGGCCGCGAATCGCCTCCCGTGGCGCACCGGCGGGAGCCAAGGATGGCGGCCGGCAGGGGGCGGAGCAGGGGCGCGCTTCAGCGGCTGCGGACGCGGCGAAGCCTCCGGGACCCAGAACTCCTCGTAGCTGCGCACGGTCTGCATCGAACCATCCTGCTCCCGCACAAAGAATCCCGCGCGGCAGCCTGCCAGCACGAGCGCGACTTTCGCATCCAGCCGATCGATTTGTTCCATGTCGGAATCGGTGAGGAATACCTCCCCTCGGACGCGGGAGACATATATTCCGACCGGTTCCAGGTCAGTTAATCCCGGGTCCTCCATCTGCGGTGCGCGCCGCGCCGCCAGGATCCGCACGTCGTTTCCACGACGAGCGCCAAACAGATAGCCGCGGTCATGGTCCTGCATCGTTTGGCTACGGATTTCCAGCAGCAGGTCTGGTGGAAACTCGATTCTCACCGGACTTTTCCGGGGCGCCCAACGGCGGTAATAGAGAGTCTGCATTTCTGCACGCCTGGTTTCGAAATAAAATAGTGCCGGAACGGAACCAGGGTTCTCAAGGAAATGCGGGCAACTCGGGAGGCGCTTCAGAGCGGGCGCGATTGCAGGAACCGCAGATATGCTCCCTCGTCACGCGTCGAGCCGGA
>CAZTKA010000168.1:0-6472 GCA_964614015.1 uncultured Bordetella sp. | reverse complement strand
CTGTTCACCTGCACCCTCGCCGACGTGGCGCGAGGCGCTGGCGTCGACTTCCGCCGGGGAGGCGTTGTCCGCGTTGGCGAACGACACCAGACGCGCCACGATTTCGGAGGCGCGGTGGACCGCCGCGCCCAACTCGCGTGCGAGCGGATCGGCAGCCGGTGCGCCGTCCGGCGCTGTCAGGGAAGCCGTGAGGCGTGCGATATTCTCCACGGGCTCCCGCAACTCGCGGGCGACAGCCGAGATCAGGAATCCCGTGGCGGCGAGGCGTTCGCCCCGGAACAATTGTTCTTGCAGGTGCTGCTGCTGTTCGAAACGCAGCGCGACGGCGGCCAGGTTCGCCACATGCTGCACGGCTTCCTGATCCTGGGGGGAGAAGTAGCCGACATGGCCAGCGTCGTCGACTTCCAACACGCCCACCGCTTCGCTCGAGGATAGCAAGGGAACGAACAGGGCCGACCGGGGCAGGTCCTCGTAGGAAGCAACCTGGATCAATGGGTTGCGCCGGACGTCGGCGATGCTCAAGCGGGTGCGTCTTTGGAAGCAGGTGACCGCGGCTCGCGCCATGCCGTCCGGAGGCTCGTCAACGGCTGCGGCCAAAGGGGCAGAACCCGCAGAGCTTGCGATCCGCTCCAGACAGCGCGTCCTGTGGTTGAACAGATACAACTGCACGGATGTGGCGCCGAGGATCGAGGGCAGCGCATCACTGAGCGCGGAGGCGACCTCGGCCGAGGATGCGGCGCTGAGGACTTTTTCGCTCAGTGCGTACATCCGGCGTACGGCCTCCTGCTGGCGCCGGGCGCGCCGTGACCGCAGCCACCAGCCGCCGGCCATCAGCGCCGCTCCATTCAGGATGCCGATCACGATTGATAGCAAGAAGATACGGTCCATTGAGGCGATTCCGAATCTTAACGAATCATACCTGAAGAGATCGGCCGATTTCAGAAAAACAATGATGCTTGCAGCCCGGGCTGCTAGAATCGACGGGAGGGAATGGCAGGTTCGGCGAGAAAATACCTGATCTCGGGAAAAGTTCAGGGGGTAGGCTTTCGGTATTTTGTAGTACGCGTGGCGCGCGAGCTGCACCTGGCCGGATGGGTTCGCAACCTTTCCGACGGCCGCGTAGAGGCCTACGCGAAGGGACCGGCCGCGAAGCTGAAACAATTGGAAGGCGAGCTGCGGATCGGTCCGCCGCGCGCGGAAGTGCGCTTCGTCGAAGTGGAAGACGCCCCGGCGGATGCTAAAATTGAAGGGTTCCTCATCCGTTGAGGCGGCTGGGCGGCGTGTCTGCATCACACCCATGGATCATCTAAAGAGTCTTATTCGCGAAGTGCCGGATTACCCCAAACCCGGCGTCCTGTTTTACGACATCACGACTCTGCTCAAGGATGCGAGCGGCTTTCGCTCGGTCATCAACGGCCTGGAGCGCAGCGCCGCCGGGCGGCACATCGACCGCGTGGTGGGCATCGAAGCGCGGGGCTTCATTTTCGCTCCGGCCCTGGCGTATGCGCTGAAGGCCGGCTTTGTGCCGATCCGCAAACCGAGGAAGCTCCCCGCAGCCACCGAACGCATGGAGTATGCGCTGGAATACGGCACCGACAGCATCGAGATTCATCGCGACGCGATTGAACCCGGGCAGAACGTGTTGATCGTGGATGACGTGCTCGCCACGGGCGGCACAGCCGCGGCAGCCGCGCGGCTGGTGGAGCAGATCGGCGGCACCGTCGCCGGGCTGGCCTTCGTCATCGAGCTGGATTTTCTGAAGGGGCGCGACAGGCTGCCCGGCCACCGCATCGACGCGTTGCTGCATTATTGATGACCCGGCGCGTCACCGTCCGTTCCCTGGCCAAGCTGAACCTTGAGCTGCGGGTGCTGCACAAGCGCGGCGACGGCTACCACGAGCTGCGAACCGTGTTTCAGACGATCTCGCTAGCCGATACGATCGAGGTGGAATTCACTCCTGCGCCCCGCACCAGGCTGGAGCTGGACGACGCGCTTGCGATCCCCGGCAATCTCGTGTTGCGCGCGGCGGAGGCGGCGCTGGAGGCGATGGGGACCACGGCGCACGTGCGTTTCCGCCTTACGAAAAAAATTCCGATGGGCGCCGGCCTGGGCGGCGGATCGTCAAATGCCGCCGCGGTGCTGCTGGCGCTGCCGGTGCTGGCCGGCAAGCGCGTGGAGCTCGAAACGCTGATGGAAACCGGCGCGCGCCTGGGCTCCGATGTGCCGTTTTTTCTGCTGGGCGGCACGGCGCTGGGGATCGGGAGAGGCACGGAACTCTATGCGCTGCCGGATCTAAAAGCGGAGCCGCTGGTGCTGGTTTGCCCCGGCGTGCACGTTTCCACCGCGGACGCCTACGCGGCCTTGGGAGGAGGTTTGACGGAGACGTCCGGCTCAAGTAAACTGAATAGTTTCCGCGCGTACGTCAGGACGCTCGGAGAATTGCGTTCGGCGGGCGCGGCGAGTTCGCTTGGTGGGAACGATTTTCAACCGGTAGTTTTCCGGCAGCATCCCCAACTTCGCCCCATACCCAGCGAGCTGAAGAGACTGGGCGCTGTGGGCGCATCGATGACGGGAAGTGGTTCGGCGGTCTTCGGCCTGTTCGATTCCCACGCTCGGCGGAATCGGGCGGCGGAGGCGCTGCGAGCGAAGTACCAGACCGTTGTCACAGCGGCGTTGGTAAGCGGAAAGGCTTACCGCGCGATGTGGCGGCGCCAATTGCGGCAACACGTCCGCCGGGAAGCAGCATGGCCACCCCAAAGCCGGTACGGGAACAGATGAGATTCAATCAGTTCAAGGTATTCACGGGCAACGCAAACCCGGCTCTGGCCGGAGAGATTTGCTACGAGTTGGGATGCCAGCTGGCGGCCGCCAACGTGAAGCAGTTTTCCGACGGCGAAGTGCACTTGCATATTCAGGAGAACGTGCGCGGCGCCGACGCCTTCGTGGTGCAGCCCACCTGTACTCCATCGGACCGGCACATCATGGAATTACTGCTGATGATCGACGCGCTGAAGCGCGCCTCAGCGGAGCGCATCACCGCAGTGTTACCCTATTATGGGTATGCGCGGCAGGACCGTAAGGACCGGCCGCGCATGCCAATTTCGGCTCGCCTGGTGGCGAGCCTGATTGAGCGTGCCGGCGCCGACCGGATTCTCGCGTTGGACCTGCACGCCGCCCAAATCCAGGGGTTTTTCGACGTGCCGGTGGACCATTTGTTCGCGCTGCCGGTGTTCATCGATTACCTGGACAGTGAAGTGGGCGGGGAAGGATTGACGGTCGTTTCACCGGACGCCGGCGGCGTGGAGCGGGCCCGGGCTTTCGCCAAGCGCCTGAGTTCGCCGCTGGCGATCATCGACAAACGGCGGACGGACGTGAACGTGGCCGAAGTGATGCACATTATCGGCGATGTCGCCGGGCAGGATTGCTTGATCGTGGATGATTTGATCGACACGGCGGGGACGCTGGTCAAGGCAAGTGAGGCTCTGCTGAAGCAGGGAGCGCGCAGCGTGCGCGCCTGCGCAACGCACGCCGTGCTGTCGGGTCCGGCGGTGGAGCGCATCGAGGCTTCCGACATCCGGGAGGTCGTGGTGACCAATTCGATCCCGTTGCGCGGGGAGGCGGATAACTGCTCGCGCATCAAGCAGCTTTCGGTGGCGCCGTTGTTAGCCAAGGCGATCCGTTCGATTCACGAGGACGGCTCGGTCAGCACGTTGTTTGTGTAGAGGAAGGAACGCATGCGAAAAGACATTACAGTGGTGGCCGAGCCGCGATCGGCGCGGGGCAAGAACGAGGCGCGCCGCCTGCGCGTAGCCGGATCGGCTCCGGCGGTGTTGTACGGCGCCGGCGGCCAAGCCGTGCCCGTCGCCGTGAGCCCCAAGCAGCTGGCCAGGATCCTGCACAGCAAGAGCGGCCACAACACGATTTTCAACCTGGCCGTGAAGGGCGGCGAGAATGTGCCCGTCATGATCGTCGACTGGCAAGTGGATCCCATCAAGAGCAGCCTGCTGCACGCGGATTTCAAGCGCATCGACCTAAGCAAGCGGCTGCGCGTGAAAGTGCCCGTGCACACCTCCGGTGATCCCAAGGGCGTGAAGATGCAGGGTGGGCTGCACGAAGTGATCACGCGCGAAATCGAAATCGAGTGTCTGCCGGACGATATTCCGGAATCGTTCACCGTGGACGTGAGCGGGCTGATGATCGGCCAGAGCGTCCGCGCCAGCGATGTCGCCTTGAAGGCGTCCATGACACTGGTCAGCAATGCCGATGCAGTGATTTCTCACGTCGTCGCGATGAGAGCCGAACAGGTCCCGGCCGCCGAAGGCGAAGCCGGAGCGGCTCCCGCAGCTGCCGCAGAGCCCGAAGTCATCAAGAAGGGCAAGAAGGAAGAGGAAGGCGCGCCGGCCGAGGAGAAGAAGAAGAAATAGGGGCCAGGGGCCTGAGCCCAGGAGCCAGCGATGGCGATCGATTTTCTTATCGTCGGGCTGGGCAATCCGGGCGAGGAATATGAGTTTACGCCCCATAACCTGGGATTCATGGTGGTGGCGAAGCTGGCGGAACGGCATGCGATCCGCTTGAGCAGGAAAGAGAACATGTCCCGCGTGGGGCTTGGCTCCATGCCAGCTTTCGGCGGGTTGAAACAGGTGGTTTTGGCGCAGCCTCAAACGTTCATGAACTTGAGCGGCGGGGCTGTCAAGGGGCTGATGGCGCGCTACGAGGTTCCGCCGGAACGCCTCTTGCTGGTGTACGACGAACTGGACTTGCCCTGGGGCTCGCTGCGGATCCGGAAAGGGGGGTCGGCCGCGGGACACAAGGGCGTGAAGAGCGTGATGAGTAGTTTGGGGACGGATGGTTTCATCCGTCTGCGGATCGGCATTGACCCGGGACGCCCGCGTGGAGAGGAAGTGAAGTTCGTGCTCGCGCCGTTCCAACGGGCACGAAAGCAGGAAGTGGAGGAAACCGTGGACCGCGCCGCGGACGCCGTCGAATCCATAATTGCCGAAGGCGCCAGTAAGGCCATGGCGAAGTATAATCGCCGCGCCCAAGGCTCAAAAACAGAGGAAGAATGAGAATCTACGAGGAGTTATTCATCGTCAAGCCGGACGCCCCGGAAGAAAAAGTGGACGCCTACATCGCCACGATTCGGGACCTGATCAGGGGCAACGGAGGTACGGTCGCGAAAGAGGAAAAATGGGGCAAGCGTAAGCTGGCCTACCGGGTCGCCAAGTTCAACGAAGTCGCGTATGTGCTGCTGGAGTTCACTTCCGCGCCAGAGACGATCCCTGAGATCGAGCGCCGGATGCGTGTCACCGATATGGTGATCAAGTTCCTCACCGTGCGCCGGGACGAACGGTTGAAGAAGGTCGCCAAGCGGCAGAAGCGCCGGGAAGAGCGGGCAGCGCGCAGGCCCGCGCCTCCGGCCGCCCCGCCGGCGATGCCATCCGAATCCGCGCACGCCGCGCCGGGCGCGCCGGCGGCGCCAGGAACTCCGGCCGCGCCGGTGGCCGTCGAATCCATGCAAGGGACCGGGGAAGGAACAGGAGAATAACTCATGGCGGAACAGAAAAGCGGCGGACGTCCCGTCGCGGCATCCCAGCGGCCCACCGGGGGCGACAAGGCCTTCGCGGGCAAAAAGCAGTTCTTCCGGCGCAAGAAGATGTGCCGGTTCTGCGTGGACAAGATCGACGACATCAATTACAAAGACGTGCGGCTGCTGAGCGGCTTTGTCAGCGAGCGCGGCAAGATCACGCCCCGGCGGATCTCGGGCGTGTGCGCGCCGCACCAGCGGCGGCTGGCCGAAGCCATCAAGCAGGCGCGCAACATCGCGCTGATGCCGTTCAGCACCGCGCTGTAAGGGAGGCGATCCGTGGAAATCATACTGAGAGAAGACGTCGATAAACTCGGGCACCGCGGCCAAGTGGTTAAAGTCGCCGCCGGTTACGCCCGCAATTACCTTCTGCCGCGGCGCCTGGCGGTCGAGGCGACCGAATCCAACAAGGCCATCGTAGAGCAGGAGCGCCAGGCGCACTTGCGCAAGGAAGCCAAACTCGCCGCTGACGCGCAGGAACTCGCCACGATGATGGCGAACGTTTCCGTGACCATTCACCAGAAGGCCGGCGACAACGACCAGTTGTTCGGATCGGTCACGGCGCAGGACATTTCCACCGCCCTCGAGAAGCTGGGCTATTCGATCGACCGCAAGAAAGTGCACCTGGAGGAGCCAATCAAGACGCTTGGAGATTTCCGCGCCACACTGCGCCTGCACAAGGAAGTCTCCATCGAGATTCCGGTGCACGTTGTGAAGGAAGTGTAGGGTAAGGAGGGCGGGTTTCAAGTCCGCGTGTCGCTTCAGCGTTGCCCGCCGGAACCGGGCTAAGGCCCCGAGCGGCCTGAAGGCCGCCCCCCCATGCATCTGTACGATCCCACACGCTACGACGACATCCCCGTCCGGGAGCTCCTCGACGCGGCGGCCCGG
>CAZTKA010000167.1:0-6476 GCA_964614015.1 uncultured Bordetella sp. | reverse complement strand
GTCCGAGGGCGAGCCCCAGGGCGTGTCCAGGCTCCGCTCTTCATGTCTTTCAAAGCCCGGCATCGAGTACAGCCCGCTGCCGCCGATAATGCCAATGGTTGGTTTCATTCTTGTATCAGTTCCAGAAGCACCCCGCCCGTCGAGGACGGGTGCACAAACGAGTATAAATGCCCGCCCGCCCCAGGGCGCGGATCATGCAACACGCGCGCTCCCGCGCGCCGCAACCGCTCCACCGCCGCGCGCAGGTCGGGAACCGTGACGGCCACATGATGCAAACCCTCACCCCGTTTTTCGATGAATCGCGCGATCACGGAATCCGCCTCGGAGGCCTCCAGCAGTTCGATGCGCGATTCGCCGAGCGGCAGCATCGCCGTGTACACTCTTTCCGCCGGCACGGCCTCGCGCTGCGCCACCGTCATGCCCAGTTGATCCCGGTAAAACCGGAGCGCGGCGTCGATCGACCGCACCGCGATCCCCAAGTGATCGATTTTCACGCGCGCACCGCCGCCAGCAATTCCCGCACGCCTTTCCCTTCCGTCGCCACGGTCCGGATCACGGGCGGAGGCGTCGCGCCACTCAAGGTGAGCGACGACCGCAGATCTTGCTCCAGGCGATCGGCCCCCGGTAAGTCCGCCTTGTTGATGACGAACACGTGAGCGATCTCCATGATACCGGCTTTGTTGGCTTGCACGTCGTCGCCGGAGCCCGGAACCAGCACCACGACGACTTTTTTCGCGACCCGTGCGATCTCCACTTCCGCCTGCCCCACGCCCACGGTTTCGATGATCACCACGTCGTAGCCGGCGGCGTCGAACAGCGTCGCCAGATCCGCCGTGGCCCGCGCGAGGCCGCCCGCCCATCCCCGCGTGGCCATCGAGCGGATGAACACGCCCGGATCGTCGTGATGCCTCTGCATGCGAATGCGGTCGCCCAGCAGCGCGCCGCCCGTAATCGGACTGCTGGGATCCACCGCGATCACCGCGACGCGCCGGCCTTCGCCGCGGATCGCGCGGATCAACTGGTCGCACAGCGTGCTCTTGCCCGCGCCCGAAGCGCCGGTGATGCCGATGCTCAGCGCGCGTCCCGCGTGCGGCGCCAGTTCGGCGAGCAGCGGCCCGGCTTCCGGCGCGCGGTTTTCGATCCACGTCGCCACGCGCGCCAAGGCGCGGATGTCGCCCCCGAGAATCTGTTCGGCCGCGGCGCTCATCCTAACTCTTCAACAACTGCCGCGCGATCACCATGCGCTGGATCTCACTGGTCCCCTCGCCGATGGTGCACAGCTTGGCGTCGCGGTAGAACTTCTCCACCGGATAGTCCTTGATAAAGCCGTAGCCGCCGTGGATCTGCACGGCCTCATTGGCCACGCGCACCGCCGTCTCCGAGCTGTACAGCTTCGCCATCGAGGATTCCTTGTTGACGTTCAACGCCTGATCCTTCATCCAGGCCGCGCGCAGCGTCAGCAGCCGGGCTGCGTCGATCCCGGTCGCCATATCGGCCAGCTTGTGCTGGATCGCCTGAAACTCTGAGATGAACCGCCCGAACTGTTTTCGCTGCTTCGAATACTTCAGCGCCGCCTCGTAGGCGCCCTGCGCGATGCCCACGCCCAGAGCCGCAATCGAGATGCGTCCGCCATCCAGAATCCGCAGGCTGTCGATGAACCCCTCGCCCTGCTTGCCGATCAGGTTCCCCGCGGGCACGCGGCAATTCTGAAAATGCAGCTCGCCCGTGGGCGAGCAGCGCATCCCCAATTTGTTCTCCTTCTTGCCGAGCGTGAAGCCCGGCGTCCCTTTCGGTACGGCGATCGCGGAAATGCCGTGCGACGTCTTTTCGCGGTCCGTGACCGCCATCACCACGAACAGGTCCGCGACATGCGCGTTTGTGGTGAAGGTCTTCAATCCGTTCAGCACCCAGGAATCGCCCTCCCGCACGGCCTTGGTCCGCGTTCCTCCCGCGTCCGAGCCGGATTCGGGCTCCGTCAGGGCCCACGCCCCGATCCATTCGCCGGAAGCGAGCTTCGGAAGCCAGCACTGCTTCTGCTCGTCGCTCGCCGCCGCGTAGATATGATTCGCGCACAGCGATACGTGCGCCGCCGCGCTGAGCGCAATCGACGGATCGACGCGGGCCAGCTCCTCGATGAGGATCGAATACGCCACGTAGTCGAAGCCCGCGCCCCCGAGCTCTTCCGGAAACACCGCCCCCAGCACGCCCAAGGCGCCGAGCTTGCGGAACACGTCCACCGGGAATGCCTGCGACTCGTCCCATTCGAGGACGTGCGGCCGCATTTCCGCCTCGGCGAACTCGCGGATGGTGCAACGAAGCTGCCGCTGTTCTTCGGTGAAGCCGAAGTTCATAGGCGCGGTCTCACAGGATCTCCTCGGTTTGCGGATCCCAGCGGACCGTGCGCCCCTGGCGGTAGCTTTCCACCGCCATCCGGCAGGCGATCGAAACGCGGTAACCCACCTCGAAGCCGCAATTCGGCTCCCCGCCAAAACGGATCGCATGGAGGAAATTCCCGACGTGCGCCTGCGGTGCGTGCGCCGTGCGTCCGGCGATCTCCCGCAGATCCGGGCGGTTCATCTTCTGCGGCGTGTAACGTACCTGCGCCGCGCGCGAAATCGTGCCGTTGGCGCCGAGCACATCCTCGCTCACACCCAAATGATTGTTCCCGAGGCCCGAAAACCAACTGATCAGCATGCCCTCCGGCTGGTGCAAGGTCACGTTCACCGTGTCCGGCGCCTCGCGGCCGTCCTTCCATACATGAATGCCGCCGTCCATTGTCGCTGCGCTGGGAATGTCCAGATTGAGCGCCTTGTACCAGAAGCTCAACTGCTGGCTCATGTATTCGAACACCGTGCCGCCCGAATAATCCCAAAAGTAGCGCCAGTGCACGAAGCGGTGCGCGTCGAAGGGGCGCGCCGGATCGAACGCGCGCCAATGCACGTTCGCCTCATTCAAGTCCGGAGTCAGCAGCGCCGGCCGCGCCCACTGCGGCTTGCCGCGCGGCGTGTTGCGGTGCGCCTGCATGTGGATCGCGGTGATGCGGCCCATGCGTTCCGGTTCCGACAGAAACTGCCGCACGTCGGTCATGTGGCCGCTGGAGCAGGCCTGATGCCCGATCTCGACCACCTGCCTCGAGGCGCGGCAGGCGGCGCGCAGGCGGCGCGCCTCCGCCACGGTGAACGCCGCCGTCCTTTCGACATACACGTGCTTGCCCGCGGCGAGCGCGTCGCAGAACTGCTGGGCATGGAGATGCTGCGGCGTGGCGATGAATACGGCATCCACGTTCTTGTCATCCAGCAGCGCGCGATAGTCCGGATACTTCGTCCCCGAAACCGATTCCAGCCGCTTCGAATACACATCCGCGAACGCGACGATGTCCGTATTCGGCAACGCGCGCAGTTGATTCGCGAGCTCCATGCCGCGCTCGCCCGCGCCGATGATGCCGGCGCGGATGCGGTCATTGGCGCCGAGCACGCGCGCGGGTCCGGCCGCCAGCGTTCCCGCCAGGCCGCAGGCCACTTTCCCGACGAATTTCCGCCTGGAATCCACGAGCCCATTCTACCAGTGACCGGCCGGCGAATTTTCTTTCCGCCTTTTCTTCAGCAACTTGGCGAAACGCAGGGAAGGGGCGCCCGCCGGCGCGGTGTATTCATCAAGCAGGAGACGAGGCGCTCATCCCGAGAATTGTCGGGTCCATTCGGAGAGCCTGGTCCGGTCGAGCGGATGCGAACAGCGGCGTCCTAGGCAACGCCGTTGCGGCCTGCGTGCGATGGCGACTGCGGTGGCGAAACAACCTGCACCGTTGCCGGTCTGGTAAACACCGGCTATGAGGATCCTCTAAACGGAACTGTAAAACGAAAACGCCAGAACAGCGGAAGGCGGCGGGCGGCGCCGCCTTCTACTCCAGCGTTTTGTGAAAGCGCGTCACACTGAACCACAGAATCGACACGCCAAAGACGCCCAGCGCCGCCAGGTTCGGCCAAAGTGTGTCGATGCCCGAGCCGCGCAAAAAAATACCGCGCACGATTTCCAGAAAATAGCGCATCGGGTTGATCAGCGTGAACCACTGCACCGGCTCCGGCATGCTGGAGATCGGGAACGTAAACCCGCTCAGCATCATGAACGGCTGGAACAGCAGGAACGTCGCCATGTTGGCCTGCTGCTGGGTGCGCGAGATGGTCGAGATCAGCAGCCCCGCGCCGAGCGTCGTCAGAATAAACAGAAACGCGGCGAAGCACAGCAGCCAGAAGCTGCCCGCAAAGGGCACGCGGAAGACGATGAGCGACGCCGCCAGCACCAGCAGCATGTCCCAGAAGCCGATCAGCATAAAGGGCAGCGTCTTGCCGAGAATGAGTTCGCTCGGGCGGATGGGAGTCACCATCAGTTGCTCCATCGTGCCGATTTCTTTTTCGCGGACAATGGCCATGGTGGTCAGCGAAAGCGTCACCAGCATGATGATGTTGACGATGACGCCGGGCACGAAATAATTGCGGCTCTTGAGCTCGGGATTGAACCACACGCGGCTGGCGGGGATCACCTGCGGAACGGCGGGCCGCGCCGGGGCTCCCGCGGCAATCATCTTCGCGCGCTGGCGCTGGTTCATCATCTCCGCCGTGAAGCGCGCGATGGTTTGTCCGGCGTAGGCGGAAACCAGTTGCGCGCTGTTGGAATCCGTGCCATCGATCAGCACCTGAACGCTGGCGGGTCGGCCGCGGCCGGTGTCCGCGGCGAAACCGGGCAGCACGCGGATCACCGCGTCCACCGCGCTGCGGTCCAGCAAGCTCTGCATCTCGGTCTGGCTGCGCGGCGCGGCGGTCACTTCAAAATACCCCGAGCCCTCAAACTCCGCCAGCAACGCGCGGCTCAGCGGCGTATGATCTTCGTCCATCCAGGCGATCTGCGCGTAATTCACATCCAGGTTCACCGCATAGCCGAAAATCAAAAGCTGCAACAGGGGAGGCAGAAACAGCATCCACCGGGTTTGCGGATTGCGAAAGACCTGGCGGAATTCCTTGACGATGATGCAGCGAAGCCGTTGGCGCATGACTCAAGCCACCTTCTGGCGCAGCCTCCGCGCCGCGAAGTAAAACATCGCGATGCCATACAGGACGAGCAACAGCAGGTCGAACCACAGCAGCTCCAATCCCACGCCCTTGAGGAACACACCCTTGGCGATGTTGATGAAGTAGCGCGCGGGAACGAAAACCGCCACCACTTGAATGATGAAGGGCATGTTCTGGATGGAGTAAATGAATCCCGAAAGCAGATAAGCGGGCAGAAACGTGGTGAACGTTCCCATCTGGTAGGCGGCCAGCTGATTCTTGAATCCGGCGGAGATGAAAATGCCCCACGCCAGGCCTCCAAACAGAAACGCGCATCCGGAAGCGAGCAGCAGAACCGGGCTGCCCTTCAGCGGCACGCCGAAGATGTAAATCCCCACAAACAGCGCAAGCAACATGACCGTCAAGCCCAGCGCGAAGTAAGCGGCCAGTTTCCCCAGCGCCATTTCGGCCGGCCGAACGGGTGTCGAAAGCAATTGCTCCATCGTGCCGTTCTCCCATTCGCGGGCGATGCACAGGGAAGTCAGCATCGCGGCGATGATCATCGTGATCACGCCGATCAAGCCGGGCACGATGTAGTTGCGCGAAACCAGGTCGGTGTTGTACCACACGCGCACGCGCGTATCGACGGGAGGCTGGAGAGCAGCGCCGGCCCGCTGCACTTGGGCTTCGTCCCGGAGGCGGCGGGCGTAGGATTGTACGAGTCCTTCCGCGTAGCCGAGGGCGATGGATGCCGTATTCGAATCCGTGCCGTCGAGCAGGATCTGCACCTGGGCCTCCTTGCCTTGCAGGAGATTTTCGGAGTAATCGGGCGGGATCACGACGCCGACCATGGCCTCGCGGCGGTCCATGGCCTTCTCGATGGCGGTGTAGCTGCCGGTTTCGTTTACGATGCGGAAGTAGCGCGAGCCCCGGAACTCGCGCGCGAGGGCCTCGCTCTGGGCGGTGCCGTCGGAATCCAAGATAATGGCGGGCACGCGGTCCACATCCAGGCTCAACGCGTAGCCGAACAACAGCAAGATCATGACCGGCTGCGTAATCGCGGCCATCAGGCTGCGCGTGTCCCGCACGATGTGCAGCAGTTCCTTGCGGGCGATGGCGCGCGTGCGGCGCCAGTTCATTTCGTCTCCTTGCGTTGCTGAAACTCGAGCAGCGTGACGAAAACGTCCTCCATGCTGGCCGGGATCGGCTCGAGCACTCGGATTTCGATGCCGGCCCGCTGAAGCGCGGCGCGCACGGCGGCCTGCCCTTCCGCTTCGCTGCCCACTTTCACGTGCAAGCCGCCGCCGAACACCGCCACGTCTTCGACGCCGGGCAGTCCGCGCAGCGCCTGCATGCTGCCGAGCAGATTCGAGGTCTCGAGATTCATCAGATGGCCCATGCCGAGCGACGCCTTCAGTTCATCGGGGGAGCCGA
>CAZTKA010000166.1:0-6477 GCA_964614015.1 uncultured Bordetella sp. | reverse complement strand
TAACGTCACGCTGGCGCTCGAGCACGCGGGCGAACTGGTATGCGGCGTCATTGCCGACCCCTCGCGCGGCGAGATCTTCTCGGCCGAGCACGGCGCCGGGGCGTTTCTGAACGGCGCGCCGATTCGCGTCTCCCGGGTCAAGCTGCTCAATGACGCGCTTGCGGCCACTGGCTTCCCTTCGCGCAAGCGGCACCGTAATGTCAACGTGCACTTTTTCCATCAAGTTTCAATGACCACGCACGGCGTCAGACGCGCCGGGGCTGCGGCGCTGGATTTGGCCTATGTGGCTTGCGGCCGGCTGGATCTGTTCTGGGAGTTCGGCCTCAATCCCTGGGACATCGCGGCGGGTGTGCTGTTGGTGCGCGAGGCGGGCGGTGCCTGCACGGACATGCGCGGACAGCCGCTGGGCCTGCGCTCGCCCCACATCCTGGCCGACAACGGCCTCGTTCACGAGGAGGCGGTAGCGCTGTTCTCAGAAGTGTTCGCGGGCAAGTACCGGTCGGCCCTGCCGGAGCTGCCTGGCTCGGGCTGAGGCTGTAGACTCATCATGGGGAGCTCCCCGGGGAGCCAAAAAACCTCCCCAGGGGCATAACCTGACTTGGCCCCGGCAACGTCAAAATGAGTGTATGCGTTCGAATGCCAGGACAACCATCATTCTCCTAGCTGCGGCGCTCTCCGTAGCGCTGGCGATTTTCGCCCAGGGACAGGGTGGGGGAGGGCAGGCCAAGCAGGGCCAGGCAAGGCAGGGGCAAGGCCAACAGCAGCAACAACAGGTCCAGCCGCCCGGAACTGTCACGGGCGTAGTGGTTAATGCCAAGACCGGCGAACCGCTGCGCAAAGTTCTGGTGACGCTGCGCCCATCGGGCCGGGGCGGGCAGGGCGGGCCCGGCGGGCCCGGGGCCGGAGGTGCGGCGGCCAGCTCGGACAACTCAGGCGAATTCCGCATCACCGGCGTCCCCCCGGGAACCTACACTCTCACCGGCGAGCGAACAGGCTTCGTGCGTGCCGCTTATGGAGAAGATCAGCCCGGCGGCCAAGCCCGCACCATCGAAGTCACCTCGAATCAAACCACCGGCAGCATTCAACTGAAGCTGATGCCACATAGCGTCATCATGGGCCGCGTCTACGACCAGGACGGCGATCCGGTGGAGAACGCCCAAGTCCAGGTGATGCGCTACACCTATGCGCGCGGCGGCCGCCAGTTGTCAACGGTTGCAAGCGGAAGCACGAATGACCTGGGCGAGTTTCGCGTGGCCGGCCTGGCTCCCGGCCGCTACTACGTCAGCGCTACCGGGCGTGGCGGATTGCTGGAGCAACTGCTGAATGGGCGTGGCGGTGGCCGCGGCGCCTTAAAGGGCATCTTCGGTCCGGACGGCCCTCAGCCCGCGCCCGCGGAACCGAACCCGGAAGAGTACGTCACCACCTACTATCCGCGGTCGATTGAAAGCAACGCGGCGACGCCCATTGATCTGGTCGCCGGCAGTGAAGTGCGCGGCATCGATATCGGCCTTCTCAAGCGCCGCACCTATACCGTCAGCGGCGTCATCGACGGTGTTTCGCTCGCCGATTTGCAGCCCCCTCCGTTCGATAACGGCAAGCAACAGGGCAAAGGCAAACAGGGCAAAGGCGGCGGGCGCGGCGGAGTCGCCGTCATCCTGAGCCCGCGCAGCTTGCAAGCGAATTTGGGGCAGGGAGGAGCCCCGGGAGGCCTGGGTGGCGCACTGGCCTCGATCGGCCAAGTCTCGCAAGCGCAAGTGAATCCGCAGACCGGCGCCTTCCAGTTCAAAGGGGTCCAACCCGGTTCCTATTACTTGACCGGGCAAACATTTGCCCCCGGGCAACAGGACCAACTGACGGGCCGGATGCCGGTCGATGTCGCCAGCGGCGACGTGACCAATCTGACACTGCGTCTGCAGGGCCCGATTGACATCAAGGGCAAGATCCTGCCGGAAAAGACGGATTCGAACTTCAAGATGAGCGCCATCCGGCTGAATCTGCAGCCCGCCGTGCCAACCCCGGGCGGACGCGGCGGTGGCCAGCAAGGTAGAATCGAGATCGCCGAAAATGGCGCCTTCGAGACGCGGCTGGCAGCCAACATATACAACGTGCAAGTGACCGGAGCGCCGCAGGGTTACTACCTCAAATCCGTCAAGCTCGGCGGGCGCGAAGTTCCCGATGCGGTGCTGGATCTGAGTTTCAGCGGCGGCGAGATGGAAGTCGTGCTGGGCGCGGATGCCGGAAACATTACCGGGCGCGTCGAGCGCTCCAACGGCGATGCCGTTCCAAACGTGCGCGTGACCGCCGTGCCCGTCTCCGGCTCCTCGCGGCAGGATCTATACAAGGCGGCCAATTCATCCTCCGATGGAACGTTCACACTGCAAGGTCTGCCGCCGGGCGGCTATCGACTGTTCGCGTGGGAGGAAATCGAGGGCAACGCCTGGATGGATCCGGATTTCCGCAGGCCCTTCGAACCGCTGTCCACCACCGTCACCATCGCCAACGGACTTTCGCCGAACGCAACGGTGCGGGTGATCGGACGTGAACAGATGGCGCTCGCCGGAGTGCAGTGATGCGCGCTAGGCTGTCCGCCGGTCCGGAGCCAGTGCGCCGAAGCGCCGTTCGCGGCGGCGGAATTCTTCGACCGCCGCGGCCAGGTCGGCCTTGCTGAAAGCCGGCCACATGCGCGGAGTGAAGACCATCTCCGCGTAGGCGCATTCCCACAACAGAAAATCGCTCAGGCGCTGTTCTCCCGAAGTGCGGATCAACAGATCTACATCCGGCCCCAGTAAAGCGGAGAACTTTTCTTCCGTGGGCAGGCCCTGCATGCGGCGGGCCGCTTGTACGATCGCGCTGCGCGACGAATAATCGATCGCCAGCCGCAGGTGCAGACGGCCGCCGCCGGCCGTGGCGCGCTCGGCCTGCTCGAGCAGCGCCACCAGCGGAGCGCCCAGACGGTCGCGCCGTCCGATCGCTTCCAGGCGGACTCCGTTTTCGACGCAGCGCCTGGTTTCCTGCACCAGATACCGGCCCAGCAGCTTCATCAGCGCGGAAACCTCACGCGCCGGGCGGCTCCAGTTGTCCTCCGAAAAGGCGTACAGCGTGAGCGTGTCGATGCCTAAATCCGGCGCCGCTTCGACGACATTACGGACAGCGGTCGCGCCCTCGCGATGACCCGCGATGCGGGGCAAGCCCCGTTCCCGGGCCCACCGCCCGTTGCCGTCCATGATGATGGCGACGTGAAAACTCATTTTCGGCCTCCGCCTGGAGTCCGCATGGCATGAATCAGGGCCTCCATGTGATTCAGGTACTTCTCCAAAGCCTTGCGTCCCGCCGCAGTCAGCGCGTATTCGGTCTTGGGCATTCGTCCCTCGAACCGTTTCGTGCACGAGATGTATCCCGCCTCCTCCAGCTTGCGGGCGTGGACGCTGATGTTGCCGTCGGTGGTATCCAACAGCCGCTTCAGATCGTTAAACGTGAGCGAAGCATGCACGGCCAGAGCGCTGACGATGCCCAGGCGCATGCGTTCGTGGATCAACCGGTCCAGTTCGGCTAAGTGAGGGTCGGGCTTGCTTGTCGGGCGCAAAACCGGCGCCAGATGTTGCGCAGTGTTTGCCTTTGCCATATCAGCCGCCATAGCGGCGCGCGATCATCGCGCCGAACACAACATGCAAACCGCCGAATCCGGCCCCGAGCCAGACATCGGCCCAGGCGCTCGGCAATGATTCCGGGGCCAGGAACAGCGCCAGCGCTCCCTCCACCAGAAAGCAGGCCCCCATCACCGGAACCGCCGGAACGGAAAACGCTCCCCCGGTCATGACGCCGACGCCGTACAGCATCAGCCACAGGCCGGGGATGGCATCGGCCGCCTCCGCGTTCCACAGCGAGAAGGTCAGCAGCGCGCCCACGAACAGCGGCGGGATGAAACTGAAGATGAACTTTCGCGCCGGCGCCGACCACAACGGCAAACCGGCGGCCCTGGACTTGCGCCACATCGCCAGCACGCCCACCACCAGCGCCACCAGAGCCTCGCCCAGCCAAATCGCCAGCCAACGTTCGCGCGTCGTGGCGTGCGAGGCGAAACCGGCGGCGGCCAGCGCTGTCACGCCCATGACCACGCCGCCCCACCCCGGCACCGCCGTGAACGATCCGGCGCGCTCCATGGTTTCCCGGATATAGCGCAGGTTGTCGAGAGCGTGCGTTTCCAAAGGAATCGGTTTCGGCAGCGGCCTCAGCGGCGCCATGTTTGCAGCATAGCGCACGTTCCCACAAATAGCAAGTACTTTGTGATACAGAGTTAACCGGGGCCTGCCGGCGGGCCCGCTGCTACCATGGACTCTGAGACATGCTAGCCCTGTTGGATGCGCTGCCGCCGGGACATGCCGACCTGCCGCTGGCGCGTGCGATTGATCCCGGACGAATTCCCCGCCACATCGCCATCATCATGGACGGCAACGGACGCTGGGCCCGGCAACGGAACCTTCCCCGTGTAGCCGGCCACCAGGCGGGCGTCGCCGCCGTGCGCGCCGCTGTCGAAACTTGCGCGCGCCTTGGCGTCGAGGCGTTGACCCTCTATGCGTTCTCCAGTGAAAACTGGAAGCGGCCGTCTTCGGAAGTCGAGACTCTGTGGCGGCTACTGCGCCTGTATCTGCGCGCGGAGTTGGCCGAGCTCTTGCGGCACGGCGTTCGCTTTCGCGCCATCGGCCGCTTGGATGGCCTCCCGAAAACAGTCCGCGCCAAGCTGGACATCGTAATGCGGCGCACCGCGAGAAATACCGGCCTGTGCTTGAATCTGGCCATCAACTACGGCGGCCGCGCGGAGATCGTGGACGCCGTCGCTGCCTTGCTGCGCGAGGGGTCCGAGATCACCGAGGAGGCGATTTCGGAACATCTCCACACCGCCGGACTGCCCGATCCCGACCTCTTGATCCGCACCTCCGGAGAAATGCGCGTGAGCAATTTCTTGCTGTGGCAGATCGCTTACGCGGAGCTGTACGTCACCGAAACCTTGTGGCCGGATTTCCGCCAGCGCGATCTGCTGGAAGCTGTTCTCGAGTACCAGCGCCGCGACCGCCGTTTCGGCGGTTTGGGAAGCCTCGCCGAACCCGCTGCCCGGGCGAGCAGTGCTTCATGACGCGGGTCCTGACCGCCCTTGTCCTCGTCCCGGTCGTGGCGGGCGTGGTACTGTACGGCCCGGACTGGGCCTTCCTGCTGTTGACGGCCGTGGTCGGTGTGTTTGCCTTCCGCGAATTTGACGCGATCGTGGCCGGCCATGGGATTCACGCTTCGGGCTGGTTTGGAATCGCCGCCGGTCTGGCTCTGTTGCTCTCTCCGGAACCGCTGCTGCCCGTCATCGTCGTCATCGGACTGGGGTTGATGGCCCTCGGGCTGCGTGCCGAAAAGCTGGAGTCCGTACTGGCTGGCGCTGCCGCCGCTCTGCTGGGCGTGATTTATATCTTCGGAGCCTGGCGCTGCGCGGCGCTGCTGCGCGATGCGAATCCGCACTGGCTGATGCTGGCTTTGCTGGTAAGTTGGGTGGGCGACTCCGCGGCGCTCTATGCGGGACGCACCTGCGGACGCCGCAAGCTGGCGGCCCGCATCAGCCCCGACAAGACCTGGGAAGGATCGGCTGCTTCGATTGTGTTCGGAACTCTGGTGGGCATGCTCTACGCCCATTTCCTGATCCCCGGGTCTTCCTTGACCTTGGCGACGGGGGTGGCCGCCGCCGCCAATGCCTTTGGCCAACTCGGTGATCTGTGCGAATCGGCGCTCAAGCGTGGCGCCGGACTGAAAGACAGCGGCGACTCCTTGCCGGGCCACGGCGGCTGGCTGGACCGCGTCGATTCCACTCTGTTCAGCATACCGGCCGTCTATCTTCTCCTGCGCCTTGGCGCCTGAGCAACCTGGCGCGGGCCGAAACACAATGTGGCGCGCGTCGCCTCTCCGGCGACGGTGAGAAATCCACTTCCTAAGGCGTCCCCCTGAGATTAGGTAGGGGAACTCTCCGCGAAATTCCGAAGTTTTCCTCATATTTCACTAGCCCACATCCTGCGATCTTCCTAGGAGAGAAGAGCCCTAGACTCACCTCAAAGGAGGTACCAATTTCATGCAATGGACGCAATCCAGCAAATCCCGGCGGAAAAGAGGCTACGTGTTAGTCACCATCGCCGTGGCCGGATTTGCGCTGATGGGTGCTGTCGGCCTGGCTGTGGACATGGGCCGCCTTTACACCACGAAAACGGAAACGCAGGCGTATGCCGATGCCGCGGCGCTGGCGGCGGCAATTGAACTGGACGGCACCTCGCTGGGCATCGCCAAAGCGCAAGCGGCGGTGACCAAGACGAACAACACCTGGAACTTCAATACCAAAACGATGTCCACGCCAACCCTGGAATTCGCCCAAAGCGCATCCGGTCCGTGGTCCTCGAACCCGGCGAGTCCGGCCGGTTATCTCTACGCGCGAGTCAGCGTCGGCGTCTC
>CAZTKA010000165.1:6433-6675 GCA_964614015.1 uncultured Bordetella sp. | reverse complement strand
ACTAATGCTGGTGTCGGCGGGTCTGCTGGCCGCCGCGCTGGCAATCACGCGTGCAGTCGATGCGCGTGCCACTCGCGTGCAGCGTGCCGCCGGGATCCCCTTAAAGGAAACGGGCATTCTGGAAATCCTGGGCAAGGACCGCTACCTGCTCTGGATCGCTGGATTGATGATATTGCTGAATTTCGTGAACACCACCGGCGAGTACCTGTTGGGCAAGTTCCTGACCGCGGAAGCCGCGCGCC
>CAZTKA010000165.1:0-6423 GCA_964614015.1 uncultured Bordetella sp. | reverse complement strand
TCTTCAGCCAGCAGAAGCTCCAGGATCATCCGCGCCGCCTGCTTGCTGGGGATGCCGAAGCCGCGCGCCAGGTGGGCCCCGATACAGCGGCGCAGGAAGTGTTCATTGTCCAGTTCACAGGACAGATTTCGAGCCTGTTCAGCGTGGTCGGGATGATCCTGCAGCTTTTCTTTGTGTCGCGCATTCTCCGGTACGCGGGCGTGGGCGCCGCGCTGTGCATTCTGCCGGTGCTTGCTCTCACGGGTTATTCCATGATTCTCGCAATACCGTTGCTGGGAATGATCCAGTGGGTGAAGATTTTTGAGAACGGAACGGATTATTCCATCCAAAACACCGCGCGGCAGGCGCTGTTTCTGCCCACCACGCGCGAGGCCAAGTACAAAGCCAAAGCGGCGATCGACTCGTTTTTTGTCCGGATGGGGGATGTGTGTTCGGCAGCCCTGGTGTGGGTGGGGACGCACTGGCTGATTTTGGACGTGAAGGGTTTTGCGGCCGCGAATCTGGTCCTCACCGCAGCTTGGCTGGCGGTTGCGCTCGTGATCGGGCGCGAGTACCGGCGGCGCACGGAACCCGTGCCGCGCACGTTGCCCGCGGGCGCCGCGGCCGAGGGCTTCCTCGCGTGAACTTCCCGGCGCCCGCCCGTCAGGCCGTCCTGGCCGCGGGCCTGATGATGGCCTGGCAGGTGGCGGGGAAGGCCACGCGCGACACGCTGTTTTTGGCCGTGTTCCCGCCCTCCGCGCTGCCGGCCGCCGTGGGCGCCTCGGCCGTGCTGGCGATCTTGATCGCGATCCTCGTGGCGCGTTTGCTGCGCTCCTGCGGACCCGCGCGGGTGATCCCGGCCGCGTATCTTGCGGGCGCCGTGCTGCACGGAGGAGAGTATCTGTTGCTGGCGCGGTACCCGCAGGTCATCGGCGCGTTCGTGTACTTGCACGTCATGTCGCTCGGACCGGTCCTGCTGAGTGGATTCTGGGCGCTGGCGAACGAGCGCTTCGACGCACGCGAAGCGAGGCGGCGCTTCGGCCACATCACGGCCTTCGGAACGCTCGGCGCGGTCGCGGGCGGATTGCTGGGGGAACGCGTCAGCTCGCTCGCTGTTCCGGCGGGCTTGTTGATCCTGCTGGCGGTCCTGCAGCTCGCTTGCGGTTTTTCGCTGATGCGTTTCGCTCCGCCGCGCTCCACCGAGTTCCAGCGCGAGGCGCAGTCGATTCCGGACGTGATCTCCAGCGCGCCGTATTTGCTGGGACTGATCTGTTTTGTGTTGATGACGTCGGTGAGCGCCGCGACGCTCGATTATTTGTTCAAGTTCAACGCCTACGGGGCGTTCGGGAAGGGGCCGGCGCTCGGGCGCTTCTTTTCGGTGTTCTATGCGGTGACCTCGGCCGTGACGTTCGCCATGCAGGCCGCCGTCAGCCGGATGTGGATGAAACGTTTCGGGCCCGGCGGCACGGTTGCCGTGCTTCCGATCACCGTGACGGGAGCGAGTCTCGCCTCGCTGCTGCTGCCCGGCGCGACGGCGTTGATCGTCGCGCGCGGCCTGGAACAACTGCTGCGCGGATCGCTGTACCGGTCCGGGTACGAATTGTTTTACACGCCAATGCCCGCCGATGAGAAACGCACCACGAAACCCGTGATCGATATTGGCGTCGACCGTCTGGGGGACGGACTGGCCGCGGCGTTCATCTCCTTCATGATTTCCTTCCCGGCCCCGGTGGCGTCGCGCGTGATCCTGGCCACGACGGCGGTGATTTCGGCGCTGGCGGCCTGGCTGGCGTTCCGCCTCGACCGGGCTTACGTCGACGTGTTGGAACGCGGGCTGGCAAGACAGGCCGTTAGCATCGCGCCGGAAGAAGCCGAAGACGCGGTCACGCGCACAGTGGCGCTGCGCAGCACGGTAACAGGGTCGTACGGCTCGACCGTTTTGCGGGGAGCCCCGGGCGCTGCTGCCGATCCGGTGCTGCAGCGGCTGGCGGAGTTGCGCAGCAAAGATGCCGTGCGCATCCGGGCCGCTTTGGAGAAACCGGTGGAGCCGGTGCTCCTGCCGCAGGTGATTGAGCTGCTGGGGCACGACGACGTGGCGCGGCGCGTCCACGACATTCTGGTGCAGAGCGGGCCGCGAACGGCGGGCTTGCTGGTGGACACGCTGGCGAATCCAGCAGTGGCGCTAAAGGTGCGCCGCAGGATCCCCCGCATCCTGGCGGCCACGGGAGGCCGCATCGCCTGGGAGGGACTGCTGGCGCAGCTCGGCGATTCGAATTTCGAGATCCGCTACCGCTGCGGCCGGGCTTTGGACAAGATCCGGACGCGTCATCCGGAGTACCGTCCGGATCAGAATCTGATCTGCGAGATTGTGAGCCGCGAATTGATCGCGTATGGACGAGCGAGTCCGCCATCCGGCGTAGGCGCCGCCGCCTCCGGCTTACAAGCAGGCGCGGCCGGTCCCGTGGATCCGGCGGCGCAGCGCTTGAGCCACATTTCGAACCTGCTGGCTCTGGTGCTGCCGCCGCAAGCGATTGGTCTGGCGTTCCGCGCTCTGTTGACCGATGATCCGAAGCTGCGCGCCACCGCGCTCGAGTATTTGGACAGCGTTTTGCCGGAAACCCTGCGCAATCAGATCGCGGAGCAGTTCGAGCGGCCGCCGCAGGCAGCCCGCCCGGCCGCGCGAGCCGAAGTGGCGCTGACGCAGTTGATGGAGGCCAGCCCGAGCATCGTGGCGAAGCTGGAGG
The DNA here is from genome assembly GCA_964614015.1 of uncultured Bordetella sp. GTDB lineage: Bacteria > Acidobacteriota > Terriglobia > Bryobacterales > Bryobacteraceae > Palsa-187. Next base: position 3,700 of record CAZTKA010000165.1, on the reverse strand, counting down.
AAACGGACGTGCAGGAAGAGCGGGACGCCTAAGCCGCTACACGAAGAGGCGCCGCGCCGTGTCGGATACGACGACCACGGCCGGGTGCTTCAAACGGCGCTCGGTCGAATCTGCCGTTCAATCGCGCTGGGCCCGGCGAAGCCGGCCTGGCAGTTGGACTACGCCGGTCCCGGCGAAACGGTCAAGGCACGCTAGTACGCCTCCGGGTAGGCACGGCGCTGCTGTCCGGCGATCTCCATCGCTTCGCCGATCTGAATCAGCGGCCCTTTCCCGATTCCCGGACAATACTTGGCGGTGCGCTTCCATTGCGCGCGGCTTTCGACCAGTTCCGGCCAGAACGGAAACGTGCGGCATTGCGCCGGCTTGGCGGGATGAATGGAACATCCGCCTTCCAGAAAGGGGCACTGCCGGTCCGGCGGCTTGCGAAAACGGCGCCGGTGGCGGGTCCGGTAGATGTAACGCGCCTCGAAAGCGCGCGGCGACAGGCCCACGAATTTGGCCGCGCGCCGGATGTCGTCCTCGCTCAAATACACGAATCCGGATTGATCGCAGCAGTTGGTACAGCCGGGCTGGCAGGCGAAGCGCAATTCGGGGATCATGCCGGGGGCGCGGTTTCCTCCACTAACTTTTCGACGTCTATGCGGTAGATGGCGGGCTTGCCGTGCAAGTCGCTGGTGAAATAGATCTGCTGGCTGTTGGCGGTGAACAGCGGAGCGGCCATGGCGGGGTCGCCGGCGCGGTGCTCGCACAGCGTAAATTCGCGCTTGACGGCCCGCACCAGCAATAAAATGTAAGGCGTCGCTTTGCTGCCGCTGGCGCCCGCAAAGACACTGGCGTCAGCGTTGGCGGCGAAGCGCAGAAACTGGGTTGTGTCGGCAATTGCGCGGTCCTGGTTCGTGTCCGGGACGAACTCCCGGATGGCGTTCAGACGCCCGGATCCGGCGGGCACATGCAGATACAGCACAGCGCGGCCATCCGGACTCCAGATCGCCTGCTCGGCGCGCCCGTCGGCGAGGCGCAGGCGATAGTTCTGTTTGCCGTCATAGTTGGCCAGCCACACGCCGCCGCCGCGCAGATAGAGGACGGAGGCGCGCTTGGGCCGCGGCAGGGGAGCCCGCATAGGCTCGTCCGCTTCCGCCAACGTCGTTGTCCGCCCCGTTCGCAGATCCACGAGTCGCAAGCGATGCGCCGTGCCTTTGTGCTCGACCAGCGTGCAGTACAACCCATCGATGCTGGCAGTCAACCCCGGTGCATGCTCATAGCCCGGCGGGATTGTATACAACGTCCGCTGCCGTCCCGAAGTGAAGGGCGACGCAATGAGCCTGTCTCCGTCGATGTACAGAAACCCGCGATCGCCCGGGAGCATAGTCAGCGCGCCCGGCGAAAGCAACGCGGCTTCCGTGAGCTGCCGCGCCTCGCCTTTTTTCGTATCCATTCGAAAAGCCTGCATGCGTCCGGCAGCATCCGATGCGTACAGCAGGAAATTTCCCCGCCGCGAAATCACATGAGAAGCGCCGGCGGGCAGGAAACTGGAAACCGAGGGATCCGTAAGGCGGAAGACGGGAAATTCCGTGGCGGCGTCGGTGTACCGCTCGATTGCTGGCGGCAGGGTGAGCGTGGCGGCTCTGGCGAGGGCTCCCGTGGCGAGCGAGGCCACAAACACGCGGCGCGTCATCAGTTCGATGGTAACAGTTGTATCGAACTGCGGCCGCAAGCGGGCCGTGGCAATCAGCGGGCCGCCGCAGGGGACGGGCGGGCGAACCAGGATGCCTCCACGGCCACGTTGGCACGGACCTCGGCCAGCGCAAAGTCTTCCTTGCCGTCCAGCCATGCCAACGTCCATTGAAACGGCATCTTGACGCCCGCGACCTCGCGGTAATCTCTATAGTCGATTTGCGTGGGCACCCGTCCGACGGGTGAATCCGCGTAGCGCACCTGCCGGGCAAGCAATGCTGTCTCCGCGTCGAAATACAGTGTCACAAGCGCTCCGCCGGGCGCGGTCCCCTGCACTACTTGCATATCGCGGTCGCCGATGGACGTGGGATAACCCGAGCGCCACTGCCCGAGCGCCTGCTTGATCTGGCCGGGAAAGGAAAGCTGCGCGTCGAATCGCAGACCCGCGAGCGCCTGACCGGTGATCGGCAGCACGGGAACGGGGCGCAGCGGAGCGGCCACCCATGCGGAACGGCCATCGTAGACGGTCGTGTGGCCGCCGTTGAGAGTGTGGATGATGGTCGTGCGCTGCGCCGGGGCCCTGGCGTAAATCTCGACAGGCCGCGCGTCGCTTTCCGGGCCATAGCCTCGCGCGACCCCTCGCGCCACGAAGCTCGTGAGCGCCGCCAGGCGCTGCGCGCCCCCCACTGCCTGAATATAACGGTCGAGAATTTGATCGGCGGTGGGGCCGGCCGCGGCCTGCTCGATCACGTCCTCCGGCTCGAAGGGACGGTCGTAAAGCGTCGCGAGATTCGGCGTGACCAGAGGACGGTTGCCGGCGCGATGGCAAGTGTAGCAGGTGACCACCTGGCGGCCGCCGAAGTACGTGCGGTTGATGCTCGCCATCATGCCGACCATGGTGCGGGCCACGCGCTTGCGCGCGCTGGTATCGAGCGCGTAATCCTCCCAGCTACGGCCTCCAGAGGCGTGACAATCCTCACAGGACATCCCAAGCGCGGCGGAAAAAATCCCCATGGTGTCCATGAATTCGTCGGCGGGGATGCCCTTCAGGACCTGGACGTTCTTGAAAACCTGCTCGGCCAGGGGCGCGGGGTCGTTTTGCGCGTTCATCAGCAGGATGCCCGGCAAGCCGGCCAGAATCAGTACGAAAATTGCGATGAGGTGCTTCATAAGACTCGTGAGTATAATACCAACCCAGGGAGTGAAAATGGACCGCCGAACCTTTCTGAAAGACGCCGGAGCGATTTTCACCGGCTGCTGCCTGTCCGCGGGGTTGCCTGCGCAACAGGCGCCGCAGCGCAGAGAGGTGAGCGTGGGCGGCCGCCGCGTGCGGACCATCGATGTTCATGCGCACGTAGTGATCCCGGAGGCCACCGCGCTGATGGGAATCAACACCGCGCCCAACGACGCCTCCGTGATGGCTCAGGCCCGCTTTGACCGCATGAATGAGTGGGGCATCGACGTGCAGGTCCTGAGCATCAATCCCAACTGGTATGGGCTGGAGCGCGACCTGGCCGCGCGCGTGATCGCGATCCAGAACGAGAAGCTGGCCGAGCTGTGCGCGCGCTATCCGGAGCGTTTCGCCGCCTTCGCCTCGGTCGCCTTGCAGTTTCCCGAGCTTGCGGCCGAGCAGTTGGAAACCGGCGTCAAGAAATACAACCTGCGCGGCGCGGCCATCGGCGGCCACGTGAACAACGATGAGCTTTCCGCTCCAAAGTTCGACGTGTTCTGGCGCAAAGCCGAGGAGCTGGGTTGCGTCATCTTCATGCACCCCCAGGGGATCCCGGAGCTGAACCAACGGCTGGCGGGAAACGGCGGACTGACGAACGTGATCGGCAATCCGCTGGAGACGACCATTTTTCTTTCGCACATGATCTTCGACGGAACGCTCGATCGCTTCCCGGGCTTGAAGATCTGCGCAGCGCACGGCGGCGGGTACTTACCGTCCTACGCGGGGCGCTCCGATTACGGCTGCAACCGCTTTCCGGACGCCTGCAAGAGCCTCAAGAAGCGCCCGTCAGAATAC
>CAZTKA010000164.1:3469-6847 GCA_964614015.1 uncultured Bordetella sp. | reverse complement strand
TGCACGTAGTCGATCAGCCGTCCATGACGCGCGACGAAACTTCCCGCTACACGGATCTGTTGCCGGACGGCAAGGCGCGCATCTTCACGTTCCTGATGGAAGGCAAGTCGATCATCACGCGTCCTGCCGGAGGGCAGAAGCTTGCGCACGGTCCCGGACGGTATGAGATCACGGGGCTGGCGTGGTCCGGTTACGGCAGGATCACTCGGGTCGAAGTCTCGACCGACGGCGGCGCGACGTGGGCCGATGCCGAGCTGCAGGGCGTGGTGCTGCCGCGCGCGGCGGCGCGCTTCCGAATGTCCTGGAACTGGAACGGCGCGCCCGCCGTGCTGCAAGCGCGCTGCACCGATGAATCCGGTTACCGCCAGCCCACGCGCGAGGAACTGGTCGCGGCGCGCGGCCGCCTGAGTGACTATCATTACAACGGCATCAAGAGCTGGCTCGTGAAGGCCGACGGAAGCGTCACCAATGCGTAGCGCGGCCGCGGCAGCCCTGGTGGCGGCCCTGGCTGCCTATGCGCAAAGGCCCGCGACGCCTGAGGAGATTCGCGCGCGCGATTTCACCGTGCTCCCCAACGGCGCAGGGCTCCCGGAAGGCAGCGGCACCGCGGCACGCGGCCGCGAGGTCTACAAGTCCAAGTGCGCCTCCTGTCACAACGAAAAGGCGGAAGGAAAACAAGGCCAGTATCCGGCTCTTGTGGGCGGCGTCGGCAGCCTCGCGACGAAGAACCCGGTGAGGACGGTCGGGAGCTATTGGCCCTACGCCACGACGCTGTTCGACTACATCCGCCGCGCGATGCCGTACGATCAGCCGCGCTCGCTTTCGAATGACGAAGTCTATTCCGTTGCCGCGTTTCTGCTGTTTCTGGACGGCATCGTGAAGGAAAACGACGAGCTGAACGCGAAGACCCTGCCGCAGATCCGCATGCCCAACCGCGACGGCTTCATCCCCGACGCGCGCCCGGACGTGGGGAAACGCTGATGCGCAGGCTGGTTGTTCCAGCCCTGTTTCTGCTGGCCTCCTGCGGCGGCGAGAAGGCCCCCGTGGTGCCTGAGATCTTCCGTGTAAAGTTCATCACTTCGGAGGGCGACATCGTGGTCGAAGCAAACAAGGCGTGGTCGCCGCGCGGCGTGGAGCGCTTCCATGAGTTGCTGCGCATCGGCTATTTCGACGAAAGCCGCTTCTTCCGCGTCGTGCCCGGTTTTATCGCGCAGTTCGGCGTGCATCAGGACTACAAGACCCACCGCTTCTGGCGCGAGCAGTTTCTCCCCGACGATCCGCGCATCGAGAGCAACAGGCGCGGCACGCTCTCGTTCGCCAAAAGCGGCGCGAATACGCGCGCGACCGAGATCTTCATCAATCTGGCGGACAACCCAATGCTCGACGAACAGAACTTCGTGCCCTTTGCGCGCGTCGTCGAAGGGATGGACGTGGTCGATCGCCTGTACGCCGGTTACGGCGAGGTCCGGCCGGAAGGGAAATACATCGATCCCGGCCGCGTGGAAGAGGGCGCGAACGCGTACCTGGCGCCGCGCTTCCCGGAGATGGATTACATCAAGCGTGCGGAAATATTCGCCGCGAGTGAATGCGAATGAACGCAAATCGATTTGTGTTGGTTTAGGTTGATGTGCGGCTATAATGCCGCCCGCACCCGCGCCAGCTCCGCGACGCTCCAGGCCTGCGCCGGGCAGCCGCGCGGGTAACGCGGTTCCTCCGCGTCGTAAATCTCCGCGATTAAACCGAGGCAGCCGTGGCGCGCGCTTTCCTGTTCGAGGCCGTCCACAAGAGAGCGGCAGTAGGCGAGCGTCTCCGGCGTGCGTCCAAAGGCGGCGAGATACGCATCGATGAACGGACCCATCAGCCACGGCCAGACCGTGCCTTGATGATAGGCGCCGTCGCGATCGCGCGGCGAACCTTCGTAGCGCGGGCGATATTCGGGATCGCCGCGCTCGAGCGTCCGCAGGCCGACGGGAGTGAGCAACTCGCGCTCGACGATACGCACGACCGCTTGCTGCTGCGGCGGTTCGAGCAAATCGTACGGCAGGCTGACGGCGAAAATCTGATTGGGGCGGAGTTTCGCAACCGGGCCTTCCGGTGCGAGCACGTCATAAAGGCAATCGCGTGCGGGATTCCAGAATTTCGTGCGGAAACTGTCGCGCGCACGGCGGGCCGCCTCTGAGTACTCCGCTTGCGCGGCGAAGTCGCCGAGACGGCCCGCCCACACGGCCATGGAGCGCAGCGCTGCGTGCCACAGCGCATTGATCTCGACCGGCTTGCCATGGCGCGGCGTGACCACCCGGTCGCCGACCTTGGCGTCCATCCAGGTGAGCTGCGTGCCCGGCGTGCCGGCGTTGAGCAAACCGTCGCGCGGATCCACGCCAATGGCGTAATGTGTGCCGCGCATGTGCCAGGCGATGATCTCCTTGGCGGCGGGGTAGAACACGTCCCGCAGAAACGCGGGATCGCCACCCGCGGCGAGCCATTGGCGCACGGCCTGGAAGATCCACAGCGTCGCGTCGGCGGTGTTGTACTCCGGCGTCTTGCCGGCGTCCGGAAAGCGGTTCGGGATGATGCCGTTGTTCCGGTGCGCCAGGAAGCCCTCGATTATCTGGCGCGCCTCCTCCAAGCGGCGCGGCGTGATCAACAGCCCGGGCAAGCTGATCATCGTGTCGCGGCCCCAATCGGTGAACCACGGGTACCCCGCGATGATGGTGGGCTTGCCATCGGCGCGGCGGACCACGAAAGGATCGCGAACCGCCGGGGGATCGCACGCCGCAGACCCGTCGATCGAGGCACAGACCGGCGTCCACACACCCGGATCCAAGCCGAGCACGAACACGCCGGGCGTGTAGGTGTCCTCGCGGAAATCGAGGCCGCGGTCGAGTTCCGCCAGATATTCGATGTTGTAATACCAGTGGCCGTCTGGCAGGAAACCACCCGCGCCGCGGAACTCGAGCGCGGGCAATCCCGGATATGGCGCGATGCGCGCCGCGCCAGAAGAGGTTTCGACGCGGCCGTTAAAACTCTCATTGGCGCGCGCCATCGAGTGATAGTCGCGATAGGCGAGGAATGGCCGCACCCGCAGCGTCATCGCGCGGTCCGCGCGGTACCGCAGCACGACCGCCTGCCTGCGCGGAACCAGGTACACCTGCTTTTCGAGCGCCGCGCCGTCGAGCGCGTAGCGCCACGTCGCGCACGGCTCGGGACGGAATTCTTCGAGCAGTTCGTAACCCTTGGGGGCGACGGCGCCGGGATACTGCGTGACGCCGACAGCGTAAGCGCGGTCCCCGGCCAGCACCTCCTCTTCAACGCGCGAAAAAAGCACGAAGCGCTCGACCGGCGGCCGGAGCGCCGCGACCAGCAGCGCATGATAACGGC
>CAZTKA010000164.1:0-3459 GCA_964614015.1 uncultured Bordetella sp. | reverse complement strand
AACGGCGCGTGTTACAGCCCGAGACGGTGCCCATCGCGAAGGCGCCGGTGCCGTTCGTCTCGAGCCATTCCAAGCGCGAGGATTGGAAGAAGTCGCGGCAGACAGCGCGGCCGACGACGAGGTTGGCAAACCTGGACCCCGAGGCGGGCTGGCTCATTTGTGAATATCCCGATGGGTCTCCTTCACGCGATATCCCGCGGCGGCGAGGCGCTTGCGCAGCTCGCTGGCGATCAAGACGCTGCGGTGATGCCCGCCCGTGCAGCCGAAGGAAATGGTCAAATAACTCTTGCCCTCTTCGATGTAGTGCGGCAGCAGTTCGGTGAGCAGCGCGCCGATCTGTTCGATGAATCTCTGCGTTTGCGGAAAACTGCGGATGTAGCGGGCGACGCTCGGGTGTTTCCCGCTCTTGTCCTTGAAGGCCGGAATGTAGTTGGGGTTCGGCAGGAAGCGCACGTCGAAGACCAGGTCGCTTTCCGGAGGGATTCCGTGGCGGTATCCGAAGCTGAAAACCTGCACCAGCATCCCGGAGGCGGCGTGCCCGCTGGCGCCGAACGTGGAACGAATGAAATCGCGCAGTTCGTGGACGTTGAACCGGCTGGTGTTGATGATCGGCTCGGCCAGTTTGCGGATGGGCTCCAGGCGCTCGCGTTCGGCGCGGATACTGTCGGCGACGCTCTGGCCGGTTCCCAAAGGATGCGGGCGGCGCGTTTCGCTGAAACGGCGCAGCAGCGCGGCATCGTCGGCTTCGAGAAACACGAGCCGCGCGGGAACCTGGCGGCGGAGTTTCTTGTACATGGCCGGCAGGCGCTCCAGCGCGGAGCCTTCGCGGATATCGACGACCAGCGCGGCTTTCCGAATATTGGGCGCGCTCTTGGTGAGCTCGGCGAACTTGGGGATCAGATCGATGGGCAGGTTATCCACCGAATAATAGCCCAGGTCTTCGAAGGCCTTGAGCGCCGTGCCCTTGCCGGATCCGCTCATGCCGGTGATGATCACCAGCTCGGTGGGCTTGGCAGACGAAGAGGCTCGCGCGGATCGGGCGGCCATAGAGGGTGTTTCAGGATTCTATCAGATCGAAGTGGCCGTCGCGCCGGCGGATCAGGACGTTCACCCGGTCGCTGTCGGCATCCCGATAGGCCAGGTAGTCGCTGTGCTGTTCGATTTCGAGCAGGGCTTCTTCGAGGGTGATGGGCTTGCGGCTGCCCGCGCTGACGCGAAAGATGCGTTTCGCGCCGGAGGATTCCTCCGTGGCCGGTTCGGGCGCCTTCCGCGCGGCGGGACCGCCGTTGCGGCGATGTTTCTCCCGCCACTTGTTGCGCTGGCGGACGGCCTGCGTGTCCAGCTTTTCCAGCGCGGCCGACAGAGCGCCAAACAGATCGGCCTGGGTGCCGATGCCGACGAACTGGTGGTCGTAGAAGTGCACGGTGACTTCGGCGCGGAAGGAGCGTTTCTGCCGGTTGACGACAACATGAGCCTTGTGTTCTCCGCGGCTGTCGAGCAATTTCGATAATTTGGCGAATTTGGCCTCCAGTTTGGCCTGAATCTTCGGCGGCAATTCTTGATGGATTCCGGTGTAGGTGACTTGCATCGTTTCTCCTTCGCCGCGGCGAACAGGCGTTCGCCGCCGCGCGCGGCACCGCGCAGGTATCTTTATTCGCGCGCCCGCCGTTGATGCGTGGACGGAATGCGCATGTCCTCCCGGTACTTGGCGACCGTTCGCCGCGTAACCTGAATGCCTTCCTGTTGCAAGCGGTCCGTGATCTGCTCATCGGTGAGCGGATGAGCGGGGTCCTCTTCCTCGATCATTTTCTTGACCCGGCGTTTCAGGATCAGCAGCGGCGTGGCCCCGCCGCCGGGCCCCTGGACGGCCTCCGAGAAGAAGTAGCGCAGCTCGAAAACGCCCTGCGGCGTGTGCGCGTACTTGCTGGAAACGGCGCGGCTGACCGTGGAGGGGTGGACGCCGATCTCCTCCGCGATTTCCTTGATCATCATCGGCCGCAGGTGATCGATGCCGTGTTCCAGGAACATTTGCTGCCGGCGCACGATCGACTGGCACACGCGCAGAATGGTTTGTTTGCGCTGCTCAATGTTTTTCATGAGCTGAATGGCGGAGGCGTAACGCTCCTTGACGTAATTACGCACGTCTTTGTCGGGCTCATGCTCGCGGTCGATCATGCGGCGGTACTGCGGATTCAGGCGCAACTGCGGGATATCGTCGTCGCTCACCTGGATGAGGTAATCCTCGCCATCCTTGAAAATATAGACGTCGGGTTCGACGACGCGGGCGCCGGAACCCGAGTAGCGCAAGCCGGGGCGCGGGTCCAGATGGCGGATCACATCGAGCGCGATCTGAATGTGTTCCAGCGGCCGGCGCAACACGCGCGCCAGCTCCTTGGTCTGGCGCGTTTCGACCAGCTTCAGGTGGTCGGCGACAATCTGCCAGGCGACGCCGCCCTTGGCGTTGCGGCTTTCCAACTGCAGCAACAGGCATTCCCGCACGCTGGAGGCGCCGACCCCGGCCGGGTCGAGCGTCTGCACCACGCGAATCGCCTCGAGGACGTCTTGCAGGGCGTGTCCGCTCTCGCGGGCCAGCTCTTCCGGCGTGGAAAGCAGGTAGCCGTTTTCATCCAGGTTGCCGATGACTTCTTCGGCGGCGTCGCGCACGCTTTCCGGCAGCGCGACCAGCGAGAGCTGAGAGTGCAGGTGATCGGAGAGCGTGACCGGGGAGGAGAGGAAGGTTTCAAAAGACGGTTTTTCCGGATTTTCCGCGGCGGGACTCTTGAAGCCGGGGTCGAGGTAATCGTCGAAGTAGCTGCCGAAGTCGATTTCCTCGAACGGGTCGGCGGGCGCTACGGGCGCTTCGGCGCTTTCGGGCCCGGGAGCCGCCTCCCGAACCGTAACGGGCGCCGCCGGTTGCTCGCCTTCGGTCATGTAGGCGTCGGATACGGCGCTTGTCGGCGTGACTTCGATGATCGACTGGTCCGCAGGCTCGGAGACGCGCTCGGCTTCGAGAAGGGGTTGGAGTTCTTCGGGCGTCAGTTCCTCGCCGCCGTCGGTGGCCTCTTCGAGCACCGGGTTCTGCGCGATCTCGGCGGTGATCATGTCCTTCAGCTCCAGACGATTGAGCTGGAGCAGATGGACCATCTGGACCAAGCCGGGCGTCAGGGTCTGCCTCTGCTGGACCCGGACCTGGAGCCTGGGGGAGAGTGAACTCACACTCCGATTTTATCACCGGCTGTGGGCAGGCGTTCTGCAGTTGGACCGGGGTTATGCACCTCGACCCAGACCAATGGCTCGCAGTTACACTTCCGGTGTTGAAGTCGTCGTCCGTTCCTTTCAAGCCGGTGCTGGTTTTGTTCTAGAGGGCCCTCTCGACCGGTGTTGTCCGGACCGGCAACGGAGTTGGTTGTATCGCCACCACAGTCGCCCATCGCACGCAGGCCGCAGCGGCGTTGCCTA
>CAZTKA010000163.1:0-6862 GCA_964614015.1 uncultured Bordetella sp. | reverse complement strand
ATTCGCGTCGATCCAAGGTCCGATGCCAGGGATGCGCTGGAGCGCCACACCCTGGATCATGATCATCGGCAGCAGCGAGAGGACCGAAAGATACAGGCCCCCAACCACCGTGATCTTCGTCAGGATGTTGTTCATGTACTCGGCCGTGTTCCTGCCCGGCCGGATGCCCGGGATGAAGCCGCCGTACTTGCGCATATTGTCCGCCGCTTCATTGGGATTGAAGATGATCGACACATAGAAAAAGCAGAAAAAGATGATCAGCACGGTGTACAGCAAGTAATACAGAGGATTGTTGCCGCCGATGGCGTCCAGCATCCCGCTCAGCACCGGACTGTCCCGCACGTAGGCGATCTGTTTGGCGGTCTGCGGGAACGCCAGCAAGCTGCTGGCGAAGATGACCGGGATCACGCCGCCCGCGTTCACCTTGAGGGGCATGTGCGTCGACTGGCCGCCCATCATGCGCCGGCCGATGACGCGCTTGGCGTACTGGACGGGAATGCGCCGCTCGCCGCGTTCGACCAGCACGATGAAGCCGACCACGGCGATCATCATGGCCACGATCACGATAATGTGGATGACGCTCCATTCCCCGGTCTGCATCTTGTTCCACATTTCGAGAATGGCCGTCGGCAAGCCGACGACGATGCCCGCGAAAATCAGCAGGCTCATGCCGTTGCCGATGCCACGCTCGGTGATCTGCTCACCGAGCCACATGATGAAGGCCGTGCCGGTGGTGAGCGTCAGCACGGTCATCATCGTGAATCCGAATCCGGGATTCCGCACGAAGCCCTGCTCGGAGCCTTGCAGCAGCGTCGCGATCCCGAAGCCTTGCACCAAGGCCAGAATCACCGTCAGGTAGCGCGTCCACTGCGTGATCTTGCGCCGCCCGATTTCGCCTTCCTTCTGCAGCTTTTCCAGAGTCGGCACGACCACGGTCAGCAACTGGAGGATGATCGAGCTGGTGATGTAGGGCATGATTCCCAGGGCGAAGATGGTCAGGCGCCGGAACGTGCCGCCGGTGAACAGGTCGAAGAAGCCGAAGACGCTTCCCGCACTCTGGTTGATGAACTCCTCAAAGCGCTGGGCATCGATGCCGGGGATCGGGATGTGCCCGCCCAGCCGGTAGACGGCCAGCAGCGCCAGCATGAACAGGACGCGCTTGCGCAGATCCGGAATCCGGAATACGTTCGCGACTGCGTCGAAGAATTTCATAGGTCCTCCAGAGCTCCCCGCGGCTCACTTCTGGCCGATCACTTCCGCCTGGCCCCCGGCGCCCTGGATTTTTTCCACCGCCGACTTGGAAAACAAGTTCGCTCTTACCCGAATCTTGCGCTTCAGCTCGCCTGAGCCGAGGATTTTCAGGCCGTCCTTGAGTTTGCGGATGACGCCGAGCTCCAGCAGTCGCGCCGCGTCGAAGCTGTCGCCTTCCAGGCGCTCCAGGCGGCCGACGTTCACGATGGCGTAATCCTTGTGGAAAATGTTGGTGAAACCGCGCTTCGGCAGGCGCCGGTGGAGCGGCATCTGGCCGCCCTCGAATCCGCGCATGCGGGAATAGCCGGTGATGGATTTGGCGCCCTTGGCGCCGCGGCCGCTATACTTGCCCCGGCCGGAGCCCATGCCGTGGCCGACGCGCTGCTGCTTTTTCTGCTGGCCCTTGGGCGGTTTCAGTTGACTGAGATTCATTGCGTTACTCCACGATCTCCAGCAGGTGTGGGATCTTCTTGACCATACCGCGGAAGGCGGGCGTATCCGGCCGCTCCACCACGCGGTTGAGTTTCTTCAATCCGAGGGCGCGCACGATCACCTTGTGCTTTTCCGGAGTGCAGATGGGACTGCGCACCAGCTTGATTTTGATAGTTCCGGCCATGGCTTATCCTACCTTCCCGAGCTCAAGACCGCGCATGTCGGCGACGGCTTGTTTGTCCCGCAACTGCTCCAGCGCGTCGATGGTGGCTTTCACCACGTTGTGGGGATTGTGGGAGCCGATCGACTTGGTGAGCACGTTCGGAATGCCGACGGCTTGAATAACGGCGCGCACAGGTCCGCCGGCAATGACGCCAGTTCCAGCGGGAGCCGGCTTCAGGAGCACGCGGCCGCTGCCGAACCGCCCCAGCACGGCGTGCTGGATGGTGGTTTCCAATACGTTTACGCGCCGAAGATTCTTCTTGGCCGATTCGATGCCCTTCTTGATCGCAGCCGGAACTTCCTTGGCCTTGCCGGTTCCATAGCCGACGATCTTGGCTCCGGGATCGCCCACGACGACCAGCGCCGAAAAGCTCAAGTTCTTGCCGCCCTTCACCACTTTGGTGACGCGGTTGATGGAAACCACCTGCTCCTTGAGATTCAAGCTGTTCACGTCAATACGTTGTGCTGTGGCCGTTGACATAAGATCCTTTAAAACTGAAGACCGGCCTGGCGTGCGGCATCCGCCAGCGCCTTGACGCGGCCGTGATACAAGTAGCCGCCGCGGTCGAACACCACGGCGTTGATGCCTCTGGCCTTGGCCCTCTCGGCCACCAGCTTGCCGACAGCCTGGGCTCCGGCGATATTGCCGCCGTTGCTGCCGCCCTTTTCATTCGACGAGGCCGCCACCAACGTGTGGCCCCTGGTGTCGTCGATCAGCTGGGCGTAAATGTGTTTCAGGCTGCGGAACACGGCCAGGCGGGGCCGCTCCGGGCTGCCGCTCAGCCGCCGCCGGATGCGCTTGTGGATCCGCCGCCGGATTTGGTCTTTGGATTCGCGTGCCATGTCTTTCTCCTGCTTTACTTGCCGCCCGCGGCGCCCGTCTTGCCGACCTTCTTGCGCAGTACTTCGTCCGCATAGCGGATGCCCTTGTTTTTGTACGGGTCCGGCGGACGGAGCGCGCGGATATTGGCCGCCACCTGCCCCAACCGTTGCCGGTCAGCGCCGGTGAGAACCAGCGGCGTGAGGTTGCCGGCGGGCTTATCCACCCTGAGATCGATGCCGTCGGGCAGGTAAAACTCGATGGGGTGCGAGTAGCCGAGCACGAAAGTCGCTACGCGGCCCTTCACTTCGCAGCGGTAGCCGATGCCGAAGATCGCCAGCTCGCGCGTGAATCCCTTGGAGACGCCTTGGACGGCGTTGGCCGCCAGCGCCCGCGTCAGCCCGTGTGCCGCCGCATACTCATCGGTATCACGCGCCACCTCCAAAACAGTGCCCGCCTGCTTCACGGTGATGCCCTTCGGGATCGGAACGGACTGCTTGCCCTTAGGGCCCTCCACCTGGAGTTGCGCGCCGTTGCCGGCGCCCGCGCCGGGAGCCAGGACGGCGACCTTCACACCTTGCGGCAACGGAATGGGTTTTTTGCCAACTCGCGACATTTGAAACTCCCTACCAAACCTGACACAACAGTTCGCCACCCACGCCTTCCTTGCGCGCGGCGAGACCGGTCATGACTCCGCGCGGCGTGGTCAGGATATTGATTCCCAGACCGCCCAGCACGCGCGGCACTTCCTTCGACCCGACATACACGCGGCAGCCCGGACGCGAAACGCGTTCGATGCGCGAGATCACGGGCATGTTGCCCGGCGTGTACTTCAGATAAATTCGAATGGACCTCTTGGCGCCCTCTTCGGTGAGTTTGTAGTTGGCGATGAAGCCCTCGTCCTTCAGAATTTTGGCAATCTCGGTCTTCAGGCGCGAGGCCGGCACGTCCACCTTGGTATGGCGCGCGGCCAGACCATTGCGAATCCGGGTCAACATGTCCGAGATCGGATCGGATGTCATCATTGGTTCACTCCCTACGTTCGCTTCCCCGCCCTGCTTACCAAGACGCCTTGATCACGCCCGGGACCTCGCCCGCCAGCGCCAGCTTTCGGAAACAAATGCGGCACAGCTGGAACTTGCGCAGAAACCCGCGCGGGCGGCCGCACTGGAAACAGCGGTTGCGGTGCCGGCAAGCCAACTTCGGTTTCTTGGCGGCTTTCGCCGCTGCCAGCTTCTCGTCACGAGCGATCTTGGCGGTTGTTGCCATGTTTCTCCTCTTAGTTCGCCTTCTGGAACGGCATGCCCATCTGGGCCAGCAGCGCCATGCCTTCCTTGTCCGTTTTCGCCGACGTGGTGATGCAGATATTCATGCCCTTCACCTTTTCCACCTTGTTGTAGTCGATCTCCGGGAAGATCAACTGATCCCGGATGCCCAGCGTGTAATTGCCGCGCCCGTCGAAGCTTTTCGACGACACGCCGCGGAAATCGCGCACGCGCGGCAGGCTGACGTTCACCAGGCGGTCCAGAAACTCGTACATGCGGTCGCCCCGCAACGTCACCGTGCAGCCGATCGACATGCCTTCGCGCAGCTTGAAGGCCGCGATGGACTTGCGTGCCTTGGTGATCACGGGCTTCTGTCCGGAAATAGCGGCCAGCTCGGCCACGGCTGCCTCCAGGACCTTGGCGTTCTGCGTGGCCTCGCCCATGCCCATGTTGATCGAAATCTTCTGGATCCTCGGCACCGCCATGACGTTGCCGTAGCCGAACTCCCTGGTCAGCGCCGGGATGACGTTCTTTTGATAATGCTCTTTCAACCTTGCGGCCATGTGTTCTCCCTACGACTTGCCCTTCGTCTCGATCACTTCGCCGGTCTTGCGGGCAATGCGCACGCGGCGGCCGCCCTCGAGCTTGACGCCAATCCGCGTCGGCTTGCCACTCGAGGTCAGCAACATCACGTTGGAAACCGCGATGGGGCTCTCGCTTTCGGCGATGCCGCCCTTGATCTGCCGCGCCGGATTCGGGCGCGTGTGCCGCTTCTTGAGCGCGATGCCCTCCACCAGCACGCGGCCGCGGCGGCGGTCGACTTCGAGCACGCGCCCGCGCTTGCCCTTGTCGTCGCCGGCGATGACGATGACTTCGTCATCCTTGCGGATCTTGATCTTCAGTCTGGGGCGGGGTTTGCCCTGATGCCGCTGTGGGATTCTGCGTGCCATTCCTCAAATCACCTCTGGCGCCAGCGATACGATCTTCATGAATCGTTTGTCGCGCAATTCGCGCGCGACCGGCCCGAACACGCGGGTCCCGATCGGCTCGCCGATGTCGTTGATCAACACGGCGGCGTTCGAGTCAAAGCGGATGTAGGTGCCGTCCCGGCGCCGCGTTTCCTTGCGCATCCGTACGATGACGCAGCGCACAACCTTGCCCTTCTTGACTTGGCCGTCGGGCGAAGCTTCCTTGACGCTGGCCGTGATCACGTCGCCCAACCCGGCGCGCAACCCCAGATCGCCGCCGCGCGGCAAAATGCAGGCGAGCTTGCGGGCGCCGCTGTTATCGGCTACCTCGAGTATCGTTCGCATCCCGATCATGTTCGCTCTCCTCTGCTCCTGGTCCCTGGCCCTAGCCCTTCTTTTTCTTTACTGACTTGCGCTTCTCGGGCCCCGGTTCGATCCCGAGCGCGCTCAGGTCGGTGGTGACCTGCACGGCCTTCCGCACGATTTCCTTCAGCCGCCACCGCTTCAGCTTGCTGAGCGGCCGGCACTCGACGATGCGCACCACGTCGCCCATCTTGGCCTCGCTGTTCTCGTCATGCGCGTAAAATTTCTTGCGCTTGTTGATAGTCCGCTTGTACACCGGATGCTGGACGCGCCGGATGACCTCGACCACAATCGTCTTGGCCATCTTGGTCGACACCACCGAACCAACCTTTTCGTTCTTGTTCTGGGCCGCGAGCGGCATGGTTTCCGTCATGATCCCAATCCCTTATTTCTTCTTCTTTCCCGGCGGCGCGGCCGCCGGGTGATCGCCGCGTTCCTTCTGGATGGTCAAGATCCGCGCGCGCTCCTTGCGCAGCAGGCGGTATTTCTTAACGCCGTCGGTCTGTCCCATCGACATCTGGAAGCGCAGCCGGAACATGTTCTCAGCGCCCTCCTGCAACTGATTGGCGAGTTCGGCTGGGTCCATCGCCCGAAGTTTGTCCGCTACTTTATTCATGGATTTCCTACTCCATCCCCTCGCGCACCACCAGTTTCGTCTTGAGCGGCAATTTCGCCGCCGCCAGCCGCAAGGCTTCCTGCGCGACATCGTGCCCGACGCCTTCCATTTCGAAAAGAATCTTGCCCGGACGCACGACGGCGACCCACTGCTCCGGCGCACCTTTGCCTTTACCCATGCGGGTTTCGGCCGGCTTCTTGGTGATCGGCTTGTCCGGGAACAGCCGGATCCACACCTTGCCGCCGCGCTTGATCGAGCGGGTCATCGCCACGCGCGCCGCCTCGATCTGCCGGTCGGTGATCCAGCCGCAGGTCATGACTTTCAGCCCGTAGTCGCCGAACGCGAGCGAGGAACCGCGCCAGGCTTTCCCGGTCATGCGGCCGCGCTGCTGCTTGCGGTACTTGACTTTCTTCGGCATCAACATATGCTTGGTTTCCTAACCCGCGCTCCTTTTACTCCCCGCCGCCTTCCGGGCCTTCCGGCTTCTCCTGTTTTTCCTGTTTCCAGGCAGGCTGGACGGGCGCTGCCATGGGCGGTAGCATCGGAGCGCGGACTTCCGCCGGCGGCTGGACGACCACTCCGCCGGGAGCCTCGACGCCAGCCGGCGGCCTCGCAGCGCGCTCGCGGCGCTCCCGCTGGGGACGCCGCGGCTCCGGCTCGCTGCGCAAACCGCGCCGCGGTCCGCCGGGGAGAATCTCGCCCTTGTAGACCCAGCACTTGATCCCGATCACGCCGTAGGTCGTGTAGGCCTGGCTGAATCCGTAGTCGACGTCGGCGCGCAAGGTGTGCAGCGGAAGCTGGCCTTGCAGGTACCATTCCGTCCGGGCGATTTCGGCGCCGTTCAGCCGGCCCGACACGCGAACCTTGATCCCCTTGCAGCCGAAGCGCAGCGCCGAATCGACGCTCTTGCGCATCGCGCGGCGGA
>CAZTKA010000162.1:0-6897 GCA_964614015.1 uncultured Bordetella sp. | reverse complement strand
ACCACGCGCCCGATGGCATCCGCGACGGCCAGCAACACGCCGCCGAGTAAAAACGAACACGGCATCAACAACCGGTAGTCCGGACTGATCCGGGAGCGCACCAGATGCGGAACGATGAGCCCAACGAAGCCGATCGGGCCGGACAGGGCGATCGCGGTCGCCGTGAGGAGGGAGCCGCCCAGGAATCCGGTTCGCATGAGGGCGGAGGGATCCACGCCGCGCGTTGCCGCCCACGCCTCTCCCACCATCAGCAGGTTCCACTGGCGCGCCCGCGCGATCAGGATCCAACTCACCGGCACCGCTACTGCGGCAAATCCTCCCAGCGCCGGGTAGCGGATCGAATCGATGTTTCCCAGCAGCCACTGCGTGATGGAGATCGACCGGTGCTCGCGCGCGACGCTGTGGATCATCAGAATCATTGCCGAGCAGACCCCGTTCAGCGAGATCCCTGTCAGCAAAAGCCGGTAGCTGGACAATTGACCGTGTTGCGAACTCACCCCGGCCACCAGCGCCAGCACAGCGGCGGCTCCACCCAGGGCCCCAAGCCAGACGGCCGGCAATCCCATCATGGACGGCAGCCCCGCCGTGATCGAGAGGATCGCCCCTAAGGAAGCTCCGGAGGAGACACCCAGCGTGTAGGGTGTCGCCAGCGAGTCGCGAAGCATGGCTTGAAACAGCGCTCCGGCCAGAGACAAAGAACCGCCAACCAGGAGTCCGAGCAGCGTACGGGACAGACGGAGTTCCAGGAAGATGGGGTAGTCCGGCGGTTGCAGCGACAGCACGCGCTCCACCGAAACCGGCGCGGGGCCCGCCCAGGGCAGCAGGACCAGCGACACCAGAAAAGCGGCGAGACTGAAGCCCAACCATTTCGTGTTCCCGGAGATCGTCATCGGTAAGCCACCCATGGCGCGCCATCCCGGGAGTGTTCGACCCGCAGCCGCTCCGAAAACCGGAGAAACCACGTGGGATGCCGCCACGCTTCGCCGGCGGGCATATCGTGTTCGACCTGGCCATCGTGCAAAACCACAATGCGGGTGCAGCGCGACAACGCCAAATTGAGGTCATGGGTGACGGCCACGCAAACCGCGCCGCGCGCGGCCTCCGCCCGCAGCAGTTCGAAGCAGAGAATCTGGTGTCGCAGATCGAGGTAGGTCGACGGCTCGTCCATGAGCAAAACCTTCGCCTGTTGCGCCAGACACGCCGCCAGCAGAACCCGCTGACGCTCGCCGCCGCTCAAGTTGGAAAAGCGCCGGTGGCGGAATGCGAGGCAGTCGGTTTGTTCCAGCGCGCCGGTTACCGCGGTGAGGTCCTCGCGTGTCTCCATCCAGGCGCCGGCATGCGGGTATCTGCCCATCAGCACAATCTGCTCGACCGTAAACGGCAGGTCGCCACGGACGCCCTGCGGAAGATGACAGACCCAGTTCGCGCGCCGCCGCGCGGGAATGGAAGCGAGCGGCTCCTCATCGAGCAGCACGGTCCCGCTGTCCGGCGCGCGAAGTCCGGCGAGGATATCGAGCAAGGTGCTTTTGCCAGCGCCATTCACTCCCAGCAAACCGATAAACTCGCCAGGGGAGGCGGCGAGGGAAACAGCGCGGAGAATCGCCCGGCCATGGAGGGAGAAGCTGAGATCGCGGGCCTGCAGGCTGCCATTCAACGTTCTTCCCTCCACCCCGCAATGACATTCCGAAGCAGATCAAGCGCCTCGACCACACGCGGGCCGGGAACCACGAGAGTCTCCGAGAGAACGGCGCTGACGCGATGATGCCGCACCGCCTTCAACTCCCCGCGAACCAGCCAGGGCGCGATGGTTCGTTTCCGTTGTTCCGGCGTGTCGTTTGGCTCGTCTCCCATCCCCGAGGCATCGATGATGAAGTCGGGATTGAGATGGATCACGGTTTCCAGGGAAATCCGCGGGTAGTTCTGCGTGGAGGCGCTGGTGAGCGCGTTCCGCCCGCCCGCCGCTTCGAGAAGTTCGCCCAGATACGTGCGCGGTCCAGCCGCAATGAGACTCGTCAGTTGTTCCCGGTCCTTGGAGACGATCAGCAAGACGGAGGGGCCGGCCGTGTTTTTCCGGGCCGCGGCGGGCTGGATCTTTCCCTGAATCCTTGCGGCCAGTGCTTCTGCCTGGGCGCGGCGGCCCACGGCGTCTCCGATGGCTCGCATCGTGGCGAACAGTTGGGCCAGTGAACCCTGCTCGATGGTGAGCGTGCGGATGCCGAGGGCTTCCAGCCGGTTGGCCAAATCGCCGTTCTGGCGGTGCAGGATCACCAGATCCGGTTTCAGCAGGGCGATGCGTTCCGCATTCGGCTTGGAATAGGTTCCGACTTTTGGCAACTGCAGAACCTGCTCCGGGTAGCGGCAGTAGGTGGAAACGCCGACCACCGAAGGACCCGCTCCCAACCCGAAGAGGATCTCCGTGATACTGGGCGAGGTGGAGACGATGCGTGCAGGCTGCGCGAAGGCAGCCTGCACGAGGCAGAGGCAGAGTAGCGCGGCACGAAGCATGGCGCTAAAACGCCAGCGCCAGGCCGGATCGGAAGCTGGCCCGCGCGGCCAGCCAGCCGTTCTGGTAATAACGCTGGTGGAACAAGTTCTCGACCTGCCCATAGAGCCGCAGCCGCTTGGAGTCGCTGTCCCAAAGCGTCAAGCTGCCTCCAAGGTCGGACTTGGTGAAACCGGGAAATGCAAATGCGCGGGAGCGGTTGACGGCGAAGAACGAGCTGAAATAGCTGGAATAGTGAAAAAGGTCGAAGGTCGTGTCCAGGCGCCTGGTCCACTGCTGCGTCACCACCATCGAGGTAATATGGCGCGGCACTTGGAAAACCTGCCAGAAATCCCGGACTGTGATATCGCGGTCCAGCGCGGCGTTGGTGAATGTGTAGGAGCCATTCATTACGAGTTTGCTGGTCGGCCGGGCCTCGATCCCAAGTTCAAAGCCGCGGCTGATGCCACCGGAACCATTGATGTAGCCGAGCGAGCGGCCGTAGGGATCGGTCTCCGGCCGGATGACGCCGCTCGAGTCGAACGCCGTGACGGAAACCACCCGGTTGTAAAACCACGTTGCCGCCAGCCGCACCCGGCTCCGGAACAGGTATTGATCGAGTCCGGCGTCGACCGAATTGTAGCGGTCGGGCGAAAGCCGGGGATCTCCATAGGGCGTGAAAATCACCACGCCCGTCACCGGGTTGGCGTTGAAACCGCCGCCAAAACGTTCATAAAGGGACGGCGCCCGGTAGCTGTTGCCAGCGTGCGCGCGGAGTTTCGTGTTCGAGGCGGTCAGCAGGTAGGAGATGGCGAGATCTCCCGTGAGCGCGTTCGGCGGGTTCTGCAAGGGGACGCGGTCGTAGTTATTGGCCGTGCCGGTCAATTGGAAGGACGGCTTCGAGAGCCGGAAGAACTGGCCGCGGCCTGAGAGCGATACTTGCAGGCGGCGCTCGAGGGCGCTGACTTGAGCAGCGAAATAAGCGGTGTTCGCATCCTGGCTGACTTCGGTTTGACTGACGACGGTACGCGGCTGCGGAAGATTATTGTTCTGGCGGTCGAAGTAATGTTCGCGTTCGAATTCGTAACCGGCGCTCAGCGTCAGCCATGGTGAGGCTACAGCGTTAACCCGCGCGTCCACCGTGTCGATATCGCCCACATAGTTGCCGTAGTTTTCCGCCGCTGGCTGGAATCCTGTGCCGGCCGGGCCATTCTGGAAGACCCGCGAGGTGTGGACCCGCTGGTAGCTGGCCTGCCAGTTGACTCTCGGCGTGAGCGTCTGGCGGAGAATCAGCGCCGTCGTGGCGTGCCGCGAGGAGCGGCGGTTGTCCGGATCGTCGCGCCCCGGAATTAACGTGACCCCGGTGTAGTCGGGCCTTCCGCCTGCGTTGAGCAACAGTACATCGGCGGGAGAGAGGATCGACGCCGGAATCACGCCGGCGGCAGGGAAGTTCCCACCGGGAATCCCTGTGGTAGTGGGACTGATGTTCAACTGAACAAAGTCATCCGAGGCCCAGAAGCGGCCGCTCACACTGAGCGTGGGCGTGAAATCGTAGCGCAGGAACCCTTGCGCCCCGGTGCTCCGTGTGTCGTCATTCCCATCGACGCCTTGCGTGACATTCAAGTGCAAGAGGCTGCCTGAGTAGCGGAGCCGGTTTTCTTTCAGTCCGCCGCCAAGAGAAGCACGCCCCCGCCACAATCCCATCGTGCCGCCCTCGGCCAGCAGATTGCCGTGCAGGGGCGCGCCGCCCTCCTGCGTGAGGACATTGACCACGCCGCCCACGGCGTTTGTTCCATACAGGGACGAGCCGGAGCCCCGCACTACCTCCACGCGGTCGGCGCCGACGAGGTTGAGGGAGGAAACAAACGAGCTGGCATCCGATTGGGTGGTGGACGCATCCCGGAAACGCAAGCCATCGACCAGCACGGCGGTAGCATCAGGACGCAAGCCCCGCACTCGGATTTGGGTGAACTGTCCCGGGCCGCCTCCGTTGGTGACAAGGACGCCCGGCGCTGTGCGCAACGCCTCCGACAGCGAGTACTCCACACGCGCGTTTAACTCATCGCCGGTCAGCACACTGGTCGCCTTGGCGATCTCATCCACCGATTGCGGCGCGGCCGTGGCGGTGACAAAGACGGATTCCATTACCCCGGCGACCTCCAGGGTGATCTCCAGGCTGTTCTCCGCGCCGCTCGACAACGCCAGCGGGCGGCTGACGCTCCGGAAACCCGGTTTGTCGATTTGCAGAACCACCTGCCCAGGCACCAAACGCTCCACCTTGAATTGCCCGGTCGAATCAGTCGACACGTTCACACTGGCGTTGGTTTCCTGGCGGAAAACGCGAACCCGCACTTCGCCAATCGGGCGGCCCTGTTCATCCTTCACCAGCCCCTTGAGGCTGGCCGTTGATTGGGCCACTGCGAGGGCAGCGGCTAATAAGGCGAGTGAAACAATTCGAGTCATAAGATTCCTTCCTGCGAATGAAAAACGAGACAGCGGATTCCGGAACCGGCGTCGACCGGCTCCGCCTCCACGCGAAAGACCGAACGAATGGCGCTCGAGGTGAGCACCTCCGCGGGAGGACCTTGGCCCACCAGTTCGCCTTGGCAAATCAGGGCGGCGCGGTCAGAGAAGCGGAGCGCCGCGTTGAGGTCGTGCGTAGAGAGGACCAGGCCGCGTCCCGCCGCCGCCAGTTTCAGGCAAAGGCCGTAGACGCTGATGGAATGCTCGAGGTCGAGGCTTGCCGTCGGCTCGTCCAGGAGCAGAAACTCCGGATCGACCGCCAGGCTGCGAGCGATGGAGACGCGCTGACGCTCGCCGCCGGAGAGGGTGTTCACCAGCCGGTCCGCCAGATGGAGGAGGTCGCAGATGTCCATCGCCTCGTGAATCGCCCGGCGGTCGGCTTGTGACTCCCAGGCGAACCGGCCGCGATGCGGATAGCGTCCGGAAGCCACCACTTCGCGCACCGTGAAGGGAAAGTCGAGACGGCTGTCCTGAGGAACATGGCCGATGCGTCTGGCAATCTCCTTCCGCGGGAGCGCCGTGAGGCGCCGCCCATCGAGCAACACCTCGCCTTCTGTCACTGGCCAGACACCGCAGAGCGCCCGCAACAGGGTGCTCTTGCCGCCGCCGTTGGGGCCTGCGATCACGCACAACTGCGAACGGCGGATCTCCATGCTGACGCGCTTGAGAATCACCCTGCCGCCGCGGGCGACGGAGATGCCGCGAGCCTCCAAGCTCGTCATGCGGCGCCCGCCTCCCGCTGGCGGCGAATCAACAGATAGATGAACAGCGGGCCGCCAACCAGTGCCGTAACCACTCCCAGGCGCACTTCCACCGGCGGGTGAATGGTGCGGGCGACCAGGTCGCAGAGGACCAGAAAGGACGCGCCCCCCACGGCGCTGGCGGGCAAGAGGCTTCGGTTCGACGGTCCCAGCAAGAGCCGGATCGCATGCGGCGCCACCAGGCCCACGAATCCGATCGACCCTGCCACGGCGATTGACGCCCCAGTCAGCATTGCGGCGGTTACGATCAAAACCCGCTTGGTCCGCTCCACATCGACGCCGAGCGAGGCCGCCACTTCTTCCCCTTGCTGGAGCAGGTCCAGTTCTCTGGAGTGGAGCAAGGCAGCCAAAAAGCCGAGCAAGATAAAGGGGCCGCACAGCCAGACATGCGTCCAGCTTCGGGCGTCCAAGCCGCCCATCATCCAAAAGACGATCTCCTGGGCGATCTGCCAGTTCACGATGTTCAAGGAAAGCAGCAAGCTCGAAAGAGATGACAGCAGGGCCGTGGTGGCGATGCCGGCCAGCAAGAGGTTGGCGACCGGCGTTACGCCGCCTTGCGTTGCCATCCCATAGACCACAGACAATGCCAGTAGCGCGCCGGCCATCGCACAGATCGGCAGGGTCGTGACCGCTTGCGTGCTCCACCCCGCGACAAACGCAACGACGGCGCCCAGGACCGCGCCGGCGCCTGCCCCGGTCAGTCCCGGTTCCGCCAGCGGATTGCGGAACAGCCCCTGCATGAGCGCTCCCGCCGTGGCGAGACCCGCGCCCACTAAGGCGCCCACCAGTATTCGCGGCGTCCGAATCATCCAGATGATGACTTCGTCGGCCTTGGTCAGGGCCGCCGTATCCACCCATCCAGCAGGCAGCAGTTTGTGCGCCCAACAACGAAGAATCGTTTCCCAAGCAATCGGCGTGCTGCCGACCGCGATGGCCGTGAGCAGCGTCAACGCCAGCAGCGGAATCGCGAGCGTGTAATAGGCATGGGGCGCGTACCTCCTAATTTCCATACAAGCGGTCCCCCAGTTCGTCCAGGATCAGGCGCGTGATGGGCGACATGGGCAAGAACACGTGGTGGTCGAAGACCACGATTCGCCCGTTCTGGGCGGCCTGCGTCAACGAAATCGCCGG
>CAZTKA010000161.1:0-6910 GCA_964614015.1 uncultured Bordetella sp. | reverse complement strand
AAGTAGACGGCCATGAGGAAGGCGGCCATTTGGTGGTCCGCGACTTCTCCGCTCACATAGCCGTCCACGAGCGCCACGATCTCCTGCGGGGACAGTTCTTCGCCGTCCCTCTTTCGAAGGATAAGGTCAGTTATGGACATGAAGATTTGAGCGTAGCACTTTTTGGCGAAGAAGCGCTGACAGGAAGCTTCTATGGGAGGGGCCGGAAATACCGCCACACATACGCCGCGCCGCTCCCCACCGTGATGGCCGCCGTGACATAGGCAAACAGCCCAACCGGCAGCCCGGCCAGCACGGCCATCAAGTAAAGCATCTGGACGACGGTGCTCCCTTTGCCCCAGACCGAGGGCGCCAGGTCGCGCGGCAGGCGCGCCTTGAGGGCAACCGCGGCTCCCGCCAGCAGGAGCGCGTCACGGCCTAACACAACAATAGCCAACCAGCCCGGGATCGCTCCGGCCAGGGCGAGCACCAGGAACGATCCGCTCAGCAGGATCTTGTCGGCCAGTGGATCGAGCAGCGCTCCGATGCGCGATGAAACGCCCAGGCGGCGCGCGAGGAATCCGTCCAGCGCATCGGTGAGCGCGGCGATGCCGAACCAGATAAGCGCGTTCTCGAATGCGGCGGTCCACATCAGGAAGAAGATGTAGGGCGCGATGGCTATGCGCCCAAGGGTCAGGAGGTTGGGGAGATGGTCCGTCACTTGACCCCGATGCCCAAAATCACGGCGCCCAGGTCGCGCTGGTCCGGAGGCGTGCGGTGCGTCGCGTCCACGCGCAGGCTCACCGTAACGGTAGATCCGCCGGGCGGAAGCGGAGCCTCCAAGCGGTACGCGCCCGGCTGTTCGAAGGTTTTCGACGCGATCAGGACGCCGCCGGCCAATAATTCCATGCGGCGCGCGGGCGCCTCAGGTGGAATGTAGACGTCCACGCCCAGTGGCGCGGGCGTGTCCGGGCGCTTCAGGATCACGCTCGCCTCACGGCTCATCCAGCCGTCGAGATACAAGCCCGCGATCACCTGCGCGGCGGCCCGCCGGTCCTTGGGATCGAGGTAACTCAGCTCCGGTGTGCGCTCGGGGACCACATCGATGGTCAGGCGGTCCACCGGCTCGCGCGAGATTTCGAACGGCAGGACGCCTTTGGCCGAGGTCGAATAGCCGGAGCCGCCCTCGAGCGAAATCAGGCGCAGGGGCACGGAGGGTGCGATCACAGCCTCGCGTATTCGCGCCAGCGGGCCGGGCGGCGCGAAGGTCTGCACCAGTTCGCTGGTCGCGATCACGTCGCCCGGCCGCAGGATCTGATCGCGTAACAGCGGCAGCGCCCCGTTGCTTTCCAGATACCAGCGCATGCCGAGCTCGGCGTTGGCCCACACGCGGCGGCCCTCGGCCTGGCTCGCGACGCGGATTGAAACATCCTTGACGGCCTGCCAGTGCTGATAATTCGCCACGGCGAGCGCGAACGACAGAGCCAGTTGCAGCGCGAATCCCATGGCGAGCAGGCGCGGCGCAACCGTGCGCGCGATCAGGATGGCGACCGGGGCGGCGATAGGCAGCAGGTACCGCGCGGCTCCCGCGAAGAAAATGAGGAGCGCGCCCAGGAGGAAAATCCAAAACCACGCAGACAGGAAATCGCGCGAAAACGCAACCACGCACAGAAGCACGCCGATTCCGGCGGAAGCCCAGAAGAGAGGGTGCGGATTAACGAAGGCGGCCGCGGCCGCGGCGGCGCCGGCAACGATCCAGCGCCACGCGGGACGCCGTCCGGACGCGGCAACCACCAGAAGCGGGCAGACGATCCAGCCCGCATGCGCGATCAGCGCGGCCGCGCTCGCGAGCTTGCGCGGCGGCGATTGCAAAGATCCTTCCCGCATGTAGCCGGTGAGGATCGCGGCCGGCAGTTCGCCCGTGGTTCGCCATTCCCAGGCTTGCCAGGCCGCGATGGTGAACGGAACCGCCAGCAACGCCAGCCACGCGGCGGGCCAGCGGCAGCGCCGTTGCCAGAGATACGCCGCCAGGATCGGGACCAGCAGCACGGCCTGATACGCTTGCAATGCCGCACAGGCCGCCAGGAGAGCCGCAGCCAGCAGCATGAGCGCCGATTGCGGCTCCACAGCCTTCAGGAACAGTGCGATCGCCGCCAGCCAGAACGCCAGAAACGGCAGATCGGCTTCAAACGTGTTGCCATTGACGACGAACGCCGGAACGGCTAGGAACAGCAGCGTGGCCCACACCGGCCGCTGGCAGAACCGGCGCGCCAGCGACAGCATGGCGAGCGCCGCCGCCACCGAAAACAGCGCGTAAGCAGCATGAAAGCGGGCCTCACGGACATCTCCGTGGAAGGCGAGCAGCGCGCCGAGAATCCAGGAATTCATCGGCCCGTGCGGATGGCCGCGCATATCCCGCATGACGCCCTGATACGGGTAGCGCGTATCGAGCGGATGCCAGGGATCGATCTGCGCATGCTCGGCGCCGTAGAGATAGTAGGGGTCGTCGCCCTGAACCGCCTGGAAGACGAACGGCGCCCGGAGCAACAGCGCCGCCAGCGCGATCAAGATCGCCTCGCGTTTCACCACTGGGCCGGTTTGCCGGGTTCCAGCGTCCAGACGGTGGTGCCGGCGAGATCGCGCAGCAGCTCGGCGAGCTGCTCGGGACGTCCGGTCAGCGCGGGGAACGTTCCGAAGTGCAGCGGCACGATGCGGCGGGCGCCCAGCATGCGCACGGCGAGCGCGGCCTCGCGCGGGCTCATGGTGTAGAGATCGCCGATGGGCAAAAACGCGAGCTCGGGGTGATACAGGCGCTCGATGAGTTGCATGTCGGTGAAGACGTTCGTGTCGCCAGCGCAGTAGGCGGCGCGGCGGTCCGGAAAGCGGACGACGTAGCCCGCGGCCTCGCCGCCGTAAATGATGTTATCGCCGTCCAAGATGCCGCAGCTATGAACCGCGTGCGTCATGGTCACCGATACCGGACCTGCCTGCACCGTGCCTCCTTTATTCATGCCAATCACGTTCTTCGCGCCTTTTTTCTCCAGCCAGTGGCCGGTTTCATAAATGGCGACAATGGCGGGCGAAAATTTCTTCGCCAGCGGCAGCACGTCATGGATGTGGTCGAAGTGGCCGTGCGAAACCAGGATCGCGTCCACGCGATCGAAATTGTGGGTGACCGGAAACGACGGATTGCCTTCGATCCACGGGTCGACGAGGATGACTTCTCCGCTCTCCAGGCGGAATTGATAGGAGCCGTGGCCCAGCCAGGTGATTTCAATCATATGTAGTCGATTCTACAGCAGGCTGAGGTTCACGAGCCTGCGAACGCGTAGGCGAGGCGATTATGACATCCACCTCCCGCCTTGCGAGGCAGAGGTTGTGAATGCCTGATGGGATCAAAAAAGACAGAACATTGAGTCCTGCGCCGGTTTCAGCTTGCGATACACTGAGGAAATCCCCCCGTGACTGTCTCCGCACCTTCCGCCCCCGCCGGCTGGCGCCGGATCGAACTGCTCGTGTTGCTGGGCCTGTTGCAGGCGACCGCCCCGGTCTCGATCGACCTCTACCTCCCCGCGATGCCCGAAATGGAGCGGGTATTCGGCGTCAGCGCCGCGGCGATCCAGGTCACGATGGTCACGTATCTGGCGGGATTCGCGCTGGGGCAACTGCTCTACGGCCCGGTCACGGACCGCTTCGGGCGCAAGCCGCCCCTGTACTTCAGCCTGGCCCTATTCGCGATCTCCTCGGCCGCTTGTGCGATCGCGCCTTCGGTCGGCAGGATCGCGTTTCTGCGTCTGTTCCAGGCGATCGGAGCCTGTGGCGGCTCGGTGGTGGCGCGCGCGATCGTGCGCGACTTGTTTCCGCCGCTTGAGCTGCGCCGCGTTTTCTCGATGCTGATTCTGGTGCTGGGCGTATCGCCTGTGTTGGCGCCGCTGCTCGGCAGTTATCTGCTGCTGTGGTTCGGATGGAAGGCTGCTTTCGTCACGCAGGGGATGATCGGAACGGCGCTGCTTGCCGGGATCCATTACCGTCTAGGTGAGTCGCTGGCGCATCAGGACCGGCGGCCGTTGTCGCGCGAATCCGTAGCCGCGGCGTACGCGCGGCTTCTGCGCGACCGCACGTTTCTGGGAGCGTCTTTGGTGTGCGGATTTGGCGCCGCGGGAGCCTTCGCCTACATCAGCAGCGCTCCGTTCGTCTTCATGAACCTGTATCGCGTGCCCACCGAGCAGTTCGGCTGGCTGTTCGGTTCGGTCGCCGCGGGCATGGTCGCCGCCTCGCAGATCAACGGCCGTATGTCCCACGACATTCCTTTGTGGAAAGTGCTGCGGGTGGCGAACCTGGTGCAACTCGCCGCCGGCGCATGGCTGCTGCTTGCGGTGCTGGAGGGCATCGGAGGCCTGCCGGGCGTCTATCTGGGCGTGTTCGCCTATGTCGCCGCGCAGGGCTTCGTGTTCCCGAACGGTTCCGCCATCGCGATGACGCGCCATGGCGACATCGCAGGCAGCGCATCCGCGCTGCTGGGCACGAATCAATTTCTGATCGCCTCGGCGAGCACGGCGGTGCTGGGTTTCATGACCAACCCGGCTATTCCCATGGCCGTGGTGATCGCCGGTTGCGCCGTGGTGTCGAATCTGCTCAACTATCTCACGCTCGGCCCGAGGCTGGAGACCGCTCCGCAGTCGGCCTGAAAACCGCAAATCCTGTTAAACTGGAATTTGCCTTCCGGAGAACGCCCTTGAGCGGTGGATATAATCCCTGGCTGCACCGTTATGCGATCCTGGCCGCGGTGTGCACGCTCGTTTTGGTGGTGGCGGGGGCGTCGGTCACGAGTAAAGAAGCGGGACTCTCGGTTCCCGACTGGCCGCTTTCCTACGGACAAGTGCTGCCGGAGATGACCGGCGGCGTGTTGTTTGAAACTGGCCATCGCCTGATCGCGACTACGGTCGGCATTCTTACAATCCTTCTGGCGATCTGGATCCAGCGCGCCGATCCCCGCGCGTGGATGCGCAAACTTGGATGGGCCGCGCTCGGCGCGGTGATCGCGCAGGGACTGCTCGGGGGAATAACGGTGCTCCTGTTGCAGCCGCCGGCGGTCTCGACGGCGCATGCGTGTCTGGCGCAACTGTTCCTTTCGATGACCGTCGCGATCGCGCTGTTCACCTCGCGCGGGTGGCTGGAAGGCGCCTCCATGGTCGATGATTACGGACGCCCGCGGCTGCGGACCCTGGCCATCGCCGTTCCGGCGCTGGTGCTGGCGCAGATCGCGCTCGGCGCAGCCTTCCGGCACCGGGCGCTGAGCCTGATGCCGCACGTTCTGGGGGCCCTGTTTGTCACCCTGGCGCTGATGATCACGGCGCTGTTCGTTTTGCAGCAGTTCGGCTGGCACCGCGCGCTGCGGCAGTCCGCGGCGGCCATGCTCGCGATCACCTGCACGCAGGTCCTGTTGGGGATCGCGGCGTACTACACGCGGCTGGAAGCGGAACAAATTCCGCTCACCATGGTATGGACCACGGTCGCGCACGTCGCCACCGGAGGCTTGACGCTGGCCTCTTCGGTAGTGCTCTCGATTCAGATCCGGCGCAACGTGCGCGCGGCGGTGCGGCAGCCGGGCGGCGCCCAGACGGCGGTGGCGCGATGAAGCAGTTTGTCGAACTCACCAAGCCGCGCATCACGCTGTTCATTCTGATGAGCACCGGCATCGGCTTCATGTTCGGCTCCCGGCTGGGCCCGCCGTGGACCTGGCTGGAGTTGTTGCACACGATGATCGGCACGATGCTGATCGCCAGCGGAACGGCGGTCCTGAACCAGTGGTACGAGCGCGAGGGCGACAGCCTGATGCGGCGCACGCAGCGCCGTCCCATTCCCTCCGGCCGCGTGGGACAGCAGCATGCGCTGGCGTTCGGCGTGGCGCTCTCGGCCGCGGGCTTTTTCCAGCTGTGGCTGGGCGTCAATCTGCTGACGGCGGGGCTGGCGCTCTTCACGCTGGCCACCTACCTGTTCGTCTACACGCCGCTCAAACGGCGCTCGCCGGTTTCGACCACCATCGGCGCAATCCCCGGAGCGATGCCTCCGCTGATCGGCTACGCGGCGGCCAGCGGACACCTGAATTACGAAGCGGGCCTGCTGTTCGCCATCCTGTTTGTGTGGCAGTTCCCGCATTTTTACGCCATCGCCTGGATGTACCGCGAGGATTACGCGCGCGCGGGCATCCGTATGCTGCCGGTGATCGAGCCGGACGTTCAGTCCACCGCGCGGCGGATTCTGTGGTTTTCGATGGCGCTGGTTCCGCTGAGTCTGGCGCCCACGTTTTTCGCCATGGCGGGCAACGTGTACTTGATCGGCGCCCTGCTGTTGAGCGGCATGGTGGCTTACACGGGTTTTCAGGCGGCGTCGTTACGGACGCAGAGGCAGGCCCGCCGCGTGCTGCTGGCGAGCATTGTGTATTTGCCGGTGCTGTATGGACTCCTGGCGCTCGACAGTTAGCCGGATCAGCGCCGCCGCGGTTATGCTGGCAGCCTCGTGCGCGCGCGGGCCGGACCTTCCGGTGTACGGCGCCGTGCCGGCGTTCACCCTGACCGATCAGAACCAAACCGCCTTCGACAGCAAGGCCCGCCTGGACGGACGGGTCTGGATCGCCAACTTCATGTTCACCACCTGCCCGGGACCCTGCCCGCGCATGAGCTCGCAGATGCACCAGGTGCAGAACGAACTGGAGGCCGAGGGCATCCGCCTGGTCTCCTTCACGGTGGATCCCGAGCACGACACGCCTGAAGTGCTGCTCGAATACAGCCAGCGCTTTAAGGCATCGCCGGGCGTGTGGTATTTCCTGACGGGCGCGCGCGAGGATCTGAACCATTTGAGCAAGGACGTGTTCCAGCTAGGCGAGGTGGATGGATCGTTGGAGCATTCCACGCGCTTCGTGCTGGTGGAG
>CAZTKA010000160.1:0-6914 GCA_964614015.1 uncultured Bordetella sp. | reverse complement strand
CCACGACCTCTTCCATGCCATGGAAGCGCGCTCCCAACTGCGCCACAGGCCCACGAGGAAGCAAGATCGCCCGCAGGCAGCCTCTCTAGTTAAGATAACATGCCGCGGTCCGCCGAACTCAGTTCTTCAGCTCTTCCATCATCCCGTCCAGCCGGTTGATGATGGCGTGGTTCATCGGCACGCTGAATTCAGCCATCAGCGTCTGCACGATGGCGTCCCTGCTCTTCCCTTCCCGTACCAGCGAGCTGATGCGGTCGCGGATCTTGATTGTCCGGTCACGGTAATCGATCAGATACTGGCGGGGGGCAACCGGGCCGTGCCCGGGGATCACGGTGTCGAAACTTTCCTTCAACATTCCGTCCAGCGTCGCCGCCCACTCCTTGATGCTGCCGCCGTTGTTGAAGTCGGGGTTCGGTCCGTTGTTGGCGCCCATGTCGCCGGTGGCGAGCACGCTGCGCGCGGGAAACAGCACCGCGATATCGCCGTTGGTGTGGCCCCGGCCGTAATACTTCGCCAGCACCTGCTTGCCGCCCAGGTTGATCTCGAACTGATCCGCGAAGGCCAGGCGCGGCTGGCCGGGCTGCTTGCCGCGCACCATGTTGGCGCGCGTGTTCTTGTGCGCGATGACTTCGGCGATCGGCAGCATCTTCGCGTTCCCGCCGGTGTGGTCTCCGTGCGTGTGCGTGTTGATCACGTATTTCACCGGCTGCGCCGTGACCTTCCTGACATTGGCCAGGATCTCGTCGAAGTTCTGGTCGAACTTGTCATCCACCAGGATGACGCCTTCGTCGGTGACGTAGACTGTGACGTTGCCGCCCGAGCCTTCGATCATATACAGGTCGTCGGCGACCTGGATCAGGTTCAGCGGGGCGGGCGGTTGCTTGCCTCCCTTGGCGTCCCCTCCTTGGCCCTGGAACGTATAGGCGGCGAAGGCCCCGGCGAGCATTAGCGCCAAGGCGGTCATGCGGACGAGGATCGTAGGGCTCATGCGGGAAACTATAGCAGATCCGGAGAGGGCGCGGCGCCATGCTCCGGCTCCACAGACGGCCCTACTTGCCCTTGCCCTTGGCGCGGCGCAACTGCTGCGCCCGGTCGCGGGCCGTCTCCGCGTTCAAGTCCGCCGGATATTTTTTGGCGAAGTTCTCATACTCGACGATGGCCGCGGTGCGATTGCCTTCCTTAGCCAGCATTTCGGCTTTCCAGAAAGCGGCCTCCGCGGTGGTGGTCGAATCCGGGAATCGCTCCAGAATCGTGTCGAACGCCTTGCGGGCGTCCTCATACTGTTTCACGCGGTCGTAGATCTGGCCAATGAACAGGAGCGCGCGCGGTGCGTTCGGCCGGTCGGGATACATTTCCCAATACTGCCGGAACTCGGCCAGCGCCAGATCGTTGCGCCCGCTGAGAAAATCGCGCTCGGCGGCGGAAAACAGCAGATCCGCGGAATCGGCGGCGGGCGGAGGCGGCGCAGCCGGAGGAGCGTTCAGGACACGCACGGCGGCCTGCAAGTCCGCAAGCGCCGTCTCAATCCTGGTCATCTGGGACTTGAGCAAAGTGATGTCGCTCCGGATCGCCAGCGCGTCCTGTCCCACGCTGTCCACGCCGGTCTTCACCGCGGC
Source organism: uncultured Bordetella sp. (assembly GCA_964614015.1). GTDB lineage: Bacteria > Acidobacteriota > Terriglobia > Bryobacterales > Bryobacteraceae > Palsa-187. The sequence goes on along the minus strand of CAZTKA010000160.1, from coordinate 5,298 downwards.
CAGGGGGTCGGCGACGCGGCTCTGCTGCTCCGTGAGGCTCTTCTGCATGCTCTGCTGAAGGCTCTGCTGCATGGCCTTCAGCTCCGAAGAAACCGCGTGCGTTGCCGCCGCGGCCTGCCGGAGAAGATCCTCGATCTTGTCGATCCGTTCGCCCTGATCCTTTTGCAGCGCGTCCAGTTTTCGCGCCACGTCCGCCAAGTCGCGCTGCAAAGCGATGAGTTCCTTGTTCTGCGCGCTGACATTCGCCGGAGACCACAGCAACGCTGCCGTGGCCAGGATCGCCAAACACGAAACCGAAAACTTCATCGCGCCCTCCTGTTTCCTATTATTGCCCAGGCGCAAGATGCGCCCGGCGGTTGCGCTGGTAGCAGGCCTCATTGGCGTCCGTGCAAACCGGGCGCTCCTCTCCGAAACTGATGGTGCGCAGGCGGTTCGCGGGCACGCCGAGCTGCACCAGAAACTCGCGCGTGACGGTGGCGCGCCGGTCCCCTAAGCCAATGTTGTATTCGGCCGAGCCGCGCTCATCGGCGTGGCCTTCGATCACGACGGTGAAATCCGGATCGGCGGCGAAGATGCGCCGCAGCAGCGCGGCGTTTGCGTTCAGCGCCTGCCGGGCATCCTCGCGCAGGTCGCTCTGGTCGTAATCAAAGTAGACGTCCTGCGCTTCACTGCGCAGCGTTTCCACCGAAGTCGCCTGCCGGGCCGGCGGCGACTTCGGCGGCACAGGCGGGGTGCGCACCTCGACCGTGACGGATCGGACATCGGCCGCCACGCCCGAGCGCGCCGTGAGCGTGTAGGTCGTGGTGGCCGCGGGGAACACCTGCCGGCTCCCCGTGGGCGTCACGATGCCGAGCCCGGGGTCCAGCACGATTTCCGGATTCGTTCCCGTCACCGTCCAGCGCAGCGTGGCCGCCTGGTTCGGCGCGATGACGGCCGGCTCCGCCGTGAAGCTCTCGATGCGCGGCGGCTGCGCCAGCGGCGTAACCTCCTTCGGCCCGGCTGTCTGCACCGGCGCCGGCTCCGGCTGTGGAGCGGGCTGAAGCGGCGGCGCCACTGCAACGTTCTTCCTGCACGCCACCGCGCCCAGACATGCTGTCATTGTTAACACCGCGAAGCCCAATCGACTCCTCATCCGCGTCCCCATTCTGAATTCTGCGTTCTGAATTCTTCCTAGTTCCCCTTGGCCCACACAGGCTGGCTGTTGTTCCCTTTCGACGTCAACTGCTTCACGCGAGTTCCATTCGCCAGCATGGTGAAGATTTGCGTCACGCGGCCCTGGGTTCGGGAAAACACCAGGTGCAGCCCGTCGGGAGCCCACCAGGGATTCTCGTTGCTGCCGCTATCGCGCGTCAATTGCACGTACTGGCGCGCCGCCAGGTCCATCACGAAAATATTGAAGTTGCCGGGCTCGTAGCCGCGCGTCCAGGAAAACGCCACTCTCTGACCGTCGGGACTCCAGGCCGGGTTGGCGACGTCGCCCTCGCCGCTGGTGAGCATCTCCTGTCCCGTTCCGTTCACGTTCATTTTCCACAGCTGGGGCCGGCGGCTGCGGCCGGAGATGAACAGCAGCTCGGTTCCGGTTTTCGGATTCAAGCGGGGCGAGGTTTCGATCGCCTGCACGCGCGATACGCGCTGCAAGTTGCCCCCGTCGATATTCGCGTTCACGATCTGCGGCCAGCCTTCCTGCTCGGCGCCGAACCAGAGTTTGCCTCCGTCGGGGCTGAACTCGGGCGTCGCCAGCGACCCGGCGGCGGGGCTCACGAAGGTCAACCGGCGCGCCGTATCGGTGGTGTGGATGCGGATCTGCCACTCTTCCCCCTTGCCGGTGTTCGCCAGAGTCACAAAGGCCACCTGCTTTCCGTCCGGGGATACGGCCGGCATCAGACTGGTCGCTTTGTAATTGGTCAACTGGCGCTGGTTGGAGCCGTCGTAATCCATCGACCAGATTTCCTTGTGGCCGGTGCGGTCCGAGACAAGGTAGATCTTCGAGCCGGCCAGGCTCGAAACACCCATCAGCTTGAGAATGTCGGCGGCGAATTCGTGCGCCACTTTGCGCGCCCCGGATTCATCGACCGTTCCAAAGTAGGTGCGGCCCAGCACGTGCGCGGTCTGCACATCCTGCTGGAGCACGTTGTAGAGGAAACCGTAAAGTACTAGGTCCTGGCCTTGCGCGGCGACGTATCCGAAGGCGAGGTAGGTGGTGTTCACGGGCGCGCCGGACCAGTCGGTGAGCCAGGGTCCCACGCGAATCGCTGTGGGCGGCTCGCCTGCCCTGGCGGATTCGACGAGGCGGGGCGGGCGGAAATCCTCGGGCCGCTGCGGCAGTTCCAGCGGGTAGAGGGTCTTGGCGATCATGTTGAAGACGCCGGAATCTTCGATATCGTCCCACAAGGTGGCGTTGAAGGCGTTCATGAGACCTTGCGCGGAGCCGGTTCCGCGAAAATCGATGATGGCGATGGAAGGCTGCTTCTCGCCGCCGACAATGGTTTCAACGATGCGTCCCTGCTGGCCGGCCAGGAACGCGGCGCCCGCACACAGCAGCATCGCGGCGAACAGGGATGCCGTCGCCGGCCATCGGACTCTTGCCTGCTTCATCTTCGCAACTCGAAATTAAATTCCACGTCGATCGAATTCCTTTCATAGTCGGCCGGCAGCGGCGGGAACGGGCTGGCGCCGGCGATGGCGCGCTCCACCGAAAAATCGAGCGTCGGAATCCCGCTCTTCTGCGTCAAGCGGACATTGCGCGTCGAACCATCGCGCAGCAGTTCAAACACGATGGTCACGCGCGGCGCGGTCTTGATGGCCGGATCGACATCCGCCGTCCGCCAGTTCTGTTGCACCAGTTGCCGGATCTGCGCCGCGTAGGCCGGGAAGCGCGTGCCGAGCGTGGTGTTCCCCGCCATCCCGATTTGTCCGGATCCGGGAACCGCGGCGAACATCGGGCTGGACAGCGCGGGCAGCGACCGGCTGGTGAGCTGGTTGCTGGCCAGCTCGTCGAAGGAACGCAATGTCCGCGCTACGGCCGGCGGGCGGCTCTTGGTGCGCTCGAGGGCGATCGCATCGGGCGGCGGAGGCTCCGGCGCGGCCTTGGGCGCTGGCTTCCCGGCGGCTTTAGGTGGAGCCGTGGACTTGGTGTCGCTCGCCACGGGATTCGTCTCGCCGCGGCTCGGCAGCGGGATCGACTTCACCACTTCAATGCCCACGGCGAAACCGCCGGCCTTCGGATCGCCGAATACTTCGCTGGCTCCGGTCCACCACGCGTACAGGCTAAATCCTCCGATGACCACCATGTGCAGGGCAAGCGAACGCCAGAAGGGTCCCTTCAGCGAACCATTCCACATCGGGCCGCGGTCATCGAAGGTGCCGGCGTGCGCGCTCATCTCTTTCCGGGAATATCGGCGGGCTGCGCCACCGCGTTCACTTTCAGTTTGGCACGGCCCAGAGCATCGAATACCTGGGCGACGATCTCCCAACTGACCTCTTTATCGGCCTTGACGTAAACGGCGTCGGCGCCGCGGAAGCGGGTCTGGACAGCCTCGGCGAGCTGATGGATGTTCACAGGCTTGTCATTCAGCCAGGTTTTGTTGCCGCGGTCAATCGAGACGACCGGCAGCTCCTCGGTGGTCGTCCGCGTCTGCTTGACCTTGGGCACCTCGATTTCCAGGCCGAATTCGAAGGCGCTGGCGGTGAGCATGAAAATAATCAGCAGCACGAGCACGACGTCCACCAGCGGGACGACATTCATTTCCGACAGCGCCGCGCCGCGGAAGCGGCCGCGTCCCCGCCCGTTGCCGTTTGCGCCGATTCCCAAAAACGCCATGCGTCGCTACCCGCCTTCTCCATAATTCCTCTCGGCCGCGTTGAGGAACTCCAGCGCGAAATCCTCCATGCTCTGGCCCGTCTCTTTTATGATATTGCCAAAGTAGTTGTAGCTGACCGCGGCGGGAATCGCGGCGAAGAGGCCGAGCGCGGTGGCCAGCAGCGCTTCGGCGATACCCGGACCCACGGCGCTGATGCTGGCCGCGCCGGTGGTGCCCAAGGCGGTGAACGCGTCCATGATGCCCCACACCGTGCCGAGCAGGCCGATGAACGGGCACACCGCCGCAGTGGTGGCGAGCCAGTTCATGTTCCGCTCCATGCGGCCGATCTCTTCGCTCACGCCCAGTTGCAGGGAGCGCTCCAGGGCCACGAGGTTCGCGATGCGCTTACGTTCGGTTATCTGGCGGTAAAGTTCGGCATATCCGAAATCGAAGACGGTGACTATCGGCGCGGCGCGATGCTGCTCGATCGCCGCGGCCATGGTTTCGATGCGCGGCGTCTTACGGAACGATCGCAGGAACTGGGCGTTGGCCGCCCGGGCGCGGCGAAACACGCCCCACTTGGAGAAGATGATGGTGAACGACAGCAGCGAAAATCCGAGCAGGATCGCCATCACGATCATGGGGAATAACCCCGAGCCGCTCACCAACTGCCAGATCTCTGCCTGTAATTGAATGCCGTGCCAGTGTGCCGGTATCAACCGTATACGTCCCTTTCTTCCCGGTCCCTTCCCATTCATTGTAGACGACAGACACATAAAACACACAAGCAGAAAAATGTTCTGTTGGCCGGCCGCATCTGCTGCTCTCGTATAATCAGTTCGAATGCTCGTCGAACTTGCGGTGGAAGGCTACGCCGTGCTGGAGGCCGTCCGGGTGCGCTTTCATTCCGGGCTGAACCTGCTGACCGGAGAAACCGGCAGCGGCAAATCGCTGGTGGTGGATGCGTTGGGGTTGCTGCTCGGCGGGCGCGCCTCGGGTGAAATGATCCGCACCGGGGCGGAGCGGACGCGCATCTCCGGGATCTTCGAGGTTCCCTCCTCGCCGGAACTGGCCGCGCTGCTCGACGCCGCAGGCATCGAGACCGAGGACGGCGAGATCCTGATCGAGCGCGAGATCCAGGCGGGCGGCAAGTCGCGCGCCTTCGTGTGCAACCGTCCGGCGACCGCGGCCCTGCTGCGCGATCTGGCCCCGCATTTGGCCGATATTCACGGCCAGCATGACCAGCAGCGCCTGTTCTCGCCGCGCTTGCAGCGCGAAATGCTCGACAACTTCGCTGGCGCGCAGGAACTCGCCAGCCGCGTGGCGGACCTCTTCGCCGCGTGGCGGCGCGTGGCCGCCGAGCTGGAAGAGCTCGACCGCACGGCGCAGGAAAAGCTGCGCCTGGCCGATTTGTGGCAGCATCAGCGCACGGAAATCGAGACCGTGGCTCCGCGCCAAGGAGAAGACGCCGCGCTCGAAAACGAGCGGCGCCTGCTGC
>CAZTKA010000159.1:0-6914 GCA_964614015.1 uncultured Bordetella sp. | reverse complement strand
GTCCTGATTTCACAAGATCCTAGCCCAGCTTGAGGGGAGAAGTCATATGACGAGAGCGCCCAGCAATCCAAGCAGCGCGACCAGGGTAGCAACCCAGCGACGAGGTATCCCGATTCTAAGCCGCTTTAAGGAAGCCAACATCCTCATCGCTCTGGTGATTCTGTTCATCGTCCTCTCTCTGCTCGGCCGGGGACGCCGCGGCGGTGGGGGCGCAGGCGATTTGCTGGCGGGCATGCTGCTCGGTAGCATGATGGGACGCGGCCGCGGCGGCTGGAGTCATGGAGGCTTCGGTGGCAGCGGCGGATTCGGCGGAGGCGGTTTCGGAGGCTTCGGCGGAGGTCGGTCCGGCGGCGGTGGAGCCTCCGGCGGCTGGTGACATGACGGACATTCTCGAACAACTGGTCCAGAAACTCGACTACGCGCTGAGCGGCCGCTTGGTATCGGTGATCCTCTACGGCTCGGCGGCGGCCGCCGAGGCCGACCGCTTCTCCGACTTCAATGTTCTCGCCGTCGTCAAGGAGGTCACCCCGCGCGAGTTGGCCGATGCGGAACCCGCGCTGCGCTGGTGGACCGAGCAGGGCCATCCGCCGCTGCTGCTGATGAGCGAGGAGGAAGTCGCCGGCTCTGCCGATACGTTCCCCATCGAGTTCCGCGACATGCAGCGCCGGCGCCGCGTGCTGTTCGGCACGGACCCCATTGCCGATCTCGAAGTGCACGACACGCACTACCGCACGCAGGTGGAACACGAGCTGCGGGTCAGCCTGCTGCGTCTGCGCCGGCAGGGCGGGCTGGTCCTGTCCGACTCCCAGAAGCTGCTGGCGCTGTGCCTCGAATCCGTGTCCACGTTCTGCATGCTGGGGCGCCACGTGCTGATTCTCTCCGGAATGGACCCGCCCCCGGGACGCCGCGACGTCGTGGCAATGCTCGCCAAAACTCTGGATAGTAGTATGAGACCCTTTGAGATTTTGCTCGATGTCCGCGAGGAGAAGCCTGGAGCCAATCCGGGCGATGTGAGCGAACTTTTCGCGGAATATCTCGTCTGTATTGGTAAGCTGATCGCGTTCGCCGATCGGAAGGAGAAACATATCAAATGAAAGGCCTCTTGATTTTCCTGGGCGTGATCGTTCTGATCGGGCTGCTGGCCGGCGGCAGTCTTATGAGCTCGCGCAACGAGCTGGTGACCGAGCGCGAGGCCGTAAAGGCTGCGTTTAACCAGGTGGACGTGGATTTGCAGCGCCGCCTGGACCTGATTCCCAACCTGGTGGAGACCGTGAAGGGCTTCGCCGCGCAGGAAACGTCAGTGATCGATTCCGTCACCAACGCGCGCGCGGCCATGATGGGGGCCCGTTCGCCGGCCGAGCGCATCGCCGCCAACCAGCAGCTCGAAGGCGCTCTCGGCCGCCTGTTCGTGATGGTCGAAAACTATCCGCAGCTCAAGTCCGATCAGAACTTCCTGCGCCTGCAAGACGAATTGGCGGGCACCGAGAACCGCATCGCCGTTTCGCGCCGCCGTTACAACGAGGCCGTTCAGCGCTACAACACCGACATTGAGCTGTTCCCGAAAAACATCGCCGCGTTGCTGTTCGGCTTCCAGCGGGAGGACGCGTATTTCACCGCGGAGGCCGCAGCGAAAGAGGCCCCGAAGGTGAAATTCTAGGCTCAGCGGGCAGGCGCTCACCAGATCCCGAGCAGCTTCCACCACCCAAACCCGGCCGTGGTCCAGATGGCGAGATGCACCACGCTCGCCACCAGCCCCACCTGCCACCAGCGCTTGAGCGTCACGTAATTCTGCGCGAAATATACCGGGGCGGGCGTCGTGCCGTAGTGCGTCAGGCAGGCCGAGATATTCGCGAGAAACGCGAAGGTCCACACGGCCAGCCCCAGCGGAGCTCCCTGGGCCACCAGCACCGCCGCGAACGGAGGGAACATCGACACCATGTGCGCGGTGATACTGGCGAAGGCGTAGTGCGCGTAGAAATACACGACGATGGTGATGGCGAGCAGCGTGGGCCATCCCCAACCTCCCAGCGTTCCCGCCACGCTTTCGGCGAAGGCTTTGGTCACACCGGCGTCGTTCAAGCCCTGCGCCAGACGGAACAAGCCTCCGTACCAGATGAAAATCGCCCATCCGTTGCTTTCGCCGCGGATGTCGTCCCAGGTAAGCACTCCGGTGACCAGCAGCGTCATGCAGCCCAGCAAGGCTGTGACCGTGATATCGACACCCCAGCTTTCGCGCGAGGTCACCCAAAAAAAACCCACGGCGGCGAACACTGCGATGACGATCTTTTCGGCGCGCTTGATGGGGCCGAGTTTGGCGAGCTCGCTTGCGGCGAACGCGCGCGCCTCGGGTGTCCTGCGGATGCCGGGGCGCATGATCCATAGAGCCACCAGCGGCACCGCCAGCAGGCTCAGCAGTCCCGGCACGATCGAGGCCTGAATCCAGGAGGCGAAGCTGATCTCGAATCCCATTTCGTGCGCCATGTCGCGCGCCAGAAAATTGCTCACCTGGCCGGTGATGAACATGCCCGAGGTAATGCACACCGCCTGATAGACTCCGGTCATGAGGAAGGAGCCCAGCCGGTCCGCACTGGGCGCACCCGGAAAACCGATGGGGTGCGAGCCGTACAGCTCCGAGATGGCGCGCACAATGGGCAGCACGATGCCGGCGCTGCGCGCGCCGTTCGAAGGGATCATGGAAGCCAGCACCATGTCCGAGGCGGCGAGCGAATACGCAACGCCGACCGAAGTTCCGCCGAACCGCCGCACGAACAACAGCGCGATGCGCCGCGCCAGCCCGGTCTGAATCAGCGCGCGCGAAATGAGGAACGCCACCAGCACCAGCCAGACCGATGGATTCGCGTAGCCGCCGAGCGCTTCGGCCATGGTGAGGCCGCCCACAAGGGGCGCGAAGGCAACAGCCAGCAGAACAATCGCTCCGGCGGGGATCGGCTCGAGGATAGAACCCACGATAGTGGCGAGAAACAACCCCGTCAACTGCGCGCCACCCGGTTTCACGGCCGCGGGCCAGGGGACCAGGTACACGACCGCCGCGTAGACGGCTGCCAGGATCGCAAAGCCGCGAACCATCGCGCGCGCGTTGGGGCGTTGTCCGGACAAAGTGCCAGGATACGCTATTTGTGGATCGGGCTCATCACCGGCCGCGAATCCAGGCACATGCCCCGCATGGCGCCGCCGCATCGTGGGACAATCTTAGCTGGCACGCTTTATATTGGACCGGGGGAGATCCATGGCATACTCGAAATGTTTCGCTGCAGCGTTGGTGGCGGCGGTGGGCTTGACCGCCGCCGTGGTTTCGGCGCAGGCGCCGGGCGGCGGCAAGGGCAAGGGTGGAGCGCCCAAGGCCGGCCAGACGGTCGAAAAGATCCGGCAATTGAAACCGAATCTCTATATGATCACGGGCGGAGGCGCGAACACGCTGGTGCGCGTAACGCCGGAGGGCCTCATCGTCGTCGACACGAAGAATCCCGGCGACGAAAATTTCAACCGCGTGATGGAGGAGATCCGCTCGGTCTCGAATCTGCCTGTGAAATACGTGCTCAACACGCAGCATCATCCCGACCACGTGGGCACGAATCAGAAGTTCATCGATGCGGGCGCGCAGGTGATCGCATCCGAGGCGCTCAAGCAGTTCATGGCGAGCGATCCGCGCACGAAAGACATTCCGGGACGTCCGCAGGTCACTTTCGCCCGGGATTACTCGCTGAAATTTGGCGGCGCGCAGGTGGACCTGCACGCCTTCGGGCGCGGCCATTCGGGCGGCGACACGATGGTGTACTTCCCGGCGGAAAGGGTCGTGATGGTGAGCGATCAGATTACGGATGGAGCGCCCATCGTCGACTTCGCAAACGGCGGCAGTGCGGCGGGCTGGGCGCCGATGCTGGATGAAGTGTTGAAACTGGATTTCGAAATGGCGATTCCCGGCCGCGGCGAGCCGAAGACGCGCGCCGAGGTCCAGGCGTACCGCGATAAGTTCGCGGCCGTCGTCACGCGGGCGCAGGATGCCATCAAGTCCGGCGCAACGCCCGACACGCTCGCCTCGCAGGTCAAGACGGACGACCTGGGGTGGAACTTCAACGCGGCGTTCTATGGGTCGCTGTATGATGAACTGACGAAGAGGTGATCATGCCGTAATCACTGCGGCGAAGAAACCGTCTCCCGCGTCGATTCCCGGCCGGCGCAGGTACGTCTCCGCCACGTGGAACGCGCTGGCGAACGACGCCACGACGTCTTCGTTCTCTTCCTTCTCGAGCGAGCACGTCGAATAGACCAGCCGGCCGCCCGTCTTCAGGCAAGCCAGCGCATGGGCCAGCAACTGGCGCTGCAAATGCGAAAAACGCTCCAAATCCTCCGGCCGCAAGCGCCACTTGATCTCCGGATTGCGCCGCAAGGTGCCTGTGCCCGAGCACGGCGCGTCGAGCAGAATCCGGTCGAAGCGCGGAGCGAAAGGCAGCGGCCGCGCGCCGTCGATCAGCACGCGCCGCGCCTCGCGCGGCACAGCCTCCAGGCGCTTGAAATACCGGTCGCAGGCGGTCACGCGCGCGCCCAGTGCGAGCATTTGCGCGGTCTTATTTCCCGGCGCGGCGCACAGGTCCAGCGTCTCCATGCCCGGCTCAATCGCCAGCAGCGGAACAATCCTCTGGGCGCCCACGTCCTGGATGCGTCCCGTGTCGGGATTGAAGACGGTTTCTGGCTGTTCGAGCGCGGCGCGCGCCATTGTCTCCGCCGCCGCCATCCCGTAATGCGCCTGCCAGCGTTCCAGAAGCCAGCGCGGCATGCTCAACTCCGTGGCCAGATCCGGCCATTTGACGTAGCTGGTGTGAACGCGCCGGAGCACGGCGTTGACGTAACCAGCGGCAGAGCGCTTGCGCGCGCGTTTCACCAGCTCCACGCTGTCATTGACGGCCGCGTGCGGCGGAATGCGATCCAGAAAGCGCAACTGAAAGACGCCCATGCGCAAGGCGATGCGCACTTCGGGATCGAGCTTGACGCCGGAACGTCCGGAAAACTCGGAGATCAGGTAGTCAAGCTGGCCTTGATAACGCAGGCATCCGAGCACGATGGTTTCGGCGAGCGCGAGGTCGCGTGGGTCTCCCGCTTCGCGACGTAACAGATCGGTGGCGTAACCGCCTTCGGCCACGCGCTGTAACACACGGAATGCAATCTCGCGCGCCGGCGACATACGACTTATTTCTTCTTCCGTAGTTGCTTCAGCGTCTGCAAATTCGTTCGGTCGTCTCCCGGATTCTCTACAGGGGTTTCCAGAATGAACGGTTTATTCCGCAATTTCGGATGATTCAGGATGCGCGCAAAGCCCTCGAGCCCAATTTCACCTTTGCCAATATGTTGATGCCGGTCAAGACGCGAGCCAAGCGCGCCCTTGGAATCATTGGTGTGAATCACACGGACATTTTCGAGGCCGAGCAGCCGGTCGGCTTCCGCCAGAGTTGCCTGCAACCCCTTAGCACTGCTTACATCGAAACCCGCGGCGAACAGATGGCACGTGTCCAGACAGAACCCGACCGGCAGATCGGTCATCTTCGGCGCGAACTCGCGCATGGCGTGCAGCTCCTGGAAGCGCCTGCCGAGCTGGGCTCCCGCACCGGCGGTGTTTTCGATCAGCAGCATCACCTGTCCGCTGGTGAACCCTCGCGCGGCCTCGGCGACGCCTTCAAGGAAATGGAAAATCCCCTGCTCGACGCTGTGGCCTTTGTAATTTCCCGGATGGGCCACCAGGTACTCGGCGCCGATGGCGTGCGCACGCTCCAGTTCTCCTCGAAAAGCCTGGATCGACTTTTTGCGGACCACCGCGTCGGCTGAAGCGAGATTGATCAGATAGTTAGCATGGATCACCAGCGGGTAAAGATCGTGCTTCTCGCGGACGCGCTGTAGCAGGCGGATAGCCGCGGCGCTGTGCGTCGAGGCTTTCCACTGGCGCGGGCTGGAGGAAAAGATCTGAAACGTGTTCGCGCCGAGTGCGGCGGCCTCCAACGCAGCTCCCTCCAGCGAGCCGGCGATGGAGGTGTGCAATCCTGCCCGCATGGTTCCATAATAGGGGCAGGGAAATATGCTTCGCCGACTGGCAATTCTGACGCTGCTGGCCAGCCCAATGGCTTGGGCGGCGACTCTGCGCCTTTATCTAACGGACGGCGATTACCAACTGGTGACCGAGTACAAGGTCCTCGAGGATCGTGTTCGCTTCCTCAGCGCCGATCGCGGAGAGTGGGAAGAGATTCCGCTCGAACTCGTGGATCTGAAGAAGACCGAGACCGAGGCGAATCAGAAAGCCCAGGAACTCGCGGAGAGGATCAAGATCGAGGAAGCCGAGGACGCCGCGATCCGCGCCGACCGGAAACTGGCGGCGAGCATCCCGCAGAATCCGGGCGTGTATTACATCGACGGCGACAAGCTCGTGCCGCTGGAAGCCGCCAAGGTGGTGGTCAACGAAAGCGGCACGCGCAAACTGTTGCAGGTCCTTGCGCCCGCGCCGATCGTGCCCGGCAAGTCGACCGTTGAAATCGAGGGCAAGACGGCGAAATTCCGGCTGACCAACCCCTCGCCGGAGTTTTTCTTCCGCCTGGCGGCGACCGAGCGGCTGGCCATCGTGGAGCTGGAGCCGAAAAAGGACAGCCGACTGGTGGAAAACGTGACGATCATGCCCAAGGAGTCGGAGATCTTCGAGGAGCCGAAAATCGTTCCGGCATTTAAGAAGCAGCTCGGCGCGGATGTTTATAGAATCTGGCCCGAGCAGCCGCTGAAGCCTGGGGAATACGCGGTGATCGAATACACCGAAGGCGCCATCAACGTGCAGGCCTGGGATTTCGGTATCGACAAACCGAGGCAGCAGTAGCGGGGCGTTTACCGGTTGCTGAACACATACTTCCCGCCGCTGGCGA
>CAZTKA010000158.1:0-6981 GCA_964614015.1 uncultured Bordetella sp. | reverse complement strand
GTCTCGTCGCAGGCGTAGCCGAACATCAGGCCCTGGTCGCCCGCCCCGCCCGTGTCCACGCCCATCGCGATATCGGGCGACTGGGTCTGGATCAGGTTCACGATGCCGCACGTCTTGGCGTCATATCCCATGCGCGCGTCGGTGAAGCCGATGTCGGCGATCACGCTGCGGGCGATCTTGGGGATGTCCAGCACCGCCGTTGTGGTGATTTCGCCGGACACGATGCAGAGGCCCGTGGTGACGAGCGTTTCGCAGGCCACGCGGCCCGTGGGATCCACGGCCAGGACGGCGTCGAGAACGGCGTCCGAAACCTGGTCCGCCATCTTGTCGGGGTGGCCTTCGCTCACCGATTCCGACGTGAAAATGTGTCGAATTTTTTCAGCCAATCGAAAATCCTCCAGGGATGTTTAACTGCGGTTTTCAGGTGGGAACACCGAACTTTTGAGTATACCATGGGGAGCACGCGCGCAAAGAGGCGTTCAAAGTATCAATTTCATTGATGGAATAAGGCGGTTTGGTGAGCCGGGCGGGACTCGAACCCGCGGCCACCGCATTAAAAGTGCGATGCTCTACCAGCTGAGCTACCGGCCCGGTAGAAGATAAAGTAGGACCTTCATTGTAGCGCGGAGCTCACCGCCGCAGCCAGTTGCCTGAGGCCGCCGGCGACATCCTTGCCGAGGTGCACACGCAGACAGCGCCGGCCCCGCTCCCGCAGGACTTCCAGATCGCCTTGCGCCTGTGCGGATTTCACGACGCCGAAGGTGTACCTTTGTCCGGGCACCGCAAGGTCCCGCGCGTCATCCGCGGTGATTTGCAGAAACACGCCGTTGGCGGGTCCGCCCTTATAGGCCTGTCCGGTCGAATGGAGAAATCGCGGGCCGAATCCCAGGCACGTGGCGGCACGGGTCGCGTCGCGAATACGCTCGCGCATGGCCTGGAGAATTTGCTCGTGCTCGGGATTCATTTCGATATAGGCGAGCAACGCGACGTACGGCGAAGGCGGCATGTCCCTAAAATGTTCTGCGAGCGCGGCCGAAAGGGAGGCTGGCTTGCCCGCGCCATAAACCGCGATGCCGTCCGTCACCAGCGCGGGTTGTTCGGAAGGCAGCGCGCCTGTTTCCTCGAACACGGCGGTGAGTTTGCGCGTGGCGATTTTGCTTGCTTCGACATCCGGCTGGTCAAAGGGATTGATCCCGAGCACCGATCCCGCGACGGCGGTGGCGATCTCCCAGCGGAAGAATTCGGCCCCGAGCTGATAGAGTCCCGCTACGGGAATGCGGATCACCGGATGTCCCGCGGCGTCCATAGCCGCGATCGCGCGATCCTGCGCGGCATTGGGCGCGCCGTCAAGCCGCAGGTATGCGAAGACGCGATCCGAACCGTAGTGTGAAGGCGGCGCCAGCGGTTCGCGGTCCACGGGAATCAAGGCCACGCCGTTTTTGCCGGTAGACTCCGCGATCAACTGTTCGAGCCATGCGCCGAGATCGTGAATGCCGGGCGAGCAAAACAACGTGAGCTTGTCACGGCCCGCCCGGCCGAGCGTTCCGAGCAGGGCCCCCAGCGTCACGCCCGGGTTCTGCTCGACCGGCTGCCCGGGCGAGCATGCGCGGGCCATGGCGTTCGCGCCCTCCAGCAGCTTCACGACATCGAGGCCCATGGCCGCCGCAGGAATCATGCCGAAGTCGGACAAGGCGGAATAGCGGCCGCCGATGCTCGGCACGCCGTGAAATATGCGGGCGAAGCGATCGCGCCGCGCGATCTCCTCCATCTTCGAGCCCGGATCGGTGATGGCGAAAAAACGGCTGCCGTCGCGGCCCGCGCGCTCGAAGAAATATCGTTTGAAGATGTTCGGTTCCAGCGTAGAGCCCGACTTGCTCGAAACAATGAACAGCGTGCGGGCGAGATCCACACGCCTTTCCACGGCCAGCACTTGCGCCGGGTCGGTGGAATCGAGCACGTGCAACGCCGGGAATCCGCTGATGCGGCCGAAGGAAAGCGACAGCACTTCCGGGCACAGACTGGAGCCGCCCATGCCGAGAAGCAGGATGTGGCTGAAACCGCGATTCCGGACTTCCGCGGCGACCTGGCTGAAGCGGCCCGCGTCGCGCAACTGCGCGGTAACGATATCCAGCCAGCCGAGCCACTGCGCCTCGCCGGAAGAAGTCCACAAACTGGCGTCGCGGGCCCACAGGCGGCGGACTTTTTCTTGCGACTTCCAATCATCCAGCGTTGCGTGGAATGCCGAGCGCTGCTCCGGCGAGAGAGAAAACGTTCCCTGGAAGGCCACGACCTCCGATCGTACCATCACCGGTGGATGTTTCCGGGAGGGTTCACACATCTCCCCGGCGCATGAGCTCGGCGAGGTATTCCGAGGCGCGCATGGAAAGCGACACGATGGTCATGGTGGGGTTCTGGCTGCCGCCGGTGACGAAGCTGGAGCCGTCCACCACGAACAGATTTTTGATGTCGTGGCTCTGGTTCCATTTGTTGAGCACGCTGGTCTTGGGGTCGTCGCCCATGCGGCAGGTGCCGAGCTCGTGGATGCTGTAGCCGGGCGGGAACATCTGCTCGTGGCTTTGGAGCACTTCCCAGCCGCAGGCGCGGCACAGCTCGGACATCGTTTCGATGGCGTCCTTGGCCATATTGAATTCGTTGTCGGAATAGCGCGCCTGGACGTGCAACACGGGGATCCCGAAGGCGTCCGTCACATCTTTGTTGATGCGCACCTGATTTTCGAAACGCGGCAACACTTCGCCCATGCACGTGCAGGAGAAGGCCGCGCCGCGGTGCTGCTCAAGGGCCTTGTCGAGCTCGGGACCGTAGTAGGGCAAAAAGCGCGCGGGGGGCGTGCCGCCGGTCGAGAAATCGAACGCATATCCACGAATGAAATTCCTCTCGCGCGGGTTTCTGAGGTTGCGGAAGCGCGGCATATACCCAACTCCGCCGGCGTAGCCGCGGGGGGCGCGGCCATCGCGCACTTCGGGAATGATCGCCTGCACCGCTTGCGTGATGTAGAACTGATCGTGCAGGTAGTGGCCCAGCACCCCGCTGGAATTCGCGATGCCGCTGTTGAGCAGAATGCGCGTCGACTCCAGGCAGGAGGCTCCGAGGACGACGACCCGGGCCCTGGCGTGCATCTCGCGCTTGGAGCGGCGGTCGACGAAATCCGCTCCGTTGACCAGACCGGTGTCGCGGTCGACGGTGAGGTTGCGCACGACGGCGTTGGGCACGATGGTGAGGTTGCCGGATCTGAGCGCGTCGGGGAGCAGAAGATTGGCGGAGCTCGCCAGTGGGCCCTGTCCGAGCGAGCTCCGCATCTTCGTGCAGACGATGCCGCGCTTGGCTGCCTCGGCCATGAAGCGCTGGTTCGCCGGGCTTTCCGGCGCGTCGTCGATGACGTGGAAATCGGCGTCGGGCAGTTGCGGCAAGCCTTCCTTGCGGCCACGCACCCGGAAAATCCGTTCGACTTGCGAGTAATAAGGCGCCAGATCGGCGTGTCGGATGGGCCAGTTGTCGCCGAAACCATCATGGTCTTTCGCTTTGAATTCGTAGTCACTGAGGCGGAAGCTCATGCGGCTCCAGAAGAGGCTCTTGCCGCCGATATAGCGAACGCGGACCCAATTGAAAGGCTCGCTGGGATCGTGGGTGTAAGGGACCTGGCGCTCGTCGACCCACTGATGCGCGTTATATTCGTTGGCCTGGAAGACGTGCGCGAGATGGCCGGGCTTGCCCATGCCGCGATAGGGCATCTCATAGCCGCGCTTGTTGACGTTGTTGTTGACGAAGTCGACGGGCGGGCCGGCATCCAGCATCAGGCACTTGATGCCCTTGGGCGCCAGCACGTAAGCCGCCATGCCACCGGAAGCTCCCGAACCGATGATGAGGACATCGTGAGTTTCGGCGGGCATGCGTTACTCAACGGGCAGCCAGTACTGGCCGCCTCCGCCGGGCAGGCCCGCTTTGGCCCAGGTTTCGGAGTTGCGCGTGGCGTTGCGCACGTCTTCTTTGGCTTCACGCAGGAACGCGATGAGCGCATCGGGACCAACGTAGGTCCAGGGGCGGCGCAGGGGCGCGAGCAGTTCCGCGGCTTCGGCATCCGAGGTGTCGGCGAAGGATCTGCCGAAACGCGCCCGCGATTCGTATTCGAGTGCGTCGAGACCGCTGAGATACAACTGCTGGCGTTGGCGCGGGGAGGCGCTGAGAAGAAAATCGAGAAATTCGGGCGTGCCGCATTCGACCGCGCCGGGGCCGTGTCCCACGGCGGGCTCGAGCATCTGGCTGAGGCGGCGGAGCGTGGCGAACTGCCGCGCGTCGAAGAAGCGCCGCACGGTTTCCGCGGCGGCGTCGGCGACGGCGAATTTGAGCTCCGGCAGTGGCGGTTCCTGCTGCTGTTGCGCTACCAGCGCCGGAGCCGCGGCGGGCGCGGCGACCATGGCTTGCACGAAGCGGCGGCGTTTCATCGAGCGCATTTTAGCACCTCAGACCCGTTCGAAGACGGCCTGCCCCTGCGCGTCGGTGTGCGCGAACTACAGCTCCAGGGAAATTTTCGGGAACCGCTCCTGGAGGCCGCTGGCGGCGCGCCTCAGATCCGGAGCAATCCGCGCCCTGCCGCGGAACAAATGTCGGTGCCAACGGCAGTCCAGGTAATGCGCCGCAAAGCAGCGCACGACCGGAGCCTGCGGCTCGACCTCGGTCAGAGGCGACTTGCTTCGATAGACGCCGGGAATTATGTGCCTCGCAAAGCGGGCCTCACCACGGCATCCTGTACGCGCGCGGTGAACCAGTTGGGGTAGATCATGCCGGGAGCGCTGATTTTGTCCAGCTTCGCGATCTCCTCCGCGGTGAGCCGCACGTCCCCGGCCCCGAGGTTGTCTTCGAGCTGCGTCATCGTGTTGGCGCCGATGAGGACGGAGCTGACGGATTTTTTCGTCAGCAGCCAGGCGATGGCGACTTGCGCGGGCGAGGCGTTGTGCTCCCTGGCGATGGCGCGCAGCAAATCGACGATGTCGTACCCTCGGTCCTTGTCGTAGGGAAGGATTTCCAGGCCGGTGAGACGGCCGCCGTCGCCCTGCGGATTCTCGCGCGTGTACTTGCCGCTGAGAAAGCCGCCCGCCAGCGGGCTCCACACGAGCACGCCGATGCCCGCATCCTCCACGAAGGGCGCGAGCTCGTGCTCGAAATCGCGGCCCACGAGGGAGTAATACAGCTCAGCCGCCCGGAAGCGCGCGAATCCGTTCTTTTCCTGAATGCCGGCCGCCTTCGCCGCCATCCACGCCGGCCAGTTGGAAAATCCCACATAGCGGACCTTACCCTGCTTCACAAGCGTGTCGAGCGCTTCGACGGTCTCCTCGACGGGCGTGTTCAGGTCGACGCGATGCACCAAGTAAATATCGATATAGTCGGTTCCCAGGCGTTTCAAGCTGCCTTCACACGAGGCCAGGATATGCTGGCGCGAAAGGCCCTGGTGGATGATCGCGGGCCCGCTGCGGAACCCGGCCTTGGTGGAGATCACGACGTCCTTGCGCCTGGCTCCGAGCGCCTTGCCGAGCATTTCCTCGCTTTGGCCCTGCGTGTAGACGTCGGCGGTGTTGAAGTGGTTGACGCCGGCGTCGAGCGTCTTGCCGATCATTTGATCGGCGAGTTCAAAAGCGGAGACCTTCGAGACGATCGCGAGGGGGCCCTGCCCGGTGCCAAAGGTCATCGCGCCGAAGGCAAGGCGCGAGACGACTAATCCGGTGTTTCCGAGGCGTGCGTACTGCATGCGTACCAGTGTGCCAAAAACCGTGATCTCCTTTGGCGTATGAGGGAAGCGGCTGCGGGCGGTGTTTTCGCGGCTGCGTGAGAGCAGTGCTTGCCGGCGTCCTGAAACTTGTTTCCCGCGCGGATCTCCTATAGTATGCTAGAAAGTTAGGAATTCATTTCCCTGGAGGAGAACGCATGATTCCCAGCACGCTCCTGAAGACATTGATCCTGTTTGCCCTCATCGCTCTGTTTGGCGTTGGATCCTTCGGCCAGGTAACGACCCGCGTGGAGGGCACGATTATCGGCGCCGACGGCAAGCCCGTCCAGGGCGCCGAGATTAAGTTCGAGCGCACCGACATCCGGGCCAACTACTCCATCAAGACCAACCGGGACGGCAAATTCAACTACGCCACCCTGCCGCAGGGCGTCTACACGATCACGGTGACCGTGGATGGGAAAGTGATCGTCAGCCAGCCAAACATTCGCACGAATCCCGCCAATCCTATCCCGCTGAACATTGACATGCGCGAGTTGCAGAAGCAACAAGAGGCAGCCGCGCCGCCCGTTGCCGAACCGCGCAAGCCGACCGCCGAGGAACTCGCCGAGTTTGAGAAAAAGAAGAAAGAGTACGAAGAGGCGATGGCCAAGGACAAGGTCCTCCAGGAAACGTTTAGCGCCGCGATGCAGGCGCGTGAGGCCAAGAACTGGAACCTGGCGATCGAGAATTTTATCAAGGCCTCCGAACTTGATCCCACGCAGGAAGCCGTCTGGGCCAATCTGGCCGACACCTACACCATGCGCGCCGAGGGCCAGCGCGGAGCCGCCGCCATCGCCGATTACGGCCGCGCGGCCGATGCCTATGCCAAGGCCGTCGCGCTGAAGCCGGGCGATGCGAGCCTGCATAACAACTACGCGACGGTGGCGGCGCGCTCCCAGCGGATGGATATCGCGCAGGCCGAGCTGGCCAAGGCGATCGAACTCGATCCGCCCGGAGCCGCGAAATATTACCGCAACCTCGGCACGGTGTATTTCGACACCAATCAGTCCGCCCCGGCGGAAGCGGCGTTCAGGAAGGCGATCGAACTCGATCCCAGGAACCCGGACGCATATTACCGCTTGGGTCTTGTGCTGGTGCAGGCCGCCACAGTCGAAGGCGATAAGATGAAGGCTCCTCCGGGCACGGCGGAAGCATTCCAGAAGTATCTGGAGCTGGCGCCGAACGGCCCGAACGCGGCCGAA
>CAZTKA010000157.1:0-7039 GCA_964614015.1 uncultured Bordetella sp. | reverse complement strand
GTCCGCTGCTGATACTCTTAAAGCGTGCGCCCCAGGCTCCTCTTCCTGATAGCCGCGATCGTCGTTCTCCTCATCTTCAGCCGCGCAATCGGCGGGCTGATCCTCGATTATTATTGGTGGACCGAAATAGGCCAAGCGGATACCTGGCTCCGCATGCTGTCCTACCGCTGGCTGCCGGGGTTCGGGCAATGGCTGTTCCTGGCGCTGGTCCTGTGGGTGGCGCACGCGCGCGGCATGAAGTACGCAGGCACGGGTTTACGCCATCACCCGGCCTACGCCAGGCTCGCCACACTCGGCGCCTTGGGGTTGGCGCTGATCCTGGCGGCATCCGCCGTCGACGGGTGGACGCTTGCCCGCTACCTGGGCGGAAGCGGCATCTCGTCCACTTGGCAGGATCCCGTGTTCGGGCGCGGCCTGGATTTTTATTTCCTGACGCTGCCATTCTATTCCCAACTCGCCGTGTTTCTCGCGGTGTGCGCGGCGGCGGGCGCGGCCGTCTACTACGTCACCGCGCGGGCCTGGCAGTTGCGCCTTCGCTTCCCCGAACTATTCGCGCGCGGGCAGCTCGATTGGTATGACATTCAACGGCTCGGGCGTCTCGAAACCGGATTCTTCCGCGTGCTCGTGGCCCTGTTCTTGGTGGGCCTGGCGGTGCGCTACTGGCTGGGCCGTTACTCCATGCTCTACAGCGATCACGGCGAGCTGATGGTCGGCATGGACTATGTCCAACAGAACATCGCACTGCCGCTGCAGTATGCGAAGGCCGCGGCGGCGGCGCTCGCGGCCGCGCTCATTCTCGCCGGGCTGCGGAAGTGGGCGGTGGCGTGCGCGGCGATTCTCGTCGTCGATGTCGCGCTACCGCCCCTGGTCAGCTCCTTTTATGTGCGGCCGAACGAGCTGGCGCTCGAGCGGCCGTACATCGAACGCCACATCGAAGCCACGCGCGACGCCTACGGCCTGAACCGGCGCACCCGCGAAGTCGAATTTCAGGCCCGTAAGGAAGCCCCTATTGACTTCGCGGCCAACACCGCGCTGCTCGACAACGTTCGCCTGTGGGAATGGCAGGCGTTTCACGACACCTTGAGCCAGAGCCAGCCTTTGCGGCCATACTCCTACGCCGACACGGACATCGATCGGTACCGCATCGACGGCCAGTTGCGGCAGGTCTTACTCGCTCCGCGCGAACTGGATCTCAACCAACTGGGCGCCGCGCGCAGCCGGTGGGTCATTTCTCACACGATCTACACGCACGGCTACGGTCTGGTGCTCGCCGAGGCCAACCGGATCACCCCGGCGGGCCTGCCCGAGCTGATCATCCGCAATGCGCCGGTCGAGGTTCGCACGGCCAGCCTGAAGTTGACGCGCCCGGAAGTCTACTACGGCGAGGAATCGCATGAGCCGGTGTTCGTCCGCACCACCCAGCCCGAGTTCAACTATCCGTCGGGCTCGGAAGACGTGAACTTCACCTACGACGGCCACGGCGGTTTTCCGATCCGCTCGATGTGGTTGCGCGCCGCGGCGGCGTGGACGCTGGGCGACTGGAACATCGTGCTTTCCGATGCCTTGACCGGCGAGAGCCGGATGATGATCAAGCGCAGCGTGCGCGCGCGCCTGGCGGAGGTCGCTCCGTTCCTGATGTGGGATTCCGACCCATACCTTGTGATCACCGAAGACGGCCGGCTGATGTGGATCGTGGATGGCTACACCACCAGCGACCGGCATCCGTTTTCGCGCGGGCTGCGGGTGGGCGCGGAGCGGTTCAACTATATCCGCAACTCGGTTAAAGCCACCATCGACGCCTACCACGGCGATGTGCGCCTCTATGTCTTCGATCCGGAAGACGCGCTGATTCAGGCCTATTCCCGCTTATTCCCCGCGCTGTTTACGCCGGCTGCCGAGATGCCCGCCGATTTGCGCGCGCACGCGCGTTACCCGGAATTTCTGTTCCGCTCGCAGGCTGAGATTTATCGCGCCTACCACATGCGCAACCCGGAGAGCTTCTACAACCGGGCCGACTACTGGGATCTGGCGACGTTCAGCGGCGGCCAGGGCGGCAATCCGCAGGACGTCGAACCGACGTATTTGATGGCGACGCTTCCCGGCGAAACCCGGCCCGAACTGCTGCTGACGGTTCCCTTTACTCCGCGCAGCAAGCAGAACCTGATTGGCCTCATGGCCGCCCGCTGCGACGGCGAGCACCTGGGCGAGGTCGTGTTCCTACAGCTTCCCAAACAGGAGATCCTGCCGGGCCCACTGCAGATCGAGGCCATGATCAATCAGGATGAAGTGATCTCCAAGGATCTGACGCTGTGGAACCAGCAGGGTTCACAGGTGCTGCGCGGGCAGATCCAGGTGCTGCCGGTTTCGAATACATTCCTGTTCGTGGCGCCTATTTACATTCAGGCGTCGCAAGCCCGCATGCCGCAGTTGGAGAAAGTCGTGGTCGCCGCGGGGAACGATCTCGTTTATGCCGACACGTATCCGGAGGCACTAGCCGGATTAAGACGCTTGCAGACCAGCCTGCCCGCGGCCGCTCCCCCGGCCGCGATTTCCGATGCCCCGGAGGCGCTCGCTCCATCCGCGCCCGGCATGGATCCCCGCATCGCGGCCATCCGCAGCCACATGGAGCGCTACCGCACTCTCGTTTCGCAGGGGCGGCTGGCCGAGGCGGGCAAGGAGTTGGAAGCGGTACAGGCGTTGGTGGGGCGGTAGCCACACACTACGCCGGCCGCACTCCCCCGGCGAGAATCGTTGTCTGAGTTCCGTCATCCTCCCGGAGGCGCAAAAAACCCGAGGGGTCAAGTCCACAGGTGACGCCCTCACGCCCTTCGACACGCACCCGCCTGCCATGAACATAAGTCGATGCGCGCGTAAAACGTGCCAGCACCTGATCGGCGGCGAGCAAGCACGCGCGGTCGACGGCGTCCACCAGTGCGGTCAGAAGATCCTCGCGGCGAACCAGGACGCCTTCGAGCAACAGCGAGGTCGCGGGCGTTTCCAGATCCTCGGGAAATTCGGTTTGCGCGACGTTGATGCCGATGCCGGCGATCACCGCGTCGCTTTCGACATGCGCCAGAATCCCCGCGCACTTGCGCCCGCGGAGCAACACGTCGTTGGGCCAGCGCAGGTCGGCCTCGCGCCCGGCGGCGCGATCGATGGCTTCGCGCACAGCCAGGCCCAGCGCGAGCATCACCAGCGGGGCGGGCCGCGCCGGGAGCACTATCGAAGCGTACAGTCCTTCGCCCGGCGGCGAATGCCACGCGCGCCCGTGCCGGCCGATGCCCGCCGTCTGCTCTCCGGCGACGATGATCCGCCCGGGCTCGAGCGCCGCGCGCGCTTCGATCATCGTCGATTCCGTGCGCTCGAACCAGTCCACACGGCGGCCCGGAAAGCGCGCGCGGACCGCGGCGATATCGAACATCTTCAGCCCGCCGATTCCCGCCAGATCCCCAGCGCTTTCTGCGCGGGCCGGTCGGAAAAACTGAACAGTAGCGCTTCGCCATCGCACTCGTGCGACACGGGCGCCCACGAGGGCACGACGAAGACGTCGCTGCGGGTCCATTCGAAGGTCTCTTCGCCGATGCGGCTGCGCCCGCTGCCTTCGGCCACGCAGTACACGGTTGCATCCGTGCTGCGATAGGGCGTTCCACGGAATCCCGCGGGCAGCAATTGCAGAAACGCCGCGATGGTCGGCATCGGGTACCCGCCGGTGGTTGGATTCGCGTACTGCATCTTGAAGCCGTGGCAGGCATGCGGCGCGCCCTGTCGCGAGATGCGATTCAGCGCCTCGCGGCTCCGTGCATACGGATAACTGAACACCGGCGCGTTCAAGCTCGCTGGCTTGAACTCATACGGCAGCAGATTCGAGCCGTACTTCGCGTGCGCGTCGCCTTCGGAGGCCGTGAGCGGCTGCGTCTGGCCGGGATAGTGACCGGCGAAACTCGTGTCGAACAGATTCACGATGGGCACGTCCAGACCGTCCAGCCAGACCACCGGTTCCGAACTCGGGTTGCCGTGATCGTGCCAGCTCCAGGAGGGCGTCAGGATGAAATCGCCCGGATGCATGGTTGTGCGCTCGCCCTCGACGGCAGTGTAAGCGCCCGTCCCTTCGACGATGAAGCGCAGGGCACAGGCTACATGCCGGTGCGTGGACGTGATCTCGCCCGGAAGCACCAATTGCAATCCGGCGTACAGGCTGCCGGTCACCTGCGACATTCCGCGCAATCCTGGATTTTCGAGCACCAGCACTCTTCGCTCGGCTTCCTTGGCCGTGATCAGACGGCCGGCCTCCATCAACAGCGGCCGGAGTTCGCGGTAGCGCCATAATGCCGGAACCGCCGCCGGACGAGGCTCGGGCGTCACCAGCCGCGCCAGAGCTTCCCATAGCGGAGCCGTATTCTTTTGGTCCAGACGCTCGTAAAATTCGCGGCGCTCGGCCGTGGTTTCCGGTTTAATGTAGAACGCGGTGCTCATGTGAACTCGCCCACCTTTACCTGCATGCTGCCGATCCGTTCCACCGTGGCGACGATCGTGTCGCCGGGCACGATGGGGCTGACGCCTTCCGGTGTCCCCGTGATGATGATATCGCCTGGATAAAGCGTGTAAAAGGACGACGCCATTTCGATCAACTGGGGCACGCCCAGAATCATGTATCGCGTGTTCGAATCCTGGCGCGTTTCGCCATTGACGGTGATGGAAAGATTCAGCGAGCCCGGATCCGGGATCTCGTCCGGCGTCACCAACCACGGTCCCAGCACCGCATAGCTGTCCGGCGATTTTCGGAAGCTGCGATCCTCGGAGCCACGAATGGTGATATCGAGTCCGATCGCGTATCCGGCGACGCACTCCATTGCATCTGCGGCGGAGACGCGGCTGGCCCGCTTGCCGATGATTACGGCCAGTTCCACTTCGTGATCGTTGCGTCGATTCGTGTGGCGCAACGCGATGCCTTCGCCGGGTCCTACCAGCGAACTGGCCGCTTTCAGAAACAGGCCGGCCTGCTGGATGGTGGTTGTATGCGCGACGTTGCCGTGGTGCAGTTGCGCGTCTCCGCGCACCTCGCTCAGGTGCTTTTGATAGTTCACCGGGGCGCAGATGATTTTGCCGGGATTCGCGACCGGGCTGAGCAGTTTCACCTGGTCGAGCGGGATGGCCGGCGCGCCGGGCGCGAGCGCCCGCACGCGCTCCAGCACGCATTCCAGGTTCGCAATCAGAACATCATATTCCGGAAGGGGATAGCGATAGGCTGGCAGGACTTCCAGGGCGGCCGTGACGTCCTTGACCGCGGTTCCCTCCACCACTCCCAGGGAGCCTTGTCCAAAGCGGCAAAGTTTCATAAAAGTGTATCTCCCACTCTACCAGCGTCATCGAAAAAATAGGACACCCAAATGCATGCGGTTTGGGTAGAATAGAAAGCACCCCGGGACTGACCCGGGTTCGCCATGGCCTCCGTTCACGTTGTACCGTCCCCTGAAGCGCGTAGTGCGCAGGGCATCTCGCAACACACGGCGCCGCCCCGGACGCTCCGTCTGCCCGACTGGAACCGTCAGGAGTGGACGCGCCGCGCGGCACTGCTCCGCTTCCCGGATTATCGTGATCTGGGCCAGTGGGTGGAGTTCCGCGACGCTTCCGTGCGGCTGGCCCGCGAATTTCTGCCGCTGACGACGCGGCAGGCTTTGGGCGAATTTTTCGCGCCGGCCGGTCCCCCGGCTCTGGTGCTAGAAAACTTGCCCGTGGACCCTGAACTTCCCCCTGTTCCGACGGACGGAATGCGGCCGGAGGGTAAGCAAGCCGTCTCCGAAGCGGCCATCGTCGGCATCATTTGCCAGTGGGGCGAGGTGCTTTCGTTCCTCAATGAAAAGGGCGGCTGCCCGGTGCACCAGATCACGCCCATCGCCGGCATGGAGAATTCACAATCCAATGCCGGGCGGGTGCGCTTCGGCTATCACAGCGACAACGCCTTCCTGCCAACCTGGTTCCGGCAGCAGGGCATCATGCTGTACGGGCTGTTGAACCAAAACACCGCGACCACCGTAGTCACCGCCGACCAGATGCTAGAAGCCGCGCCCGCGGAACTCGCCGCCATTCTGGCGCGGCCCTTGTTCCGCCACGCCTGCCCGGCCAGTTACTCGTTTGCGGGCACTCCGGTGCATTCAGCGCCGTGTCCGATTTTGTGGCGCGACGATCGCGGCTTGGCGCGCGTTTCCGCGGCCAGTTCCAGCATCGAGCCGCTGAGGCCGGAAGCTGCCTCTGCGTTGAATCGATTCCGCGAATTGCTGGACGGCCTGGAGCCCGCGCGTATAATCGTGGGTCCGGGTACCGCGCTGCTGTTCAAGGATGACCGCATGTTGCACGGCCGCGATGCCTTCAGCGGGCCGCGCTGGCTGCAGCGTGCCTATTTCACCGATTCGTTGGCGCTGCTGCGCGAGGTGACGGGATCCGAAGCCCGCGCGTTCGCCTTTGATGCCCGGGCGCTCCTGAGCCCCCGCCACACGCCGTAACGACTGGCTCCCCAGTCATGCTCGTGTAAAACGCAGCAGGGCGCAAGCTCGATCGGGAAACTTCAGCGCGGTGCGCTCAGTATTTGTCCCGGCACGCCGCCGAACAGAAATAGTGTGTCTCGCCGTCTTTGATCTTGCGGAATTCAGTCGAAGACGCGACGAACGTGCCGCATACCGGATCCTTGATGAGCGTCTGCGGCGCGGGCGCGCGCGGCGGACCGGCAGGAGGACGCTGCGGTCCCACCGTCGTGTTGGTGAACAGGCGGGCGAACGCGCCGATTACGAATCGCAGTATCCCGATCAGGAGGATGCCGAAGATCAGGTAGACCAGCGCCCGGAACACGGAGCTCGGTAACCGCTTGAGGTTGCTCCGCACCGGAGCGCCCATCACGTCCAGCATGGATTTGGCTTCGGCCCCGGAGCCGTGGCGGGGCGACGTGCGCTGGGCGATCCACGACTTCCGCGGCCGGATCCTCGGCAGCGGCGTGGCCCCCGCCGAACTGGGGCCGGAGGCGAGGGAGATATCCTTCGCCTGGGCC
>CAZTKA010000156.1:0-7092 GCA_964614015.1 uncultured Bordetella sp. | reverse complement strand
GCGAAGAGCACCGCAAGCTCTTCGGCAAGGAGCCGGCGAGTTCGCACCGGCAGTTCCTGTTCCGGAAGCTGGCTTGGCGCTTGCAGGCCGACGAGGAGGGCTGGCAAGCTGACAAGCTCCGCGAACTGGCGCGCGCCAGACGAGGTCGATTTCGAGGCCGCCGCGGGCGCGCAGGCCGGAGACGTGTGCCCAGTCCAGTCACGCCCGAGGTCATCTTGCAACGTTTATTTGCCCTTGCCGTCCTTGCCCTTGCCCGGCGGCGGGAAATAGGTCGCAATGCGGTCGTTCAGCGTGAACTCCATACCCAGCTTCGGATACTGCTTCAACACGGCCGTACGCATCTCCGCCGCGTCCTTTGACTTCTTGAAGTTCGCATCCCAGTCCGCCATGTACTTCTTCATGAACTCAATCGACTTCTTGTCGCGCGTCGCGCCCGGCCCCTCATGTCCCGGAATCACAATCTCCGGACCCAGCGCCAGAATCTGCTCGATCGTCTTCTGCCAGTCCTCCCGCGCCTTGTCCCGCGTCACACCGAAGTACACGTGGTCGAACACGATGTCACCCGTGATCACAGCCTTCAGCGAAGGCACCCAGACATAGCTGTTTCCGGCGCCGTCGCTGCCCGCCACCGGACCCGTCACTGGAAACTGCTCGCTCTCCAGCGTCAGGTACCCCGTGGTCAGTTCCTCCATCGCCACTGGATCGGGGCCGGGAATATTGTTGCCGTAGGTGGGCTGCCAGAACCGCTGGCGCGCCGGCCAGCCGGTCTTCGAACCCGCCACCGTCTGCGGCAGCGCCAGAATCTTGGCTTCCGGAAACGCCTGGTGCAGCACCGCCAGCCCGAACATATGGTCCGGATGCGGATGCGTGATATAAATGGTGGTCAGAGTCTTCTTCGACTCCAGAATCTTCGCAGCGAGCTTGTGCGCCTCGCTCAGCGAGAACTGCGGATCGATCACGATCATGTCTTTCTCGCCCGAAATCATCGTCGAGTTCACGTCGTAACCGACCTGCCCCCGGCCCGTGTGGACTGTCAACTGCAATTTCGTCTGCGCCGCCGCCAGCGCCGCGAAAGTTACAAATATAAACGCTCTCAAAATGGTTTGTCTCATGATGGACTGGGTCTTCCTCGTGGGCTAGTATACAGGAATACATTTAGCCGCGTAAATCGTCTATCCATGCTTACTCTTGGCTTTGACCGCTCCTTGACACCTGTGCGCAAGAGGGCGATACTTTCCTGGTATACATGTATGCTGGCTAACGCAATCCTGCGATTCGCTGTTTCAGGCCTACTATTTACAGTGTCGGCCGCCTTCGCCGCGCCCGCGAGTCTGATTGAAGCCGCCATGGCCGAGGACCTCGCCGCCGTGCGCGCGCTGCTGCAAACCAAGGCCGACGTCAACGCAACTCACGTCGACGGTACCACGCCTCTGCACTGGGCCGTCCGCGCCGAGAATCCGGAATTGGTTGATCTGCTGCTTCGCGCCAGAGCCAATGTGCGCGCCGCGGACCGCTACGGGGTGACTCCGCTTTACGTCGCCTGCTCGCTTGCCAATGCCGCGATCGCCGAACAACTCCTCGCCGCCGGTGCCGATCCCAACGCTCTCGATCAAAGCGGTGAAACACTGCTCTCGCTCTCCATCCGCGCCGGCGCGCCGGATGTCGCCGCTGCGTTGCTCAAGCACGGCGCAAAGGTCAACGCCACCTTCCAGACCTGGGATTCCACCGCGCTGATGGTCGCCATCCGCGAAAATCAAACCGCCATTGTAAAAATGCTCCTGGACCACGGGGCCGGCGTCAACGCCCGCACCAAGGTCGGCCAGAAACCCGCCCGCCGTCCCGCCGGAGCTGGCGGCGGATCGCACGGCGTCGGCATCATCCGCGGCGGACTTCCGGAAAGCGGCTCGCAGCCTCCCACCCAGGGCGGCTTCACGCCGCTGCTCTACGCCGCCCGCGATGGCCGGATCGATATCGTCCAGATGCTGGTCGCCAAGGGTGCCGATATTGAACTGGCCGAAGCCAATTCCATCACGCCTCTCCAGATGGCGATCGCCAATGAGAACATCGCCCTGGCGCGCTACCTGCTGGCCCTGGGCGCGAATCCCAACTCCAGGGATGACTACGGCCGCACCCCACTTTGGCTCGCCGTGGAACTGCGCAACCTCGAGGTGGGCCCCGGCGGCGACGAACACAACAACCGCATCGACCGCGCCGCCGCCCTGGAACTCATCCGCGATCTGATCGCCCGCGGCGCCAACGTCAACGCCCGCACCACCGACGTGCCTCCCACCCGCCGCCACCTCATGCGCCTGGGAGATCTCTCCTGGGTCAACTTCATCGGCCAGACCCCTTTCCTGCGCGCCGCCCTGTCCGGTGACACCACGGTGATGAGGCTGCTGCTGGAAAACGGCGCGGATCCGAACATCGCCACCGAGGAGGGCACCACACCTCTTCTGGCCGCCGCCGGGATCAACTGGGTAGTCGCCCAGACCTACACCGAATCCGACCAGGCGATCCTCGATGCCGTCAAGCTGTGCGTCGAACTCGGCGCCGACGTCAACCACGCCAACTCCATGGGCTTAACGGCCGTGCATGGCGCCGCCAACCGCGGCAGCGATCACGTCATTGAGTATCTGTTCAGCCGCGGCGCCAAACTCGACGTCAAGGACAAAGAGGGCCGCACGCCCTACGTCTGGGCCGAAGGCGTCTTCTTGGCCACCAACGCGCCCGTCGCCAAACCCAGTTCCATGGCGCTGATCCAGAAACTGTTAGGAGACAAATGAGACAGATTCTTCTCGGCGTCAGCCTGTTAATCGCAACCGCTGTCGCGTTCCGCGGGCAAACTCAGGTGCCGGCCGCCGCGGACCGGGCCATGCTCGACCAATATTGCATCGGCTGCCACAGCGAGAATTTGAAATCCGGAAATCTGGTGTTGGAAAAACTGGATCACACCAATCCCGTCGGGCATGTGGATGTCTGGGAGAAGGTGGTTCGCAAAGTGCGCGCCGGCATGATGCCGCCGGCCGGCTCGCCGCGCCCGGCCCGCGCCCAGCTCGATAGCTTCGCCGAGCGCATCGAAGCCGCGCTGGACCGCGAGGCGGCGGCTCATCTGGATCCGGGCTTCGTCGCCCTCCACCGCCTCAACCGCACCGAGTACGCCAACGTGATCCGCGATCTGCTCGCCCTGGAAATCGACGTCACTACCACGCTGCCTGCGGACGATTCCGCCGAAGGCTTCGACAACATCGCCGATTCCCTTCGCATCTCCCCGGCGCTCCTGGAAGGCTACGTCACCGCCGCGGCCAACATCAGCCGCCTAGCCGTGGGCGACCCTGGCATCGGAGCCGTCACCACCACCTACCGCGCGCCCGGCGGCCCTCAGTCCGCGCACATTGACGGACTGCCCCTGGGCACCGTGGGCGGCATGCAGGTCCGCCACACCTTCCCCCTGGACGCCGAATACACGATCCGGGTGGGCGGGCGCGGCAGCGGCGGCGGAATCGGCGCGCCCCCCCGCGATAGCGCCGAATACGTTGAACTGATGCTGGACGGCGAGCGCGTCAAAGTCTTCGAAATCGGCGGCCGTGGCGGCAGCGAGATTAAAATGAAGATCCCGGCGGGCCCTCATACCGTCGCCGCCGCCGTTCTTCCCGGATCCTCTCCTGGCATCAACGAGCTCTGGAAAATCCAAGGCGGTAGCCCCAGCGTCGGCAACATCGTCATTATCGGCCCCCTCAACCCTACCGGCCCCGGGAACTCCCCCAGCCGCCAGCGCATCTTCGTATGCTACCCAGAATCGTCCGCCCAGGAAACTCCCTGCGCCCGCCAGATTCTGGCCAGTCTCGCCCGCCGCGCCTACCGGCATCCGCCTAGCGAGGCCGAAATCGCCACGCTGATGCAGTTTTATTCCGGCGCCCGCGCCGCCGGCACATTCGACTCCGGCATCCAGCGCGCCCTGGCCCGCGTGCTCGCCGACCCTCAGTTCGTCTACCGCTTCGAACGTGAACCCGCCGCGGTCAAGCCCGGCGAGGCCTACCGCATTGATGATCTGGAACTGGCTTCGCGCCTCTCCTTCTTTCTGTGGTCCAGCGCGCCCGACGACGAACTGCTCGACACCGCCGCCGCCGGCAAGTTGCACGAACCCGACGTGTTGCGCCAGCAGACCCTGCGCCTGCTGCGCGACCCCAAGTCCAAAGCCCTGGTCACCAACTTCGCCGGCCAGTGGCTGATGCTGCGCGAGCTCAAGGCCGCCACTCCGGAGGCCCGCGGTTTCGACGACGGCCTGCGCCGCGCCATGGCCCGCGAAATGGAGATGTTCTTTGAAAGCATCATTCGCGAGGACCGCAGCATCCGCGATCTGCTGGACGCCGATTACACCTTCGTCGATGAACGCCTCGCCCGCCACTACGGCATCCCGGGCGTCCGCGGCGACCGCTTCCGCCGTGTCATGCTCGGCAAGGACGATCCCCGCCGCGGTTTGCTGGGCAAAGCCAGCCTGCTGCTGGTTACCTCCGTCACCAACCGCACTTCGCCGGTGGCACGCGGCAAGTGGGTCCTTGAAAACGTGCTCGGTGTGCCCGCTCCTCTGCCTCCGCCCAACGTCCCCGCGCTCGAAGAACAGGACCGGGCCGGCAAGGAGCCCGGCAGCATCCGCGAAAAAATGGAGCTGCACCGCGCCCATCCCGCCTGCGCCTCCTGCCACAAGATCATGGATCCGATCGGCTTCACACTTGAAAACTTCGACCTCATCGGCCGCTGGCGCACCATGGACGGCAAGACTCCCATCGACGCCTCCGCCCAACTGGTGGACGGCACCCCGCTGAACGGACCGGGCAGCCTCCGCGCCGCCCTGCTCAGCCGCTTCGATTCGGTGGCGCGGACTTTTTCTGAAAAGCTCCTGACCTACGGCCTGGGCCGGGCTATGCGGCCGCAGGATATGCCCGCCGTCCGCTCCATTGCGCGCCAGGCGGCCAAGGATGATTACAAGTTCTCTGCCTTGATTCTCGAAGTCGTCGGCAGCGATCCATTTCAGATGCGCCGGAAGGCGGAAAATTAGGAGAAATACTTCCATGTTCATTACGAAACGGCATCTCGACCGGCGTACCTTCTTGCGGGGCGCAGGCCTCACCGTAGCCCTGCCCCTGCTCGAATCGATGGTCCCGGCCCAAACCCCGCTGTCCCGCACCGCGGCCTCCCCCAAGAGCCGCCTGAGCTGCATCTACGTTCC
This sequence comes from uncultured Bordetella sp., assembly GCA_964614015.1. Classification (GTDB taxonomy): domain Bacteria; phylum Acidobacteriota; class Terriglobia; order Bryobacterales; family Bryobacteraceae; genus Palsa-187. The sequence goes on along the minus strand of CAZTKA010000156.1, from coordinate 1,865 downwards.
CCACGGCGCCACCATGGACAAGTGGACCCCCTCGGCCGAAGGCAAAGGCTTCGAATTCACCGAAATTCTCGCGCCCCTGGAAAAGTACCGCGACCGCGTCAACGTGATCTCCAACACCGGCCACGCCGCCGCGGCTGGCGTGAACTCCGATGCCGGCGCGGATCACACCCGCTCGGCCGCCGTCTTCCTCAGTGGCGCGCACCCGCTCCGCGAAAAAGTGGAGGTCGGAACCACCATCGACCAGATCGTTGCCCAGAACCTCGGCCAGGACACGCCTCTGCCGTCCATCGAGATGTCCATCGAGGAGGTCGCCCTCAGTTGCGGGGCCGGCTACGCCTGCGCGTATGCCAACACCATCTCCTGGCGCACGCCCACGCAGCCCATGCCCATGGAGAACAACCCGCAGGTGCTCTTCAAGCGCCTGTTCGGCGACGGCAGCAATACCGCGCAGCGGCAGGAACGCCGCACCGAAGCCCGCAGCATCCTTGATTCCGTCATGGGCTCGGTCGCGTCGCTGCAAAAAGAACTCCCCGCTGCCGACCGCGCCACCTTGAGCGATTACCTCGAAAACGTGCGCGAGATCGAACGCCGCGTCCAGAAGGCCGAACAGCAGACCAAGACCGATTTTGAAATTCCCGCCTCGCCCGTCGGCATCCCGGAAACCTTCGACGAACACTTCAAGATCCTGTTCGACCTTCAGGTGCTCGCCTTCCGCGCCGAAATCACCCGCGTCGCCACCATGATGTACGCGCGCGACACCAGCGGAGCGGTCTACCCCAACAGCGGCGTCCGCGATGGCTTCCATGTCGCCTCCCATCATTCCAATAGCCGCGCTAACATGGATAAGTTCGCCCTTATCAACCGTTACCACGTGGACCTGCTGGCGTATTTCCTTGAAAAGCTGAGATCCACGCCCGACGGCGACGGAACCCTGCTGGATCACTCGCTGGTGCTCTATGGCAGCAGCATGAGCAACGGAAACCAGCACGATCACGATCCGCTGCCGCTGATCCTGGCCGGCGGAGCCTCCGGGAAGGTGCAGGGCGGCCGCCATATCAAGACCGCGCCGCACACTCCTGCTTCCAACCTGTTGCTGGCCATGCTGAACAAATTGGGCATACCCGCCACTTCCCACGGCGACAGCACCGGCCTGGTGGAAATCTAGGGAGATCGGATCATGAATATGAACCGGCGCGAGGTACTGGTGCTCGCCGCGGGCGCGGCGGCTGCAACCGCCTTCGGGCAGGATGCGGCCAAGGGCAAGGATAAAGGACCTGGAGGCGGCAAAGGACCCGGAGGTCCGCCTCCGGGCGGCCAACCAAGCGGGCCCGCGCTGCCTCTGAACACAACCGGCCTCGAACACATCGGCGTCACCGTCCCCAATCCGGAGGCCTCCGCCCGCTTCTACGGCCAGATCTTCGACCCGCAACTCTTCAGGGAGCGTGAAATCCCCAACCGCTTCTATTGCCGCATGGGCACAGCCTACCTGGCCTTTGGAACGAACGCTGACATGAAGGAGCCCAAGATCGACCACATCTGCGCGCTCGTGATCGGCTACCAGCCCGCCAACGTCCGGGCCGCCCTCCAAGCGCAGGGCATCGCGATGGGGACCGGAGCCCTGGCCATGCCCACAGACCCAGACGGCATGCGCTTGCAGCTGCTCGGCGTCCCCGGGGGCCTGGCCGGATCCATCATCCCTGGCGGGCGCATCAGCCAGGAGGACGCCATCGTCCAGGCCGTCGGCCTCGACCACATCACCCAGTGGGTCTCAAACCTGGATACCGCGGCCAAATTCTACAGCGCCTTCTTCGGCAAGGAGTCCAGCCGCACCGACCCCAATACCTTGTAGTGCCCGTCGCCTGTGA
>CAZTKA010000155.1:0-7198 GCA_964614015.1 uncultured Bordetella sp. | reverse complement strand
GGCCGGGGGACGAATCGCTCTGACTTCGACGGAAACAGTCGGGGCGCTCACCAGCGCAATCGACAGCGTGTTGGTGGCCTCAGACGAAGGTGTCCACACCAGACTCACTTCACCGGCCTCGTTGGTGACGAGAGAACCGGTGACGCTTCCGCCCGCCGAAGGAAGCGCCGTGACGTCCAACCCAGGATAGGGGAGCTTGTTTTCATCGGTGACCCGCACGACAACCGGATCGGGCAGAGGACCGCTGCCGGCCAGTTGCAGATTCCCGCTGACAATCTGAAGGTGTAAATTAGACGCCAGACTCACCTGGATCCGCGCGCGAGCCGTGTGATAGGCGGGGTCCTCCGGCACGGCGGCGAATTCTTCGACGCCCAGCCGGTTCCCGTAGACGGGAAATGTGGCGCGGCGTTGGCCGGCCGGAATCGTCACCGAGGCCGGTGTGAACGCCACCGCGTTGGGCGTCTGTAGTGCAAAGGTCACCGTCGCCGCCGCTTCGGCTGGTAATTCAATCGAGGCCGTCACGCTGCTCCCCGCCACGATACCCGCCGCTGGAGCCAGCGACAGCAGCGCATCCCGGCGCAACGTGGTGGTCGCAAAGGCTCGTAGATCCGTGCTGTTGGCGTAAAACGACTCGAATGCAATCCGATAACCGTCCACCTGCGATACCGCGCCGCTGATCGTGGACGCATCCGCACCCTCCGGCACGACGACGATGAAAGCGAATCGAAAGTGCCGTTGCGCCACGGTTGCGTCCGGCGTTCGCCGTCCCCCCGCCGCGATGAGATCGTCCACGGCGATGTCCAGCCGCTGCCCGTTGAAGTCCACGCCCGTCTGCGGGAAGCGGGAATTGCTGATGCCGCTGTTCAGCACCGCGAACGTAGGCGACACCTGATCCGGCGGCCGCAGCCCCATCAGATACTGGTCCACGGCCGAGTAGTGCTGCACCGTGCCGGTAGTATGAAAACGCGGGTTGGTCGCCTCACCGCTGTCGCTGATCCGGTTTCCGCCCATCACGGAGGCATCCGAGTTGAACGTGAACGCCCAATGCGCCAAGTCGGAGGTGAGCATCGGCGGAGGATAGGCGCCTGTGGGCGACGGCACGCTCAGCAAAGAGAGAAACAGGTGGCCCGCCTCGTGCGCCAGGATCGTGACGGGCGTGTCTCCAGCAGTCGAGCGGCTGGAAACGATCCCGTTCGGGTTTACGGGGTACTGCGATAACGGCCCCATGTTGAGGACGGCCTGCAAGCGCCGGGGCGAGCCATACTCTCGCCCGGTATCCACCGGAGTGTCGCCATATCCTTCACCGCTGGAACGCGTCGTAATTTCGTAGGCAACCACTCCGGAAGCCGCCGGAATCCCCATGGCGTTATAAATCACCAGGTAGTCGTAGGCATCGTCGTGCGTCGCATAGAAGCGGTTGGCGGCGGCGATCAAATCCACCGACGCCGACGACCGGAAGCTTTCCGCCACGCCGCTCGAGAACACGCCCGAGGGAGAACTCGCAAAGTTCACCAGGCTGACCGGCTGATGATGGCCCGGCGTAATCCCGACCACGCCCGATGAAATGCTGGCTGTGCCATAGGCGAGTTCAATCCGGCCGTCCGGGTACAAACGAATCTGAACGTCATTGGCCGAGGAGGAGTTGTATACGGGCACGCCGGCCCAAGTGAGCACCACGCGGCTGCCTTGCGCCAGTAAGCGCACCCCCGAGGCCGACGCCGGAGGATCCAGGTCGGCGAACAATCCCGCGATCGCCGGAGGACCCGCCGAAAAATGTCCAAAGGAGCCGGAGCCGTTCACATCGCCCTCCGTAAACGTCACGGACCCGTTGGAGTTCACCCAGGCGTCCGCATACGTCGATCCGTAAAACGGGAACGCGAAGGGCAGCGCGATGCGCGTGGTATCGTCGTCGGCCAGCGTGAGCCGCGTCCCCGCCGCGGAGGCGGCCGCATCGAACGTCGCCGTGCCCGTCTGGACCGCGTAGCCGCCCGAAACTGGCTGGAGCGTGACCGTCTTGTTCGAAAGATCGAAAGGATTCGGCGAGCCGGCCACGCCGCCGGAGGCATCCATCACCGCGATTTCGCCGGCGTCCTGCTGGATCGCGGCTTGAAGGGGCGCCGCCAGGCGGCCCTCCAGACGTTGCTTGGCACGGCGAATCATGCCGCGCACATGCAGAAATGTTTGCTCCTGTGCGTTGGTAATGTAGGTGCCGCATTCAAGCAGGGGCTGCTCGGCAGCCACGCCCACCCCCACCAGCAGGAGAACGCCCGCCGTGAGGACTCCCGGAGTCCGCATCGTAACTCTGATTGTACCGGCTGGCGGACTTCGGGCCGAAGGAGGGGCTGCGTGAGGATCGCTCTGCTGTCAGGCGCGCGTGAGAACCACGCAACCGGTTTCGACGTTGCTATCAACCATGCGGTTCCAGACCACGCGCGCCCGGCCCGACGCGTAAGGGTGCCGGAACTCCAGCAACTGGCCGGAAACGAATCCGGTGTGCAGGTGAGACACGCGGAACCCGCTCTCGCTCACATCCACCAAACGGACTTGAAGCCAGGGGCCATCGGGATCCTCGGCCGGCCGGACCCTGGCATCGAGCGAAGTCTTCCGGCGCGGCTCCCGCCGTTTCTCCCGTACTGGAGATCCGCCGGCGGAATGATGGATCTTCACCTCCAGGTTCATGACGTCACCCCCAGTCCACGGCCGCGGTACTGTCTCAGCTTGCGGCTCAAGGTACGGCGCGAGATCCCGAGCGCGGCGGCCGCTTTTTGCTGATGGCCCCCGCTCGAATCGAGCGCTTCCAGAATCAGGCGCCGCTCCATCGCTTTCAAGCTCCTCGACGCGGCCTCCATCGGGATCTTGTGGGGAAGCACGGGATGAAGCTGCCGCAGCCGAAAATCCTCTGCGCGCAGTTCCGCGTTCCCCGCCAGCACGGCTGCTTGCACCACTGCGTTCCGCAGCTCCCGGATATTGCCGGGCCACGGGTGCGATTCGAGCAAGGCGACCGCGCCGGGCGTCAAGCGCATACGCGGATCGTGGCGTTGCAGGAAGAACCGGGCCAGAGGCTCGATCTCGGCGACGCGCTCGCGCAGCGGCGGCACATGCAGATTCACCTGATTCAGCCGGTGGAACAGGTCGCCGCGAAACCGGCCGTCGGCTACGGCAGCCTCCAGATCCTGGTTCGTCGCCGCCACGATCCGCACATCGACGGAAACTTTTCGTAAGCCGCCCAGGCGGTAATACGGCGCTCCGTCCAGAACGCGCAACAGCTTCACTTGCAGGCGCGCGTCGAGGTCCCCGATTTCATCCAGGAAGATGGTCCCCTGATGGGCCAGCTCAAACAGGCCGGGCTTGGAAGTATCGGCGCCGCTGAAAGCGCCCTTTTCATGGCCGAAGAGCTCGCTCTCCAACAACGGCTCCGGAACAGCGGCGCAGCTCAGATCCACCCACGGCCGGTGCACGCGCCCGGAGCGCGCGTGCAGCGCCCGGGCAATCACCTCCTTGCCCACTCCGCTCTCGCCTGTAATGAGTACGGTCGCCGGGGAGCGCGCCACACGTTCCACGGTCTCCATGAGACGAAACATTGGCTCGCTCGCGATGACGGCCGTCATCCCTAAGAATTGGTGGATCGTTTCCTGTGTTTCCATCAGCCGTAGTCGAGTCTGTTCTCACTATGCAAGAACGGTTCTCTGAACGCCCTACACAGAACACCTTATGGTGCGGAAAATTGTCGCCGAAGTCGTGCGCCAGTTTGTCGCAACAGCAGCGGTGGGGAGCGTCAGCTTGGCGCTACGCCGCCCGCACGAGGCCAGATCCAACCACGCAACTGGGCTTTCAATATCAATTGCTTAGACGCCGTTCCGGGCGGGCGGGCGGACTGGAAGTCCGGCTGCTTGCCAACACGTCGCATATGCATCCAGCGGCGGCACGGCACTCTATTGCTCCGTCCGGACCTACAGCTCTGTCGCTGTCGGCACTCCAGTTCCGTAACGCCGTCGTCGTTTTCGGAGCGATTCTGACAGGCTACAACTTGCTTGACTGGCATTCCGCGGATCTGATCAAGTACATCGCATTTCTGGGAGCAGCCCTGGCCGTCTCCGGGGCGCGGATCGGATTCCGGGGCCGGTTAGAGGTCCCGGCGCCGACGGTGATTGTGCTTTTCGCCATCGAGAATCTGGGGACCCCCGAGACGGTGCTGCTAGCCGCGCTGACGACTCTAGGTCCTACGCTGTGGTCCCGGATCCGCGGCATCGCGTCTCAGGAGCGGCTGGTGTTCCCGGCCGCGGTGGCGGTTATCGCTGCCGTCGGAGCCAGCCGCATCTACGCCTCTCCGTGGCTGGCCGCGTTCAGCCCGGCAATCCGCATCAGCGCCGCCGCACTCGCGCTGTTCGTGGTCAGTTCCGCGGGCCACGCGCTGCTGCAGGCTCTGGATCAACAACGATCCTTTGTGCGGATCTGGCGGCGCCACTGGCTGGCTCAGCTGGCCACGTACGTGAGCTGCGCCGGCGTGGCGCATCTGGCAGTGCTCACCAGCGCCGTGGCGGGTTGGGAGACGGTTCTGCTCACTGGCCCGGTGTTGTATCTGGTCTACCGGACTTATGTACTTTACTTGCGCCGCCTGGAGGATGGCAGGCTGCACGCCGAAGAGATGGCCGCGCTTCACTTGCGCACCATCGAGGCTCTGGCCCTGGCCATCGACGCCAAAGACCACACCACGCACGACCACTTGCAGCGCGTCAAAGTCTACGCACGGGAAATCGCCACGGAATTGGGCCTTTCCGATGATGAGCAACAGGCGTTGCAGGCCGCCGCACTGTTACACGACATCGGGAAGCTGGCCGTCCCCGAGCACATCATCTCCAAACCCGGCCGCCTGACGCCCGATGAATTCGAGAAGATGAAGATCCATCCGGTGGTGGGCGCCGAAATTCTGGAGCGCGTCCGGTTCCCTTACCCCGTGGCGCCGATTGTGCGGGCGCACCACGAAAAATGGGACGGCTCGGGCTATCCCAACGGCCTCCGCGGCGAGCAGATTCCGATCGGCGCACGCATCCTGGCGGCCGTCGACTGTCTGGACGCTCTCGCCTCCGATCGCCAATACCGGCGCGCGCTGCCGCTTGAGGAAGCAATCAAGGTTGTGCAGCAGGAAGCCGGGAAAGCATTTGATCCGCGCGTGGTCGAGATTCTTTCCCGCCGCTATGTGGAATTGGAGAAGTTGGCCCAAGCTCCCGCTCCTCCACGGAAGCGGCTCTCCACCGACGTCAAGGTCGGACGGGGGCAAGCGCCTGCCGCCGGTTTTGAAACCACTCGGCTGCCAGAGACAACCCCAGCGAACGGGCAGGACCATTTCCTGTTGAGCATCGCGGCAGCGCGCCAGGAAGTGCAGACTCTGTTTGAGATATCCCAGGACCTGGGCAACTCGCTCAGCCTGGATGAGACCTTGTCGGTGCTCAGCGTGCGTCTGCGGCGCATCATCCCGCACCACGCGGCGGCCGTCTGGCTCCGCCAGGATGATATGCTCTTTCCGGCGCACGTCAACGGCGAGGACTACCGGCTCTTTTCGAGCCTTCGCATCCCGCTGGGCCAGGGACTGTCCGGCTGGGTGGCGCAGAACGCCAAGCCGATCGTGAACGGGAATCCGGCGGTCGAGACGGCTCATCTGGGCGACCCCGAGGCGCGCTCCACCCTGCGCTCCGCAGTCGCGGTACCGCTGGAAGGACACACCGGCGTCGTGGGCGTGCTCGCTCTCTATCACTTGGAGCGGGACGCCTTTACGCGGGACCACCTGCGCGTTCTCTCCGGCATCAGCACAAAGATCGGGCTCGCCATCGATAACGCGCTGCGTTTAAGCAAAGCGGAGTCTTCCGCCACAACCGACTACATCACCAATCTCCCGAACGCCCGCTCCCTGTTCCTGCAACTCGACGCCGAGATAGCCCGCTCGCGGCGCGAAAACACGCCTCTCACCGTGCTGGTGTTGGATATGGACGGCCTGAAAACGATCAACGACCGCTTCGGCCACCTGGAAGGAAATCGCGTGCTTGCGGACGTCGCCGCGGGACTGAAGTCTGTCTGCCGCGACTACGACTACGTTGCGCGTATGGGCGGCGATGAATTCGTCGTGCTGATCCCCGGTTTGCACGGCCCCGAGACCCGGTACCGCGTCGATCAGTTCCGCCAAGCCGTCGCCGCCGCCGGTGTCCATCTGCTGTTGGACGAGCCTCTTTCGGCCAGCATCGGGCGAGCCACGTTCCCCCAGGACGGCCACGACGCCGCGCAGCTGCTGGCCGAGGCGGATCGCCGCATGTATCAAGAAAAGCGAGCCCGCAAAGAGGCTCGCACCCGCAGCTCCCGCAGTTCCCGCACATCTTGGATCGAACAAGATGCTACTTATCAATAACTTACAGTTACAACAAAAGATGGGGCTTGACTTGTTCGCCATTTATTCTCTATCATGACCCTAGGCGAATATAAGACGAATATCAGGAGTAGTAGATGGCTTCTTGGATTCGGGTTGGAACAGCGGGCTGGTCGTATCCCCACTGGAATGGTTTGGTCTATCCCAAGACTCCGGGCGCGGGGTTTCACGCGCTAGAGCTGGTCGCGCGCCACATGGACGCTGTCGAGATCAACAGTTCCTTCTATCAACCTCTGCGTCCCGAACTCGTCCGGCTGTGGATCCGCAAGGTGGAGCGCAATCCGGCGTTCGCCTTCACGGCGAAGTTGCACCAGAACTTCACACACCGCAGGAGCCTGGAGCCGGCGGAGGTCGCAGCGTTCAAGGAAGGCTTGTGGCCGCTGCTGCGCGCCGGGAAGTTGGGCGCCTTGCTGATGCAATTTCCCTGGTCGTTCCGCTTTACCGAGGAGAACCGAGGGCACTTCATCGGCCTGCGGCGCGCCTTCCACGAATTTCCGCTGGTGGCGGAAATGCGCCACAGCAGCTGGATGGCCGGGGAAGCGCTGGGAACTTTCCTCGACTACAAAGTAGGATTCTGCAACCTGGACCAGCCGGAGTTCACGCGCGCCATGCCGCCGACGGCGATTCTGACCTCGGCGGTCGGCTACGTGCGTCTGCACGGCCGCAATCCGCAAAACGCGCTGGGGGCGTTCGATCCGCAGGCTCCGCGCCAGCGCCAGCACGATTATCTGTACTCGGAACGGGAGATTGGGGAGTGGGCCGCGCGGGCGCAGCAGATCGCCC
>CAZTKA010000154.1:0-7250 GCA_964614015.1 uncultured Bordetella sp. | reverse complement strand
GACAGCATGTTCGAGCTGGAGCTTGCGCAGCTCATTCACCGCGACGGCTCAGTGGAGACCGTTGCCGGAGATCCGGAGAAGGGGCTCGATAAGAAGGGATTGGAGCAATTTCGCGATGCGGTTCTCGGCTCGCCATATCTGTCGCGCAGGCTCCGGCGCGAGATCGAACAGCGGTCCGGCAAGTCCGCGCCTCCGAGCCGCAGTCCGGCCTTGGCGGGAGGTCGGCAGGCGTACCCAGCGCCGGCGCCGGCCAGCCGCCGCTTGCAGGTTTTCAGTTTCGACCCGGCGGCCGGCCGTTCCCTGGATCAGGCGGAAGTCAGCCGCTCGGTGGTCTCGATTCCCTGGGAAAAATTGAGTCCCGGTCCTTCCGGCGAGTACATAGAAGTCATCGATCACGATCCAGCCAGCGGTTGCTTCTATGCGCCGGTGGATCTGGAGGACCCCCATCTGCTGGCCGCCGACGGCCTGGCTCCGGCCGAAGGTAATCCGAAGTTTCACCAGCAAATGACGTACGCGGTGGCCATGCGGACCATCGCGACCTTCGAAAGCGCCCTAGGGCGCAAGGCGCTCTGGTCGGCCCGCATGGACGGCAAAAAGGATGCCACGTATGTACGCCAGTTGCGGATCTACCCTCACGCGCTTCGCGACCGCAATGCGTACTACAACCCGTTGAAGAAAGCGCTGCTGTTCGGCTATTTCCCCGCCCGCCCGGTCGACCCCGCCAGTATCGAGCCAGGCGGAATGATCTTCACGTGCCTTTCGCACGACGTGGTGGCGCACGAAACTTCTCATGCACTGCTCGATGGCATGGCTCGTGGCTTGACCGAACCCACGAATCCGGACATGCTGGCGTTTCACGAAGGATTCGCCGACATCGTGGCGCTCTTACAGCATTTCTCGCTTCCCGGCGTGGTGGAACCCCTCATCGCCAAAGTGCGCGGCGACTTGCGGGACCAAAGTCTGCTCGGCGTGCTGGCCGAGGAGTTCGGCCGCGGCTACGGCCTTCATGGAGCCCTGCGCAGTTACATTGGCCGCATCGATCCGCGCACCGGGAAGTGGGAGCGGCTGAAGCCGTCTCCAAGCGATTACACCAGTGCGACTGAGCAGCACGACCGGGGCGCGGTGCTCGTCGCCGCCATTTTCGACGCCTTTCTTTCGATCTATGAGCGCAGGATCGCGGACCTGAAGCGAATCGCTTCCGAGGGCACCGGAATTCTGCGGGAGGGCGAGATCCATCCGGACCTGGTCCGGCGCTTCGCCTCCGAGGCCAGGAAGGCCGCGGCGCAGATGCTGAAAATCTGCATCCGCGCGGTCGATTACTGTCCGCCGGTCGACTTGACCTTCGGCGATTACCTGCGGGCCGCGGTCACGGCCGACGCCGACCTGTTTCCGGACGACCCTCTCAATTATCGCGTCGCATTGATCGAGGCGTTTCGAAGGCGCGGCATCTATCCTCGCGACGTACGCACCATGTCTGAGGACGCCCTGCGCTGGAGGAGTCTCGACGGCGGCCTGCAAGCCTGGCTCTCGCAGGCAGGCCGCGGCATCTTCCGGCATCTATCGGAAATCGGGGAGATTGTCCGGCGCGTATCCAATGTTCAGGAAGACGTCGACTGGCCTCTGTACGACGAGTCGCGCCGCAACCCGAAATGGCCGCCGCGAGAAAAACCCACCGACCAATCCCGGCGCCGTTTGCGCCCGCGAGAGGCGATTTTCAAATTGCTCCGGCAGGAGCGGGGATTCTTCAAGCTGCAATGCGAAAAATTGATCGAAAGCTTGAGTGAAGCTCGGCGCACCGCATTAGGAACCGCCCTTGGCGTGGATCTCAGCGACGGAGCCCGGCAGCACTTCGAAGTCCGCGCCCTGAACTTCTCCGACCGCTCTGAACCCAACGGGATGACGCGGCACGACGCCATCATCTGGATCCAGCAACGGCGGCACGTTACGGTGGACGGCGAGGAGATTCCATTCGAAGGCGGATGTACTCTGATCATTGATCTGGACTCAGAGAAAGTGCGGTACGCCGTGCGCAAGAGCATTTCGAGCCTGGCACGGCAGCGGGCCGTCGCCGCGTTCCGGCAGTCCGGAAATCCGCTCGGCTTGACCTACTTCGCCAAATCACCGTACGCCGGCCCGGGACATCGCTTCGCGGTGATTCATGATTCGGACTCGAACCAGGAACGCAATGTCTAAGACCCGCGTCCGCATCCGCATGTACCGGCCGGGTCTCGGCGACTGCTTTCTTTTGACGTTCCGTTCCGGCGAGCAAGAAAGCCATGTCCTGATCGACTGCGGCATATTTGTAGGCACCGCTGACGAGAAAAAGCGGATCACCGAAATCGCCGAGCACATCCGGGAATCGGCCGGCAACCGCGTGAACGCGCTGGTCGCGACGCACGAGCACTGGGATCACGTCTCGGGCTTCTTCCACGCCAAAGAGAGTTTCAAGAAGCTCGAAGCCGATGAAGTCTGGCTCGCCTGGACCGAGGACCCCGAGCAGACCATCGCGAAAGAGAACAAGAAAATGCTCGCGACCATGGCGAAAACCGTGGCGCTCGCCGCGGATCGGCTGAGTATGGCACCCTCGCCCATCGATCGCGAATGTGGTTTGGCTGCGGCCACCGTGCTTGGCTTTGAGGGCATCTCCACCGAAATGATGGGGGCCTCGAAATTCTCTGTCCGGACGGACCAGGCCATGGACTTCGTCCTGAGAAAGAAGAAAGACACCCATCCTTTTCTGAAACCGGGGGACGTATTGGAAAGAAGCTGGCTCCCTGGCGTCCGGGTTTACGTGCTCGGTCCACCGATGAACCTCGCCAGTATTAAGGATATGTCCGGCTCAGAAGGCGAAGGGTTCGAAACCAAGAAGCACGGCGCGGCCATGGGCTGGATGTCGGCGGTCATGCTGGGCTCCGGCCAAGGCGAGTTTGACAGCGCGGAACTGGAGGCTGCGGAAAGACTGCGGCCGTTCGACGTATCGCTGGCGTGGCCGGAATCCGACGCTTTGCATTTGAGCAACGATTCGCACTTGGGTCCGCTGATCGGCGCTTACCGGGACGAACCCTGGCGGCGCGTCGATCAGGATTGGCTCCACTCCGCTGCGGGTCTTGCGCTCCAGGTGGACAACGCCGTCAATAATACCAGCCTGGTGCTCGCCTTCGAGCTGATCGAATCCGGGGATGTTCTGCTTTTTGTCGGTGACGCGCAAATTGGGAACTGGAATTCGTGGATGAATCTGGAGTTCACGATCGGCACAGGCAGCGCAAGACAGAAAGTGACTGCGGCCGATCTTTTGGCGCGCACGGTTTTCTACAAAGTAGGTCATCACGGAAGCGGAAATGCAACCTTGCGCAAGGGGCTGGAAGCAATGACCAGCACCCGACTGGTGGCCGCGATTCCAACGGATGAAACTTTTGCGGAAGAAAAACAGGGCTGGGAAATGCCTGCCCCGAAGCTCAAGAATGCTCTTCGGGCCAAGACAAAAGGCCGCATCCTGCGCGCCGATCCTGGCCGCGATCCCATCCCGAAGGCCAAGCCAAGAGATATCAGCCAGGCGGCCTGGGATCGTTTCCGCAAGGCCGTCAGCAGTCAGGACCTCTTCGTGGATTACGAATGCTGAAGAACGTGACGCCAGACGCGCCGCGCGTTTGAAGTGCCCCTGCCCGAACTCTTCGCCTGAGCCGGGGTCACCTGCCCGTCCCGTTAGTTTTCAACCACCAAATGGTGGATGCACCTCGGAACCGCATGCGGCGCCAGTCAAGACACGAATGCCCGCTGCGCCGCTCCTGTTATACGGGAGGAGGCGTAATTGGCATTCGAAGCAGCCCGGGTGAGGTAGTTCTCTTCTACACCGTCCCGGCCTTGCGCCACTCGCCCTCGTAGGTCTCGCGCACCACCTTCGAGTAGGGCACGCTGCTCACGATCGCACGAATCTCGATCTGCTTGTGGCGCTCGACGGTCGTCTTCTTCGTGCCGCCGTTCTCCTCGCCCCACAGCAGCGAGACCTCCGTGCCGATTTCGACGTCCGGATCCACAATGCCCAGCGACAGCATCGACCGCTCATTGAAGCTGTAGCCGGCGAACATCGAGGCGCCCACCATCTTGCCCTTCAGCGAGACCTTGTCGAAGGACGACGAGCCGTAATTCGACAACGGCAGGTCGATGTACTTGTAGCACTCGCCTCCGCCGGTGAACAGTGACGCGAACACCTTGGCCACGTCTTCTCCGTTCCAGGCGAACGTCACCTTCTTGCGGTGCGGCTTATTGGCGATCTTCTCGAGCGCCTCGCGGCCGATGAAGTCATGATCGAACTTCACGAACGCGCCGTAGCCCAGCTCGTACGGAGTCGTGTAGTAGTCCTCAATGTTGTCGGATACAAAGCTCCCGGCCAGCGAGCCGGTGGCTTCATAGCTGGTATCCGGCAGCCACTCGCGGTAGGCCTTCAGCTTCTCGCCTGTGTAAACACCCGGAAGCGGCGAAGGAATCCATCCGGACTCCAGAGTGTTGGAAGGATAGGCGCGGCTGCCCACCTGTACCAGTCCGAACTCCTTGCCCGCCTCCACGATTACCGCGCGGATCTCGTCATACTCGGCGTAGGGGCCCCAGATCTCGAGGCCGGGCGCTCCGGCCATGCCGTGACGCAGCGCGCGGACCGTGCGGCCGCCGAGCTTGATTTCGCCCATGTGAAAAAATTTGATCTCCGGGAACGGCCCGCCGTTCAGCTTCTCAATCAGCGCCTTGGCGTTGGGACCCTGGATTTGGAAACGGTAGTCGCGGCGCACAACAGGCTTGCCCATCGGACGCGAGGGAGAGCGGTCGTCCTTGACGACCTGCACGTTATAGCCGCCCGTCTCCGCATGAAACTGGATCCAGTTGGCGGCGGGAGCGCGGCCCACGTACACCAAACTGTTCTGCTCCAGGTGAAACAGAATGCCGTCGCCGATCACGTGACCGTAGGGCGTGCACGGCACGAACTGCTTGGCGCGGTTCACGGGGAAATTGGCGAAGGTATTGACGGCCAGGTTCGAAACTAGTTTAATGGCGTCCGGACCTTCGATGAACAGGTTCACCATGTGGTGCGACTGATCGAACAGCACGCAGGAATTGCGCCAGGCGCGTTGCTCGTCGCGCCAGTTGCTGAACTCCGGCGCCACGACCGGATACACGTATGCGCCGACCTGCGAGTTGCGGAGCATGGTCACCGGGTTCCCGGCGGATTTCAAGACATCTTCTAAACTGCGTTGACTCATGTGTGGTGGTAATCCCTTCTCTACGATGAAAGCTGTGGGACAGGCGTCCTGGCCCGTGGACGGAATTTTTAATCATATCAAATGCCCGGCTCTGCCCGCCGGAAAGACAAAGGGCAGGCTTTCAGCCCGCAGGCCGGCTCCGCATCCGGCGAGCGCATGGAGACGCCCTTGCGCCGCGCCAGACGTCGGTCGTACGTGACGATCGTCAGCCCGGCGGCAGAGGCGAAGGCCGCGGGGTGCGCATCCGTCCAGAGTCTTGTGCCGCTACGGCGATCCCTTTAACCAGGCGGTCAAGGACCATGCGGCAGGGTCGACGGTTGTGCGCACAAAGGCGGAACAGCAGTTACCCTGAATGCATGCGGTTTCGGTGTCTCCACCTGCTCCTGGCTCCCGCCTTGTTGTGCGCGCAGTCCCTGGCCGACCTCGAGAAGAAAGTCACACAATTCTCGCTGGCCAACGGACTCACGTTCCTCATCATCGAGCGGCACGATGCTCCTGTGATCTGCTTCCACACCTACGTCAATGCGGGCGCCGTGGACGACCCGAGCGGCTCCACCGGCCTGGCGCACGTGTTCGAGCGCATGGCCTTCAAGGGCACGCCGGAGATCGGAAGCAAGAACTGGGCGCAGGAAAAAAAGGCGCTGGATGCGATCGAAGCCGCCTATGACCGTCTGGAAGCCGAGCGCAACCGGGACTTTCGTGCGGACCCGGAAACGATCAAGACGCTGGAAGCGGCGGTCAAGGACGCCATCGCCACGACCGCATCGAGTTGTGGTTCCTGCTGGAGTCCGAGCGCTTTCTGCGGCCGGTGCTGCGCGAGTTCTACAAAGAGCGCGACGCAGTGCGCGAGGAGCGGCGCATGCGCGTCGAACCCAGCCCGCAGGGGCAGTTGATCGAGGCGCTGCTTTCCACCGCCTTCGCGGCGCACCCGTATCGCAACTGGGCGGGCGGCTGGCCGAACGCTATATCGGCCGCATTCCCGCTGGCCCTCCGCCTCCCCTGGTGCGCACGAAAGAGCCCGCGCCGCTCGGCGAGAAACGCGTGAAAGTGGCGTCACCCGCGCAGCCGCTGATGCTGCTCGGCTACAAGCGCCCGGACCAATACTCCAAGGACGCCGCCGTGCTGGATGTGCTGGCCGAAGTGTTCACCGGAGCACGGACCGGCATCCTCTATAAAGAGCTGGTGCGCGGCCGGCAGATTGCGCTGGCGGCCGAGAGTATTGCGACGTTCCCAGGCGGCAAGTATCCGTCGCTGTTCGCTTTCTTCCTGGTCCCGTCGCTGGGGCACACGCTGGAGGAAAACGAAAAGGCGCTCTATGAAATCATCGAGCGCGTGAAGAACACGCCCCAAGACAAGGCCACGCTCGACCGCATCAAGACCAAGCTGCGCGCCGCGGTCATCCAAACTCTGGACAATAACTCGGGGCTGGCGGAAACGCTGGCGAGGTACCAGGCGGCCTATGGGGATTGGCGGAGGTTGTTCACCGAGCTCGACGACTATAACAAAGTGACCGCCGAAGACGTGCGGCGTGTCGCGCGGGAGTATCTGGTGGAGAACGCGCGGACGGTGTCAACGACATTTGCTCCGCAGGGAGGTGGGCGATGACGAAGGCCACAGCGCGGACGATCCTGGTTCTTGTACTGGCAGCGTGCGCGTCCGCGCAACGCGTGCCCACCGTCGAAAGCCTGGATGCGTTCCGGCGGCACCCGCGGGAAAACCGGCGATCAATTGGATGAAGAAATGGAAGACATCGCCGCGTCGGTGGAAAGCGCGATGGGCGAAAGCAGCGCCAGCGTCACGTTTTCCGGATTGAAGGAAACCGCCGATCAGGTGCTGGCCGTCTTTAAGGATGTGCTCACCAATCCGGAGTTCCGCCAGGATAAGATCGACCTCGCGCTGAACCAGATGCGCGGCGCCATCACGCGGAGCAACGATGAAGCGAGCGCCATTCCGCGCCGCGAGCTGCTCAGCATTCTTTACGGCCGTGATAACTCCTACGGA
>CAZTKA010000153.1:0-7268 GCA_964614015.1 uncultured Bordetella sp. | reverse complement strand
CTACGCACCCAACCCGACGCGGTAGCGCGCCGCGCCCGGCCCTGGCGCCGCACTGGTGGCGGCGGCGCTGGCGATTCACAGCGGAGCGCTGGTTCGCTTCCGGCGGCTGCGGCTCTGGCCGGGGCGGTAAACTTTGGTTGGTATAATTGGTCGAGAACTCGGCCCCTGGGAGGATTCTTTCAATGCGCTCCAAGTGGATGATGGTGCTGGCGGGCGGAGCGGCGCTCGCGGCCATTTTTGTCCAAACCGGCCCCGCTCAGCAGGGAACAAATAAGGCTCCGGCCGCGAAGGCGCAGACAGCGGCGAAGACGGCGGCCGTCCCGCCGGGCGACTGGCCGATGTACAGCCGCGATCTCACCAGCACGCGTTACTCGCCGCTGACGCAGATCAATACGTCCAACGTCGCGAACCTGAAACAGGCCTGGACGTGGCGGCCGGCCGCACCTCCGCCAGCCGCCGATGGTAAGGGCGGCAAGGGCAAAGGGGCGGGGAAAGGCAAGGGCGGCGGAGCTCCGGGAGTCGCGGCCGAGGTTACGCCCATCGTGGTCAACGGAGTGATGTATTTGCCGGCCGGCGGGCGCGTCGTCGCACTCGATGCGGATACCGGCGCCGAGATCTGGAACACGCCTGTTCCGGGCAATGTCGCCAATCGCGCGGTCGGCTACTGGCCCGGTGACGGAACAAATCCGCCCCGCATCCTGTTCACGACAGGCTCCCGGATGATGGCGCTGAACGCCAATACGGGAGCCGTCGACCCCGGCTTCGGCAACGAGGGTTCCGTCGAGATCGGGCTGAACTGGGGCGGCGCGCCGTACGTCTACAAGAACCTCATCTTCCTTGGCGTGAACAACGGCGAGAGCACGGCGGGGCCTCCCGGCGATACGCGCGTTTATAGCGCCCAAACCGGAGCGCATCTGTGGAACTTCAAGTCCATCGCGCAGCCGGGCGATCCCGGCCATGAGACGTGGCTGGACGACGGCTGGAAGCAGCGCGCGGGCGTCAACGTATGGGGCTGGTACTTTACCGTCGATGAAGAGCGCGATCTGATCTACATGCCGTTCGGCTCGCCCGCCGGCAATTACTGGGGCGGGGACCGGCCCGGCGCGAATCTGTACGGCAACTCGCTGGTGGCCGTGAACGCGACCACGGGAAAATACGTTTGGCACTTCCAGGTGGTCCATCACGACCTGTGGGACACGGACCTGCCCGCCGCGCCGAGCCTGTTCAACGTGCAGAAAGATGGCCGCACGATCCCCGCGCTGGCCGTCATCAGCAAGAACGCGCTGATGTTCATCCTGAACCGCGAGACCGGTGAGCCGATCCACGGCGTCGAAGAGCGGCCCGTCCCCAAGGGCGACGTTCCGGGCGAGTGGTATTCGCCCACGCAGCCGTTCCCGCTGAAGCCTCCGCCGCTCGCCCGGCAGAGCTTCAGCAAAGAGAAGGATTTCGTCACCGCCGAAGACACCACGCCGGAGCATGTGGCCGCGTGCGAAGACCTGTGGACGCGCGCGGGCGGCTATATCAATCTTGGCCCCTTCACGCCCTTCCCGTATCACGAAGCGGGTGCGCCGCCGAAGAGCGCGTTGCAGTTCCCCGGCAACGGCGGTCCGAATTGGGGCGGCACGGCGGCGGATCCGAACACGGCCTACGTCTATGTCACCACGCATGACGCGGCGCTGAGCGGATGGGTGGAAAAGAAAGTGGAGGGTGGCAACTACGGCAGCGGAAACGGCTCGCCGCAACCGTATGATCGCGGCAGCATCGCTGGTCCGGGACCCTACACGGGCTTCACGGCCGGCGGATTTCCCTGCCAGAAACCGCCATGGGGCAAGCTGTACGCAGTGAACGCCAACACCGGCGACATCGCCTGGGAAGTTGTGCTCGGCATCAATGAACGGTTGCCCGAGGGCAAGCAGAATGTTGGCAGCGTCGGCAGCGCGGGACCCATCGTGACGGCGGGCGGGCTGGTGTTCGTACCCGCCAACGACTCGCGCTTCCGCGCCTTCGATGCGAAGACCGGCAAGGAGCTATGGGTGGTCAAAATGGACGCCAGCATGAACGCCAACCCGATGACCTACGCCGGCCGCGGCGGCAAGCAGTATGTCGCGGGCGTGGCCGGGGGGGCGGTCCTTGTGTGGGCTCTTCCGTAATTGCTGGCGCTGGGCCGCCAGGGCGCGCCACCGCTTGCGGCCGCGACCGGGTATAATCGTCGCAAGGTGTCCTATGGCGCAAAGTCTTCTCCGGAAAGCCCTCTGGCTGGCCGTGCCGTTCGCGCTGGCGGCGCAGGAACCGGCTCCGATCCGCGTCGACGTCCGCGAAGTCGTGGTTCCGGTCACCGTCACCGACTCGGCCGGGCGCTTCGTCAGCGACCTCGCCAAGACCGACTTTGAAGTGTACGACCAGGGCGTCAAGCAAGAGATCCGGTACTTCAGCGCGGACCGCAGCCAGCCGGTTGTTGTGGGCATTTTGATGGAGATGAGCAATTCCATGAAGATCCGGTGGAAGAATTACCAGGATCTGGCCGTGGAGCTGGTGCTCGCCCTGCTTCCCGGCGACCGCAAGTACGCCGGCTATTTGATCGGTTACAGCAACCAGGCCGAAGTACTGGTGAACACCACCTCGGATCCCGAGCCGATCGTGGCCAAGCTGAGCAAGGCGACGCCCTCGGGCGGGGCAGCGCTGTACGATGCGATTTACGAGGCATGCATGAATCGCAAGCTGGTGCCGGGCGAGCCGATCGAGCCGCGCAGCGTGATCGTGATCATCGGCGACGGCCACGATAACGCCAGCACGCACACTCTGGACCAGGTGATCGAAATCGCCCAGCGCAAACTGGTGACCATCTACGCGATTTCGACCGACGCCTACGGTTACATCTCCCCGTACGGGAAAGTCCTGCGCCGTCTGGCCGAGGAAACCGGCGGGCGCGTGGAAACCCCTCTGGAAAACACCTACGACAACGTGCAGGGATTCCTGTCGCGTCCCTCCGACGAGGGCAACTTTGAATTCAAGCCCGGCACTGGGGGATATACGGCCGTTATCCTCCAGTCCCTGTTCAAGGCGATTCAGAACCTGGCGGGCGAAATCACCACTCAATACGTATTGCGATATGTGCCGAACGTGCCCGGCTATGAGGGATCGCGTCACGAGATCAACGTGCGTGTGGGCATCCCCAACGTGGTCGTGCGGGCGCGCTCCTTTTACTACCTGGATCCGCCGTAAGTTTCCGCGCGCCGCCCGCCGATAAGCGATCAGACATGACCGTCGCCGCCACCCAGACCGCGCGCCTGTTCGAGCTTCGTGTGGAGCTTGCGGGCACAGGCGCCATTCCGGCCGGGGTGCTGCTGCATGATCCGGCTTCCAACAGTCTGCACGTGCGTCTGCGGCGCGACTGGGAGGTGATCGTGCCGCAAGAAGAGGCCGAAGTGCTGAGCGTGCTGGCGGAGGATCTCGAAGCCAAGGCCGCTGAACTCGGCGCGGCCCTTCTGCTGGGGCAGCTCGAGGATTCCCTGTCCAACGCCGTGCGCATCTCCGAGCCGCGAGAGGTGCTCGTCGAGGATTTTCCGCGCGCGCTGGCGCGCCACTACCGCCAGAGCGTCGAAGCACGGCCGCTGCCCTTCGTAACGCATCTGCCGCGCTATTCGGTGGCCGTGGCCGCGGGGAAATTTCTCGAGAATCAGGAAGCGGAGGCCGAAGGCTGGGAGGAGGCGCCGCCCGGGCTGCGGCTCACGCCCGGGATGTTCGTGGCGCGCATCGCCGGGCGCTCCATGGAGCCGCGCATCCCCGATGGCAGCCTGTGCATCTTCCGGGGCGGCGTGACCGGTTCGCGCCAGGGCCGCTTGGTGCTGGTGGAGGATCTGCGCGGCGGACCGAATGAGCGCCATACGGTGAAGCGCTACACCAGCGCGAAAATCCAACGCCCGGATGGAACCTGGGAGCACGAGCGCATCCGCCTGGAGCCGCTCAACCCGGAGTACCCGGCCTTTGACCTCGATCCGGAAGCGGACCGCTTCCGCATCGTGGCTGAATTCGTCCAGGTGCTCGAGTAGGACGCCTGGACAGGACCCCAGCAGCCGCCCTCCTATACTGAAAGTGCATGTCCGCCTTCCGGCTCGGCATCGATTACAAACCTCGCGGCGATCAGGCCGCGGCGATCGACGCCCTCGTGCGCGGATTGAAGGACGGCGAGCAGCATCAGGTGCTGCTTGGGGTCACCGGCTCGGGCAAGACCTTCACCATGGCCAAGGTCATCGAGCGGATGAACCTTCCCGCTCTGGTGCTGGCGCACAACAAAACGCTCGCGGCGCAGCTCTATCAGGAGTTCAAGACTTTCTTCCCGCAGAACGCCGTCGAGTACTTCGTCAGCTACTACGATTACTACCAGCCGGAAGCCTACCTTCCTTCCGGCGATGTGTATATCGAGAAGGAAGCGACCATCAATGACGAGCTCGACAAGCTGCGCCTGTCGGCCACGCGCAGCCTGTTCGAGCGCCGCGATTGCATCATCGTGGCGAGCGTGAGCTGCATCTACGGCCTGGGCTCGCCGGAAGCCTACTACGGCATGCTGCTAATGCTCGAAAAAGGGCAGCGCATCCGGCGCGAGGAGATCACCTCGAAGCTGGTCGAGATCCTCTATGAGCGCCATGAGGGCGAGCCCCGGCGCGGGACCTTCCGCGTGCGCGGCGACGTGATCGAAATCTTTCCGACCTACGAGGACCTGGCGTTCCGCGTGAGCCTGTGGGGCGACGAAATCGAGAACCTGGAGCAGGTCGATCCGCTCACCGGGCAGATCAAGCAGACCTACCTGCGTCTGCCCATTTATCCCAAGACGCACTACGTGATGAGCGAGGAGACGCGCATGGACGCGCTCCGCAGCATTGAGAATGAGTTGCAGTGGTGGAAAGGCGAGCTCGACAAAGAAGGCAAGCGCATCGAGGCGCAACGCATCTGGCAGCGCACCATGTTCGATCTGGAGATGATCAAGCAGATCGGCTATTGCCACGGGATCGAGAATTATTCGCGGCACTTCTCCGGGCGCCTGCCGGGGCAGGCTCCGCCCACTCTGCTCGATTACTTGCCGCCGGACGCGCTGCTGTTCATCGACGAGAGCCACCAGACCATCCCGCAGTTACAGGGCATGTATCACGGCGACCGGTCGCGCAAGGAGAACCTGGTGAAGTACGGGTTCCGGCTGCCCAGCGCGCTCGACAACCGGCCGCTGACGTTCGAGGAATTCGAGAACCGCGTGCATCAGGTGATCTATGTTTCGGCGACGCCCGGCCCGTACGAACTGACCAAGACCGGGGGCGCGGTGACCGAGCAGATCATCCGGCCCACCGGCCTGGTGGATCCGGAAGTGGACGTGCGGCCCATTCGCGGACAGGTCGACAATCTCCTGCACGAGATCCGGCTGCGGGCCGCACGTAACGAGCGCGTGCTGGTGACTACGCTGACCAAACGCATGGCGGAGGATCTGGCGGAACATTACACGGAAGCCGGCGTGAAGTGCGCCTACATGCACTCGGAAGTGGCGACGCTCGACCGCGTGAGAATCCTGCGCGATTTGCGGCGCGGGGCTTATGACGTCCTGATCGGCGTGAACCTGCTGCGTGAGGGCCTGGACCTGCCGGAGGTGTCCCTGGTCGCGGTGCTGGATGCCGACAAAGAAGGCTTCCTGCGCTCCACCGGATCGCTGATTCAGACCATGGGGCGCGCAGCCCGAAATCTGAACGGCCGCGTGATTCTGTACGCGGACCTGATCACGGATTCGATGAAGCGCGCGATGGAGGAAACAGCGCGGCGGCGGAAAATCCAGCAGGCTTACAACGAGGCGAACGGCATTACGCCGCAGTCCATCATCAAGCCCCTCGACATGGATCTGGTGGCCGTGGCGGAAGGCGATTACGTCACCGTGCCGCTCGAAGAGGACACGGCGGTGGAATCCATTCCTCCCGAGCGGATGGAGCAGTATCTGGCCGAGCTCGAAGAAAAGATGCGCGAGGCGGCCCGCCGGTTCGAGTTCAAGCAGGCGGCCAGCTACCGCGACCAATTGCAGGAGCTGAAGAGCCGGCTGGTGGTCCAGCCGCAGTAAGCGCGGCCGCGGGAATCACTCGCGCTTCGGCGGCGGGCCGTATTGCAATACCTGCACTTTTTCAAGCGTCACGAGGCCGTTGCCCATCATCGGCTCGACGGCCTCCAGGAAGGCATCGATTTTTTCTTTCTGGTCCACAATCTCGATGACCACCGGCAGGTCTTCCGACAATCGCAGAACCTTGGCCGTGTGCAGGCGGCTGGAGTGGCCGAATCCCATCGGACCGCGCAATACCGTGGCTCCGCCGAGATGCATTTCCCGCGCCTTGAGCACCAGAGCCTCATACAGCGGCGTGCCTTGATGTTTGTCGCTTTCGCCGAGAAAAACGCGCAGCAGCACCGCATCGCGTGGGATTTGCATGGTCACCTTTGATTCAGGGCTGTGGCCGCGCTGTGGCCAAGCCACACGCCGACTAGGCACAGCGCAAGCGACCCCAACACATTCCCCGCGACTTTCGTCCACTGGCCGTCGCGCGCCAGATTTAACGTCTCCAGGCTGAACGAAGAGAACGTCGTGAAACCTCCGCAGATCCCGACCATCACGAACTGGCGGATCGACGGGGCGACCAGCAGGCGCCCGTCCGGTCCCGTGAGCGCGGCGAACATCCCAATGAAGCTCGAGCCGGCGACGTTCACAATCATCGTGCCCCAGGGGAATGTATCGCCAATGAACCGCGCGGCCAGACCGTAGCAGGCATACCGGGCCATGCTGCCCAGCGCTCCGCCCAGGGCGATCCACAGGTAAACGTTCATGGGCGCTTCCCCGCCGGCTCGGCGTTCCGCTCGGCAATCGCCGCGAGCACTTCTTCGTACGCCCTGGGGAACTCGCCGCGGAATCTTTCTTTCAAGCCGAGCTGCGCGGCCCAATCGAAGCGGCGCGCGGTGGCCGAGGCCATCATCGGCTCGATGCCGAGTTCCTCCAGCGTCTTCGCGGCTTCCTCCATCTCGCGCGCGCGGCGTTCTCCGTGCACCACCACGCGCCCGATCATGTAATCGGCGAGCTTCTTCCAATCGACTCCCGGAATCGATTCGGCGAGCGAGGCGAAAACACGCTCCTCTGCGCCGTACTGGCCCGCGCCGAGGACGCATTCAAACAACAGCGCTTCGAGGCCTTTGTAGACGACGCTGCGGAACATCTTCACGGCGGTGCAGGCACTCGGCGGCCGCGACGCGAGCAA
>CAZTKA010000152.1:0-7389 GCA_964614015.1 uncultured Bordetella sp. | reverse complement strand
TCCCCGCGGGCAGGCCGCTGACCTCGAACGCGTAGTCGGGCGGACGCACCGGCGCCGCGCTTTGGCCGAGTTGCGCGACGATATTCGCGCCGGTGACTGCGTCCTTCGGGATGGCCAGCAGGCTCGGATTCACGGCGCCCGCCGGAAGCCCCTCGATTTTCCCGCGGATCGAAAACATGCGGGCCTGCCGCAGGCGAACATCGATGCCCCGCAACTCCGAGCCTGGATTTACCTGAAGCGCAACGGCCCCTTGCGCTTCCGCTGCGTTGGGATAGAACGTGGTGACGTTTCCCGTGCGCCCTCCTTGGACATTGGCCCCAAGGGCCAACCCCGCTACGCGCCGGTCCATGACGACGACGTAATAGCTGCCCGGGGGAAGGTTGGGGATGCGGTACTCCCCCTGATCGTTGCTTTGAGCGCTCTGCACCGGCAGCAGCGTGCGCACGCCGCGCTGGTAGCCGCGCCGTGCGGTGTAAATAATGGCGCCCTGCACCGGGTCGCCGGACTGATCCGTGACGCGCCCGCTGATCACGCCCTGCGGCGTCATGGTGAGCACCAGCCCCTTGAGCTCGGCTCCGGCGCCGAGCGTCAGCGGCGAGCCCGGCCCGTTGGTCGAGCGCGCCCCGTACCGTGCGGTCACGTATCCAGGGCGCTGCGCGCTCAGTTGGTAGTTGCGTCCCGGCTCGATGTTTTCGATCGCGAACTTCCCGTCGTCGCCCGCCGTGGTCCGGAGGTTGACCGGCGTGGCGGGACCGCCGCCCGCCCCCGAAGCCTGGCCCGTCAGGCTGATCTGCGCGCGCGGGATCGCCTCGCCGGTGGTCGAGACCACGCTGCCCTCGAGGCGCGCTTTCTTGGGAGGTTCGTTCTGCTGCTGGGCAAGCGCCAGAGCCGCCCATAAAGCGGAAGCCGGAAGCAGAGCATGGATGAATCGATACTTCACCGGAACTCCTCCTTCTCCGCGCCACCAAGTTCGCACGGAACCTCCGCTGCCAGCTTATCTCAGATTGGCTGCCGCTCTGGTGATCCTGTCACGTTCCACTAACTTGACCTGCGTGCCGGGTTTCTCATTTTCGCCCAGCTTGACGCTGGTTGCCTCGCTGGTGAAGGAATTCAGGAACTCGGCGTACTGGCCGAGCCCCGGTTCGGGCAATTCCTCGAAGGCCGCCACGTAGTAATCGTCCGGAATCACGTTGGTGATCTTGAACGCTCCGTTCTGGTCGGTGACGGCGACCCGCACCCCTCCGTTGGCAATCGCTTCGTTCCTGGTCTTGGGCCACAAGCTGACCGTGATTCCCATCAGCGGTTCGCCGCGGCTGTTGGCAACGGTGCCGTTCAGCTCGGCGACTTTTTTCGAAACCACGATATCGAGCGAGCCGCCGCCGGGCGTGATCACTATGGGGCGCCGCGTCACGTCCTGACCCGCGAAGCGCGCCTGCTTGATGTAGACGTTCTGTAAGCCCGGAACACTCACGTGGTACGTGCCGGGACTCACGCCCGTGAGTTTGAATGTGCCGTCGTCTTCGACGCGGGCGAAGGGAACATTCACGCCGACGCCGTCCACACTCAGACGAACGCTCGGCGTCCCGCCGGCGCCGGGCAAGCCGGGCAGGCCTGGAGGCGGCTTCGGGGCTGCGACAGGCTGGGGCGCCATCGCGTCCTTCAACTCGCCTTCATCCATCCGCAAAGTGCCGGCGATTTCCAGGCCGCCGGTGAGCAACAGACCGACATTGTTGACGTCCGCGTTCGGCACGGTGACGTCGATCCGTCCGGTGGCGTTGCTCTCAACGGCGGCCGCACCAGGACCACCCGGACCGTCAAGCCGCGTGATCATCGTGAAATCCCCACCGCCGGGTCCGCCGCCACCGCCGCTCACCTGCAATGTGTTGCCCGCGATGCCCTGAATCGTGTAGGCGCCGGGAAGCAGGCCGCGGATCTCGAAACTGCCGTCCGCGTTGGCGCGCGTGATCTGGGGCATGCTCTCGGGTGCACCGCCTGCTGACCACTCGGCCGGGACCGGGAAGAGCATGGCTCCCGCCGCTGGCGCGTTGGTGGTCTGATCGGCCACCGCGCCGCGAATTGAATATACCTTCTCGCGCCGCACCTGGATGTTCACTCCCAATGACTCGCTCCCGGCAGCGACATCGATTTGAACGGCGCCGGCCGTGTCCAGGGAGTTCGGGTAGTACGTGGTCACGTTCGTCTCGGTTGGAGCCGCGGCGCTGCCGGGCTGGGGCGCCTGCCCCGGAAAGCCGGCCCCGCGCCAGCCGGGTCCGAAAGCGGGCCGCGTGTCGGCGATGACGAAGTAGCGGCCCGGGGGCAGATTCGCGATGCGGTAATCGCCGCGGTCGTCGGTGACGGTGTCGGCCGCCATCGTCAGTTGCCGCTTGCCGTTGGTGTACTGGTAGCGGGAAGCGCGCACCTGCATGTTCGGAACCGCCTCGCCATCGCGATCCGTGACGCGCCCGGCGATGATGCCCTGGCGCAGCATCGGGATTTCGAGCGTGAGCAGCTTGTCGCCTTCCTTGAGCGTGAGCGGAGTCCCGCTGCCGGTGGGGGTCTTGGCGCCATAGCGCTGGGTGATGTATCCGGTGCGCTCGGCGACCATCTGATAGGACCCGGCGGCGACGTTCTCGAAGACGAACTTGCCTTGCTCGTCGGTCGCGGCGCTGTAACTGCCAGGGGGGTTCGGAATGGCCCCGCCGCCGCGCCCGATGGGCAGCGTGTTGAGGTTGTTTTGCGGCAGGAGCCGGACGTCGGCGCGGTTCAGCGGCTCGCCCGAAGCGCTCAGAACTTTGCCTTCCAGGCGAATCTTCTTCTGTTCGGCGTTGGGATCGGCGGCGGGCTGCTGGGCGGCCAGCCACAGCGCCGGAAACACAGCGAGGGCGATCATGGTGCGTCGCATAGTCGTTTAGACGGGGACCTCCGGAAAAGGTTCCGGCCTAGGGGCAGTATAGTTCTCTTCGATTTGGCGCGCACGCGGCAGGTTGTCAGTCGGATTCACGGCGACAGAGGTGTGACTCGGCGCGGGGAAAAAAATTACGTCGGCGCTTGCCCGGCGGCTCCCTTACTTCCCACCTTTCCACTACTTGATATAGAATTCAGTGGGGATCAAACCGGTGGCGCCGGCCCGGCAAACGCGAAGGCTCCCGCCCATTTGGACGGCCGCGCCAGCCCTATGCGGGTTCCTCGCCATTTTGCTGGCGGCGCAGGCGCAGCAGGCCGGGCAGGCCACGCGCGGCCGCCAGATGTACGCCGCGCAATGCGCAAGCTGCCACGGCGCCGCGCTGCAAGGCACGAGCGGTCCGCCGCTTGCCGGCGGCAGCTTCCTTGCCAACTGGAGCGGGCAGCCGCTGGCGAACTTGGTCGACAAGATTCAGAAGACGATGCCCTTCGGCCAACCCGGGAGCCTGACGCGTTCCCAGTCGATCGATCTGGCGGCCTACGTCCTGGAAACCGCCAACGTTTCCACCGGGGCAGGCGGCCTCACCGAGGCGAAGCTGGCGCAGATAACTTTTCCCGCCGTGCAGGCTCCCGCAAGCCCGCCACTGGAGGGGAACCTCGCCGAGTTCATGCGCGCCATCGCATTCCCCAGTTCCAACATCGTCTTCAACGTGCAGATCAAGGATCCGTCCACGCAGACGCGGAGAGAATCGGCCTCGACTCCTTTTGACTACTTCGAGTGGGGCAATACGGTGTATCCGGGCTGGCTCGCCGTCGATCAAGCCGCGCTCGCTCTCATCGAGACCACGCCGCTGCTGCTGGCGCAGGGCCGCCGCTGTCAAAACGGCCGGCTCGCCCCCGTGGACCGCGCCGACTGGCAACAATACGTGGCGGACCTGGCCGGCGTGGCCCGGCTCGCCTACCAGGCGTCCAAAGCCAGGAACCGCGAAGCGTTTTTCGAAATCAGCGAAAAGCTCGACGCCGCCTGCGCCAACTGTCACAAGGTCTACCGCGACAAGGGCGGAACCGAGGGCAGCGGCTCGGCCCGCTGCCAGTGAATCAAGGAGGTCGAATCTCATGCGACGATTACTTGTCTTTCCCGCAAACGTCCTGACGCTCGCCGTTGCCGCGCCTCTGTTCGCGCAGGAATGGATCGAGTTCGCCAGCCGCCAGGACCGCTTCACGTGCAACTTTCCAGGCCAACCCAAGGTCACCGAGACCACCTACATCTCCGAGCGCGGGGCCGAACTGCCCGCCCGCATCTACAGCGCCGAACAGGGCCAGAGCCGCTACTCGGTGACCGTCGTCGATTACGGCCCGCTGCAGCGGATCCTCACCGAAAAAGCCAAGTCGTGCCCCGTGGGCGCGGAACCGTGCATCGGCGGCGCCGCCGGCGGTGAGGGGCATTGGAGGAGCGACTTGCGTGGAGCGCTGGTCTATGCATCCTGGCAGTTGATGAAACGCGACGCCAAGCTGACGAGCTATGTTTGGAATTTCGTGGATCTGGTGGAAGGCCATCAGCTCCAGTTCACCAACAACACCGACAAGTCACGGACGTTCGCCGGAGTTTACATGCACGAGAACAAGCTCTACATCATCGAGGGAACCGTGCCGGCCGGTTACCCGGAGCCGGGCTTGTTCCAGCAATCGCTGGGATGGCTGGATGAAAACGGCGTCGGGCTGCGCTATCAGTCGTATTATTCGAACAACTATCCGCCCCCGCCGCGCGTCAACCGGGTGGCAGGTCAGGGATTGGGTCAGGGCCGGATTGACGCGCCCGACGCGGGCCAGCGCTGAATGCTCAGGAGGTATGCATGCATATTACATCAGGCATCGTTTTTTGCACGTTGACGTCCGCATTGGCGGCGTGGGCTCACCATTCCCACGGCGCTTACAACGACACGTTCATGGACATTCAGGGCGTGGTCAAGGAAGTGCACCTGGTCGTCCCGCATTCCTGGATCTATCTCGAGGTTAAGAACGAGAAGGGCGAACCGCAAATCTGGGCTTTGGAAGCCACGGGCCGCACCGGCCTCCAGAGAGTCGGCGTGACGCCCGACTACGTCAAGCCGGGCGATGTCGTGAAGGCTCGCTGCCACCGCCTGCGCGATGGTTCGAACGGTTGCCTTCTGGGCTTTCTGAAAGCCAAGGACGGAACCGTGAAGGATTGGGACGGCAACAACGCACCACCTCCGCCGGACTTTTGACACAAGCGCACCCGCCGGCGGCAGGATGGCCCGGCAAAAGCGGCCCCGAGGCCGAAGCGCCGGCGTAGGGTGCGCTACCATGAAACGCGAACATGATCTGGGCGTTAGTGCCGCTGTTCTGGGCGGCGTGTCTCCTGGCGGGCTATCTCTACACGCAGGACCGGGGTGTTCCCTGGAGCATGGCGCAAACGGTGGCGCCCGCGTTTCTGCTGGAAGCCACTCTGTTCCTGAGCGTGGGCGTCGAGCGCTGGCGCACCCGGCTGGAGAAACTGCCGCCATGGGCCGTAGCTGTGCTGCTGGTTGCTGCGGCCATCGCTCCCTACAGCGCCGCCGCACTCGCTACAGGAACGTTCGGCTGGGCGGCTTTGGCCGCGCTCGCCGCGCTCGCCGCGATGCTTTCCTTCTGGTACGTGGCCTTGCCGCACACGCCGCTTTCCGATATCGGCTTGCTGGTGTTGGCCGCCGCCGTGATTATAAGCAAGGTTTTCGGCGACCTTTATATCCGTCCGCATCCGGGCCTGAATGTCGAAGCCTTGGGGCAGGCCATGTGGATCCGGACGGGCCTGTTCGCCATGCTGAGCGTGCGGCGGATGCAGGGCGTCGGTTTCGGATTCTGGCCCTCTCCGCGCGAATGGAAGACCGGCACGCTGCACTTTCTCGTGTTACTGCCGGCGGCCGCGGCCCTTGGCTGGCGCCTGAACTTCACGCGGCCGCATGCGCCCGAATCAGACTGGCCCACTATGCTCCCGCTGACGTTCTTCGGGACGCTGTGGGTGCTGGCGCTGAGCGAGGAATTTTTCTTCCGCGGCCTGCTGCAGCAGTGGCTGTCCGGCTGGTTGAAGAGCGCCTGGGCCGGCTGGATCGCCGCATCCGCCCTATTCGGATTTGTGCACGTGTGGTACGGACAATTTCCGAACTGGCGTTTTGCCGCGCTGGCGGGCGTGGCGGGCTTGTTTTATGGCTCGGCGTTCCGCATCGGCAACGGCATCCGCGCCTCGATGGTCACGCACGCGCTCACGGTGACGGCGTGGCGGATCTTCTTCGCCTAGCGCAGTGTGGAGGCAAATGGTCGGGGCGAGTGGATTCGAACCACCGACCTCCTGGTCCCGAACCATCGCCCGACGTGGAATCAAACACTTAGCGGGATTGTGCCGGTTTGCTTCCGGGTGCGCAAAACTGCCAACGGTTCAAACACTTACGGCCCTGCCCGCGCGATTCGTGCGCAACCGCGCGCAGCGGAGAGAAGCACAGGGTGGGCACAAAAGTGGTCACAGTTCTGGATGGCCAACTGCGATCTACCTGGGCGCTCTCAGCAACGATATACTCTTGGTGATCAGCACAATCGGAGCTTCGTGCTACATCGAATATGTCATTCGGAGCGACTTTTGACGTCTTTTTCGAGCGGGCCACCGGCTTCGGACCATACGAATGGCAGAGACAAGTAGCGCTGAATGGTCTGCCGGAAGTCCTACCCGTTCCTACTGGACTCGGAAAGACAGAAGGGGCTGCTCTCGCGTGGGCTTGGCGCCGGCTCGCGCACGAGACCACGGACGAACCACTTCATCTGGTCTACTGCTTGCCGATGCGCAGCCTCGTTCGCCAGACCGTCGAGCGGCTGCGGAAATGCTTTGAAAGAGTCAAAGCGGCCGGGCATCCAGAATTCAGCGTTTACCAATTGATGGGTGGTGCAATCGATGAGGAGTGGGCGGGAAGGCCGGACCAGCCGTGGGTATTGGTCGGCACGCAAGACCAACTCCTCTCTCGGGCTCTGAATCGTGGTTACTCGATGAGCCGTTATGAGTGGCCTGTGCACTTCGGGTTGCTCAACCAGGATTGCCGCTGGATTATCGACGAGGTGCAGTTGATGGGGCCCGGTCTATGGACCACGGCCCAACTGGACTGGATGCGACGGAAGCGGTTCAGGTCCATAAAGCCTTGTCTGACCACGTGGATGAGCGCGACAATGGCGACGTCCTTCCTGGCTACGACAGACCGGAAAACAGACGATTGTCACCACGTCCGGCCTCCCGATCTGCAGTTCAACGACTCGGCACTTCAGAACCGGCGGAAAGCTGTCCGGCAGCTTCAATGGGCAAAGTCGGGTGAGCCCCAGAAGATCGCCAATCTCGTTTCGAGAGAGCACTGGGCAGGAACTCTTTCCCTGGTCATCTGCAACACCGTGGAAACGGCACGCGAGGTTTTTCTCGCGTTGCCTGAAACTACTCCGAAGATCTTACTGACG
>CAZTKA010000151.1:4258-7550 GCA_964614015.1 uncultured Bordetella sp. | reverse complement strand
ATGACACGATCTCCTTGTCCGTACCGCACACGCCCACCTCGAGCATGCGCAGCTTCACCTGTCCGGGCGCGGCCAGGATCGGCTCCGGGTGGTCGATCACTTCATACCGGCGCTCGGCCGGGAAAACTCCAACTGCCTTCATGGCAACGCTCCTTGTGCGGGCTAAACCGACCTACTGATCGTAGCTCAGCCGACCCCAGGTCTGGTAAAAACGCGGGTACTGATCCGGCAGAGCCGAAGGCGCGTCGATCTCGACGGAGGTGACGCCCGCCGCGACTAAAGACTGAATCCGGAGACGCACGCTTTCGGTTCCCTCTTCCGGATCGGGAGCGGGAATGAGGGTGTGCCGCTCGACGGGCACGTTCCCCAGTCTGCTTCCTGGCGGAAGAGTCAAAGGAATCCCGAGGCCGATGGCTGCGAGCGCCAGCTCCGGCCGAGATTCGACACCGTGTAGATCGAGGACGACGCGGCGCCCGGTCCGTTTGATTACGTCGAACACGACGTTGAGGTAAAAATCGACCGGCTCGCCGGCGGGCTGGATCTGGATGCCCCGCACCAGCACGCTTTCGTCGAGCAGCTCGCGGAGCTGTGTCTGCAGTCCAGCGCCGCTGAGAGGGCCGCGAATGCCGAGGACAAAGTCGACGCCATACTCATTGGCAGTGCTGGAGAGGAAGCGAACCCGGTCGAGCTCGATGCGAGACGGGGGCAACACGAGCGTGAAGCGGTTCAGCCGGTTCAAGGCCAGCATGCGGAAAAAAGTCCGCCAGCGTTCCGCGCGGAAATAATCCGGCGAAGAGAGTTCCATCTCGGACGGGGCCATGCGGACGCCCCGCTGCTCTAGGGCCGGCTTGAACGTTACGGCCTTGATCTTGCCGGTCTCGCGGAGCTGGGACGCAGCCTCCAACAGGCCGTACATCAGGCCGCGCAGGTCGCCGCCGCTGACGCGCACGCCCGTGCGCAGAGGGACGATCCGGAAGGTTCCGGGCGGGTCAAGGTTCAGCTCGGTTTCCACGGAAAGTTTGAGGCCGCGGTCGAAAATGGCTCGATGCACCTGTTCGCGCCCGAACTCCACGGGTCCGGCGCGCAGCGCTACGCACACAAGCAGGACAACACAGAATCTAATCGATAAATGCACCCCAACCTCGCCGGGAAAGATTCCAGTAAATCACGGCCAGGCCGAGCAGGCCCACGCCCATCAGCAACAAGCCCGCGGCGGTCTCCAACAGAATGAGTTTGCCCACGCCGAACAGGACTCCATAGATCAGCATACAGCCACCGGCCCAGCACAATAAATTCGAGGGCCCGTCACCGTCGGGTTGCACCTCGGGAGCCAGGCGCGCGATGCGGCTCCATCCGGCGCGCGAAGGCCGCGTGCGGCGGTAGAAAGCGGTGAGCACCTCGTCAGGCTCGGGTTTGGTGAGGAACGTCGTGAGGAGCCAGGCCGCGGTCGTGATGGCCACGGTGCTGATCATGAGCCAGGCGAAGTCCAGCGGGCGGTCGGTGTTGTAGCCGAAGGCGACCTGCATCGTGAGCGATACAACGAGCGCCACGGCCATGGAAGAGACCTCGCTCCAGGCGTTAATACGCCACCAATACCATCGCAGCAGCAACACGCCTCCGGTGCCGGCTCCCGTGACCAGCAGGTACTTCCAGGCGGCCGCGATGGAGTCGAGATAGAATGTCACGGCCGCAGAAATGACCGTCAGCAGCACGGTGGCGGCGCGCGAGGCGCTCACGTACTGGCGCCTGGTGAGTTCAGGGCGCAGAAAGCGGCGGTAGAAATCGTTGATCAGATAGCTGGCACCCCAGTTGAGCTGCGTGGAGATGGTGGACATGTAGGCCGCAGCGAACGCCGCTACCATCAGGCCGCGCAGCGAGGCGGGCAGTGTCGCAATCATCACGCGGACGTAGCCGGTCTCCGGACGCTCCAGTCCAGGAAACAGAATCAGCGAAACCAGACCCACCAGAATCCAGGGCCAGGGACGCACCGCGTAATGCGCGACATTGAACCACAGCGTCGCAAGCAGCGAGTGCTTTTCGTCTTTCGCGCAGAGCATCCGCTGAGCAATGTAGCCTCCACCGCCGGGCTCGGCTCCGGGATACCAGGTGGCCCACCAGTTGAGTGAGATGTAAACCAAAAACGTCAGCAGCGGCATCCAGGCGGAATCCAAATCGGGCACGAAGCTGAGCACCGAGCCGCCGCCCCGCTGTGCATCGATCATGGCAAGCCTGTCCAGCATCGGGCCGATACCGCCCACCGTCTGGACCGCGAAAACGGCCAGCACGATCACCATGCCCATCGTGACGACGAATTGGATTAGATCGGTAACTAACACGCCCCACAATCCCGCGAGGGTGGAAACGCCGGAGGTCGCCGCGATCAATCCGATCACTAGCCCGAGGGCCTGAAGCTCGGTGACGCCGAGCACCAGCGAAAGAATATCGACCATCGCCTTGTTGACCCAGCCGAGGATGATGCAGTTGATGAGGACGCCCAGATAGACGGCCCGGAATCCGCGCAAGAACGCGGCCGGCCGGCCGGAGTAGCGGATCTCGGTGAATTCGATATCGGTGGTGACGCCGCTCCGCCGCCACAGACGCGCGTAGAAAAACACCGTGAGCATGCCGCTGGCAACGAAGCACCACCACAGCCAGTTTGCCGCAATGCCGTTAGCAGCTACCATGCCGGTGACGGCCAGCGGCGTGTCGGCGGCGAAGGTCGTCGCAACCATCGAGGTCCCCGCCAGCCACCAGGGCACGTTCCGTCCGGAAAGAAAATATTCTTCAACGCTGCGCGAGGCTCGGGATTTGTAGTAAAGGCCGATGGCCAGCATGCAGAGAAAGTAGAGCGCGACAACGGCCCAGTCGGCGAAGGTGAGTTGCACTAAGGACGAATTATAGCGTTGCGCCGGCCCCCAAATGCTAGCGCGCGTTTTCAAGGCGCGCGACCACGGCCGCGAGCGTTTCACCCGGCTCCCCGGCGCGGGCCAGCTTTTCGCCCGCCGGGGAAAGCACGAAGTACGGATAGCGATACACATTGCCCTCCCGCGTTTCGACGCTAGCGGCTATATTGCCGGTCCAGCGCCCGGTTCTGAGGATCGCAAATTCACTCGCGGGAGACAGGAACACAGTCTTGCCGGCGGCGACGTCGAAGCGAACGAGGCCTTCGGAGTTTTTCGAAAAGCCGGCCAGGAAAAACAGGGTGCCCCCGTCGGCGGCCCATACGATGCTGTGAAAGCCGCCAAGGGGTCCTTCGCCTTCCTGGTACCGGGCGGTGGCGCACTGGGGCGAA
>CAZTKA010000151.1:0-4248 GCA_964614015.1 uncultured Bordetella sp. | reverse complement strand
ACCGGAGGCGACAGCGACAACACAGATCTGGTCGCCTTCCGGCGCAAAGTCATTCGTCGGATCGGAAATCCTGACAAACGCGACGGACCGGCCGTCCGGCGAGAGGGCGGGGAACAGGTCGCGGTTTGCGAAGGTGAGTTGCGTCTTGGCTCCGCCGAGCGCCACGAAGTAAAGATTGCCGTCGCGCATTTCAACGGACTGCCCCGGAAGCCCGAAGGACCACAACACAAAGGTGAACAGAAGGCGGCGCATCTCATCGCTATTATCCGCCAAGGCGTCCCGCGAATAGGGCGCGAGCGGTAACATAGGCCTTTGCGCTACTTTTTCCGGCGAAGGATTCCTCCTCCGGCTCGTATTCTGCTCATCGAGAGCGGCTCCCGCGAGCTGATCGAGCGGATTCTGCCCGTACTTGAGCGGCTGTGGGGAGAGCGGCTGGCGATCGATCTGGTCACCTGCTACGCCGTCGCCCCCGCGGGATTCGCCGGGCGGGTCTTCAACGTGAATGACTACGGCGGCGCGGCGGGCCGCAGGCGTCTGCTCGCCGATCTGCGGGCGCGCGAATATACGCTGACCGGGCTTCTGTGCTCGGCCGAGCCGGTCATGACCAAGTGGAAATGGTGGCTGGGGGCCAGGCTGCCCACCAAGATTTTCGTGATCAACGAGAACGCTGACATCTTCTGGCTGGATTGGGGACACGCCGGCGTCATCTGGCAATTCATCCTCGACCGCGCCGGGCTCACCGGGCCGGGCGCGGTGGTGTCGCTGGCGCGGCTGGTCTTCTTCCCGCTGACACTCACATACCTGTTGTTGTACGCTGGCTACGTTCACTTGCGAAGGAGATTGCGTTTGCTATGAGGGCCGTTTTCATCGAACAGCACGGAGGCGTGGAGGTGATGCAGTGCGGCCAGCGTCCGAAGCCTGCGCCGGGCCCCGGCGAGGTGCTGGTGAAGATCGCGTATTCCGGCGTGAATTTCATCGATACGTACCACCGCACGGGACTCTACAAGATTCCCTTGCCCGCGATTCTTGGTTCGGAGGCGGCGGGCGCCGTCGAGCAAGCAGGCGAAGGCGTGACGGCGTTCCAGCCGGGCGACCGTGTGGCCTACGCGATGGCGCGCGGATCCTATGCGGAGTACCAGGTGGTGCCTGCTGCACAGTTGGTCAAGATTCCCGCGGGAGTGGATCTGGCGACCGCTGCCGCGGCGATGCTTCAGGGGATGACCGCGCACTACCTGACGCATTCGACCTCTCCTCTCAAGCCGGGGCAGACAGCCTTGGTGCACGCGGCTGCGGGAGGCACCGGGCGCCTGATTGTGCAGATGTGCAAAATGATCGGCGCGCGTGTGATCGGCACCGTGGGTTCGGAGGAAAAGGCGAAGCTTACGCTTTCCGACGGGGCTTCCGATGCGATTCTCTACAACACGCAGGATTTCGTGGCGGAAGTAAAACGCCTCACGGGCGGCAAGGGTGTCGACGTGGTGTACGATTCGGTCGGCCAGGCGACATTCTTGAAAGGCCTGGATTGTTTGAAGCCGCGGGGGTTGATGGCGTTCTTCGGACAATCGAGCGGTCCGGTGGCGCCCGTGGATCCGCTGCTGCTGAGCGCGAAGGGGTCGCTGTATCTGACGCGTCCTACTCTGGCGACCTATATTGCCAGCCGCGAGGAACTGGAATGGCGTACGCGAGACTTGTTCGACTGGATCGGGTCCGGCAAGCTGAAGATCCGGATTGACAAAACGTATCGGCTCGAAGAGGCGGCGCAGGCGCACCGGGACATCGAGGGGCGGAAGACGACCGGAAAGTTGATCCTGGCCGTGTAAACCAACTCCGTTAACACCGAGTCCCGGCTTGGCGCTTCACGGCGGAATTTCTCCGTCTAGGGCTGGAGCCCAAGCGTTCAGATCTTCACGGTTTTGGCGTCGCGCCAGAGGCGCTCCAGGTCGTAGTAGTGGCGGGCTTTTTCGGTGAAGATATGGATGACGTAGTCGCCGTAATCCATCAGGATCCATTCGGCGTTCTCATAACCTTCAATGCTGTTCGGATACTCGCCCAGCTTCTTGAGGCGCAGCTCAATCTCGTCTGAGATCGCCTGGTTCTGACGGATGTTCGTGCCGCTGCAGATGAGGAAGTAATCGGCGAAGGACGTGATCTCGCGCAGGTCCAGCACGCGGAGGTCTTTGGCCTGTTTCGCTTCGGCGGCCTGGACGGCCACCTGCCACATGGGCTGGGGTAACTTTAGCTTCCGCGCTCGTGTTGCCAGGTAGAAGGGCTCCTGTTGGTATCGTACTACTAATGCCCACGCTCAGTGTACTGATTCCCGCCACACAGATCCGTGCGCGCGTTGCCGAGCTTGCCGCGCAGATCGATCGGGATTATCCGGAAGGGCCCGTTTACTTAGTCGGCGTGCTGAAGGGATCGTGTTTTTTTCTGGCGGATCTGGCGCGCGCCATGAAGACGCCGGCGCGGATCGAATTCATCGGGACCTCCAGCTACGGGCAGGCGGACATCACGTCCGGCCAGGTGAAACTCACGCTTGACTTGAGCATGCCGGTGGAGGGACAGGATGTGATTCTGGTGGAGGATATCATCGACACGGGCGTGACCCTGGGATATTTGGTCCGCCTGCTGGCCCAAAGAAACCCCCGTTCCTTGCGCGTCGCCGTATTGCTCGATAAGCCCACGCGACGCCGGAACGCGGTCACCATCAATTACACGGGCTTTCAGATTCCAGATCAGTTCGTAGTCGGCTACGGCCTCGACTACGCCGAGGATTACCGCAACCTTCCCGATATCTGCGCCCTGTCCGTTTCGTCCCCGGCTTGAGACAGTTTGTCTCAATGCCGAGCGCAGGCGCGGCCGGAAAACAGTATAACTTCCTGAAAATCGGCCATTCAGCACGTGGCTTGCGGCGTGCAAGCGAGCGCGCGTTGGCCTCACGCACTCGTAATCCCAATCGGCGCTCGGCAAAGCGGCTCGCCAAACAGAGGAAGGCCCTGAAGGCGGCCATCCAGGCTTTGGAGAAATATCAACGGTTGATTTCCCCCGAAAAGCGCGACCCGCGTTCCACGCGACGTTCGCCGCGCCGGCCATCAACGGACTAAGCTGGATGAAAAGGAGGCGGTTCGTGAAACGATTCGGTTGCCTGCTGCTCGCCACCCTCGCGTGGGCGCAAACGCCCGACACAGTCCTCATCAACGGAAAGATCCTTTCGGTGGATTCCAGCTTCTCAACGCACGAGGCGCTTGCAATTCGCGAGGGACGAATTTCGGCCCTGGGCACAACTGCTCAAGTGCGCGCGCAAGCGGGGCCGGCCACGCGCATAATCGATTTGGGTGGGCGCATGGTGATCCCCGGCCTGATCGATTCGCACATGCACGCCATCCGCGCCGCGCTGAGTTTTTCAACCGAAGTCAATTGGACCGGCGTGCGGAGTTTGGCGGTGGCGGTGAACCGCATCCGCGAAGCGGCTCGCGCGAGACCCGCCGGATCCTGGCTGATCGTCGCCGGCGGCTGGACTGCGGACCAGTTCGCCGAACGCCGCCGGCCCACGCAGGCCGAACTGGAGCAGGCCGCACCGAATCACCCCGTGTATGTGCAGCTCGGCTATGGTTGGGCGATGCTCACGCCGCTCGCCTACCGCACCCTCGGAATCTCCGCCGAATCTCAACTGCCCGAAGGCGGGCGCTTTGAGCGGGGTCCGGACAATCAACCCACTGGAGCCGTGATCGGGGGCCAGAATGCGATTATCGCGCTGTTCGACCGGCTCCCCAAGCCGACTCATGAACAGGCGGTCGACGGCACGCGCAAGTTCTTCCGCGAGCTCAACCGCCTGGGCATCACCGGCGTCGTCGATCCGGGCGGCAACAATTTGTTACCTGCCGATTACCAGCCACTGCTCGAGATCTGGCGCCAGCGCGGCATGACCGTCCGCGTCGCCTACACGCTGAACGGCCAGACTTCGGGCAAAGAGTTCGACGAATTCAAAACCCTGACCCAACTTCTGCCGATGGGTATGGGCGACGATTTTCTGTGCTTCAACGGACTGGGCGAGCGCATTACCGTGGCGATGAACAACAACAACCGTCCGGATGAAACGGTGAAAGAGAAGTACTACCAGATCATCCGTTGGGCGGCGGGGAAGGGAATGTCGCTAACGATGCACTGGGGCAACAACGCCAGCGTGAACCAGTTGCTGGATCTGTTCGAAAAAGTGAACCAGGAAGTGAAGATCGCGCCCTTGCGGTGGTC
>CAZTKA010000150.1:0-7808 GCA_964614015.1 uncultured Bordetella sp. | reverse complement strand
GGCACGCGGCCGCGCTGCAGTCCAGCGCAGTCCAACGCGGTTACGGCGATTGCCGGGGTCGCCTTCTCGGGCTCGGTGGATGGCCACATGCGCGCCTACTCGACCGCGGACGGCAGCATCCTGTGGGACTTTGACACGTTCCGCACGTACGAAACCGTCAATGGAGTTCCCGGACGCGGCGGCTCCATCGACGGGCCGGGGCCGGCGATCGGCGGGGGCATGGTGTTCTTCAATTCCGGATACGCGGCGGGGGGCGGGCAGCCGGGCAATGTGCTGCTGGCGTTCACCGTAGAGGGGCGTTAGGTATAATCACGGTGGGAGGAGAATGAGCAAAGAAGATTGCATTGAAGTCACTGGCACAGTAGTGGAAAAATTTCCCAGCGGGTTGTTTAGCGTGCAATTGGACCAGGAAAAGACAGTCCTGGCCCACTTGGCAGGCAAGTTGCGGCGCAACCGCATCCGCGTGCTGGCCGGCGACCGCGTGACGCTGGAGATGTCGCCCTACGACCTGACCAAGGGCCGCATCACCTACCGCCACAAGTAGTTGTTCGCCTCGCCTCGTCTTGCCTCGCGTACTTTTCGTTTTCGGCACCCGCCCCGAGGCGATCAAGCTTGCGCCCGTCGTGGCGCGCCTGCTGGAACAACCCTCGGAATTTGAGACGCGCGTCGCGGTTACGGCGCAACACCGCGAATTGCTCGACCAGGTGCTCGAGGCTTTCTCGATTTCCCCGGATCATGACTTGAACCTGATGCAGCCGGGGCAGACTCTGTTCCAATCGACGTCCCGGATCATCGCGGCGCTGGAAGGCGTGCTGGCGCAGGAGAAGCCGGATTGGATCCTGGTGCAGGGCGATACGACCACCGCCTTTTGCGGAGCGCTGGCGGGCTTCTATGCGGGCGTTGGCATAGCGCACGTCGAGGCCGGCCTGCGGACCAGCGACAAGGCCGAACCGTTTCCGGAAGAAATGAACCGGGTGCTGATCGCACGGCTTGCGGACGCGCATTACGCTCCCACCGCGGAGGCCGCGGCGAACCTGACGCGCGAGGGGGTTCCCGCCGCGGCGATTCTCGTAACCGGCAACACGGGCATTGACGCGGTGCTTCACGTGCGCGACGGGCTCGCCTCGGGCCGGCTGCGGCCCGGCCCGCTGCCGCGCTTGGATCCCGCGCGCAAGCTGATCCTGGTGACGGCGCACCGCCGCGAGAGTTTCGGCGCGGGCTTCGAAGGCATCTGCACGGCGCTGGCTCGCCTCGCTGCACGGAGTGACGTGGAAATCGTCTATCCGGTCCACCCGAATCCGAACGTGATGGGACCCGTCCTGCGGCTGCTGGCCGGACGCACGAACGTCCACTTGATCGATCCGCTTCCCTATGTCTCGTTCGTCGAGTTGATGCGCCGCGCGCATTTTCTTCTGACGGATTCGGGCGGCATTCAGGAAGAAGCTCCGTCGCTCGGCAAACCGGTGCTGGTAATGCGCGACAAGACCGAGCGGCCTGAGGCTATAGCCGCGGGAACGGCCCGGTTGGTGGGGACCGATCCGGATCGCATCGTGTGGGGAGCCGCGGAATTGCTGGACGATGCCGGCGCCCATGCGGAGCGCTCGCGGATCCACAATCCGTACGGGGACGGCCGCGCGGCCGTGCGCATCCGCGAACATTTGTCAGGAACATCTGCCGCGCTAGCAGGAATTTAGAATTTCAGCGCCCGGTGTTTTGCGGGCGCGTCGTGCACAATCGGCACGAAAGGGAACCGCCGACTGTGCGAACATCACCCATCCCCATCCGTCCGCCCCGCACCCCAAGGCACGGAGATTTGCTCGAAGAACTGGAGTCCCGCGTGGTTGGGCAAGGCCATGCGATGGCCCAGATCGTCCCGTACGTTCGCATGCACCGCGCGGGCCTGGCTCCAGAGGGCCGGCCGGTCGGCGTCTTTCTGCTGCTGGGGCCGACCGGAACCGGCAAGACGCGCACCGTGGAGGCGCTGGCCGAAGTGCTGCATGGCAGCGAGCGCCATGTGCTGCGCATCGACTGCGGCGAATATCAACTGGAGCACGAGGTCGCCAAACTGGTGGGCGCGCCGCCCGGATATCTGGGTCACCGCGAGACGCAGCCCGCCCTGACACAGCAGAAGCTGAACACGGTGACCAGCGAGGCATCCAATCTCTCGCTGGTGCTGTTTGACGAAATCGAGAAAGCCGCCCCGAGCATGACGCGCCTGCTGCTGGGTGTTCTGGACAAAGCGACGCTCCGGCTGGGCGATAACAGCGTCGTGAACTTCGAGCGCTCCTTGATCTTCCTCACCAGCAACCTGGGCGCGGAAGCGATGCGGCGGCTGGCCGCTCCCGATTTCGGATTCGAAGCGCTGAGCCCCGGTGCGGGCGGCAACGCGACGCTCGCTCGGCTGGAGAAGATCGGCATGGGCGCGGTCAAGCGCCGTTTCCCTCCGGAGTTCGTTAACCGCATCGACGTCGTGGTCACGTACCAGCCGCTGGGACGCGAATCGCTGGAAGCGATCCTGGACCAGCACCTCGCCCAATTGAACCGGCACATTCAGGAGCGGCTGGCCGAAGATGCGTTTCCGGTGGAGCTGACGCCCTCGGCGCGGGAGCTGCTGCTGGAGAAGGGCACCAGCGCCGAATGCGGCGCGCGCGAGCTGAAACGTACGATCCTGCGGATGCTGACGCAGCCGCTGGCCGAGCTGGTGGAGCAAGGACGGGTTCCGCCCGGACGCGTGGTGCTGGCCGACCGGGCCGCGGATACGATTTCACTCCGTCCGGGCAACTGATACACTGGGCACGGAGTTTTCCACGGAGTACCCATGACGATACGCCGGAGCTTCCTGGCCGCGCTGTTGGTGGCATTCGTGCTGGCGCCCGTTCCCGCTCAACAGAAAAGCAACGAAAGGAAGCAGAACGGTCCGGACGTATTCACGCAGGTGCGGCGCGTGGTCGCCTTCGGCGATATTCATGCGGACCGCCCGGTGCTGGAAGCGCTGCTGCGGCAGGCCGGCCTGATCGGCCCAAACAACACGAATTGGACCGGCGGCGACACGCACCTGGTCCTGGCGGGTGATTTTCTGGACCGCGGACCGAGCTCCGGCGCCGTGCTGGACTTGCTGATGGCGCTGGAGGCGCAGGCGCAGCGGGCCGGCGGGCGCGTCCACGCTGTTATCGGCAACCACGAGGCGATGAACATTTATGGTGATCTGCGATACGTGTCGCCGGAAGATTTCGCGTGGTACCGGGACAAGGACTCCGAAAAAAGGCGCGAAGCCCAGATGCAGGCCGTGCTGCGGCAATTGAAGCTGAACGGCCGGGCTCCGGCGGATGAGGCGGCATGGCGCGCGCAATTCCTATCGGAAATCCCGCTCGGCTGGGTGGAACAGAGACTGGCGTTCACACCGGCCGGCAAGTACGGGAAATGGCTGTTAAAACAGAACGCGATCGTTCGCATTAACGACGCGATTTATCTGCACGGCGGAATCAGCCAGAAGTATGTAACGTACACCATCCAGGAAATCAATGACCGCGTGCGCGCCGAGCTTTCCGGAGATCCGCTGAATCTGCGCGGGGGTATCTGCCAGGACGATGAAGGCCCGCTGTGGTACCGCGGTCTGGCGCTTGCGGCAGAGGATGATGAGCAGACGGCCGCGCTGGTCAACCGGATCTTAGAGGCGCAGCAGGTG
This sequence comes from uncultured Bordetella sp., assembly GCA_964614015.1. GTDB lineage: Bacteria > Acidobacteriota > Terriglobia > Bryobacterales > Bryobacteraceae > Palsa-187. The sequence goes on along the minus strand of CAZTKA010000150.1, from coordinate 4,123 downwards.
AAGCACGTCGTGATCGGCCACACGCCGCAGCCGGCGATCCTGCCGCGATTCGGCGGGAAAGTGATTGTGATCGACGTCGGGGTCTCACGCCTCCTCGACGGTCCGCCCGCGTTTTTGCTGGTGGAAGACGGCAAATACTGGGCCGTGCACCGCGGGCGCAAGTTGGATTTGCCGGTGGACGGCGGCCCGGTGAACGAATACCTGAATGCGGCGGCGCTGTTGGAGCCGGTAACCTCGCGCCTGCGGACGCTGGTGGAACGCCTGGGGCCTTCGACACAGCGCTAAGGTGCGGCGCCGTCGCCTGTGTTTCCGGAGGGATCCGGTCCGCCCGCCGGGGTCACATTCCCGCGGGAAGCACTTCGATGTAATCCAGTCCGGCCGTCTCGCCGCCCTCCGGTACGCCTTCGATCCGGATGACGTCGCCGGGCCGCAACGCCACGCCTCCCACGGTCCGGCGCGTGGAAGACGAGCTGTCAATGCGCGCGGTGGGAACCCAGGACGACGCCGTCCATTCGTCGACCTGCTGGGGGCCGACCAACGCGCGGTAGCGCGCCGAACCGCTGTTCTGGTCGAAATACTGCACCCGCACGTTGAACCATCCGGGCGGTCCCGTGTAGGCAAGGCTCGCCGCGCAGCGCGCCGCTTCGCAACTGACGGCCTTGCCGCCGGAGGCGCCCTCCCAACGAACCGGTTCCATCGTTTTGTAGCCGTCGAGTTGCAGCGCCTCGGCCTCGTAGCGGCCCGGGTGATTGCCCACGCGGCCGAGCGCGTCCTCGATTCCCGACGTGCGGCGGAACCAGTTGTTCACCGCGTCGCGCCACACTTGCGCCTGCCCCGCCTGATAGCGCAGCTGCGCGAGGATTTCCTGATAGCGGCGCTCATCGACGCGGCCCGCGAGGGTTTCCCAAACGCGCACATACTCCTCGACGGTTTGCGCACCCTCGTAGTGCGCGTCGTAGATATGCTGGATCACGGTTTTGCCGGAGTGCAGCTTGTGTGTGTAGGGAACGTGATGCAGGAAGAGCACCAAGGCGTCGGGAACCGTGCTGAGCGATTCATAGACCTGAGCGACGTCGGGCCAATACTGTCCAATGAAGCCTGTGCCGGTAGCAACCGTGCGGTCCATTCCCACGCCTTTCTCGTCGGCGCGGTGCCATTGGCCCCACCCGTTGCGCTCGGATGCTTCCACGGCGACGCCGTAATGGTTGCCGGTGATGTCGGTCAGAGTTTGCAGGCCGAGCGGGCCGGTGTAATTCTCGTACGTCGCCCACGAGGTGAGTTGAATCCGCGCGATCGCATCCAGCACCATGGGATCTTCGCCGAAGGTGAGCCGCGCCCATTCGCGGTTGATCTGTTCGGAACTCAAGTCAGGATTCCACGCCAACCGGCCGAATCCGTACAGATTGGCCTGCGAAAGGTGGTTGCCCGTCCAGTTGTCGTCAAGGCCAACGTTCGACACGCCGACAAAACCGCTCACCAGCGACTTCACCGGGGTCGAGCCGCCGCGCACGCGCAGATCGAAATCGAGAACCTCCTTCCACATGGGGACCAGAAACACGGTGTGGCGGGCCTGGCCGAAATACTCCTGCGTGATCTGCAATTCCATCGCGCGCCTGGTTTTTTCGAGCGTGCCGAACAGCGGCGATGCGGGCTCGCGCACCTGGAAATCGATGGGGCCGTTTTTGATCTGGATCACGACGTTCGCATCGAACGCGCCGTCGAGTGCGCGGAAGTTGTCGTCGGCGGCGCGGGCCCGGTCGTTCTTGAGATTGCGCCAGTCCATCTTGTTGTCGTAAACGAAACCGCGGTAGAAGATCAGGCCGCCATGGGGGGCAAGCGCGCGGGCCACCACGTTGGCGGCGTCGGCGTGGGTTCGCCCGTAGGCCGACGGTCCCACGCGGCCCTCCGAATCGGCCTTGATGATGAACCCGGCCAGGTCGGGCACGGCGCGGTACAGCTCGTCCGCTTTCTGCTTCCACCAGGCGATCACGCGCGGATCCAGTGGATCGAACGTGTCCAGCCCGCCGACCTTTTGCGGGCTTCCGAAGTCCACCGAGATCACGGTGCGCACGCCCCAGGCGCGCAACACATTCGCGATCCGGGCGATTTCCGGCAGAAAATCGGGAGCCAGAACGCGCGGATTTGCGTTGACATTGTTGATGGAGGCACCGTTGATGCCCAGCGAAGCCAGCATGCGCCCGTAATCGTTCACGCGCGCAAGATCGGCACGCGCCTGCAGGTTATCCCAGAAAATCGAGCGGCCGCCGTAGCCCCGTTCAATCGTGCCGTCGAGATTGTCCCAGTGATTCACCCAGCGAATCGGCGCGCGCGGCTGCTCGGCGACATTCAGGCCGCTGATGGACTCGCCGAGCGCGATCTTCCGCAACAGCGCAAACGCGCCATACAGCACGCCCCGCTCGTTCACGGCGGTGATGACGACGTGGCGCTGGCCCTGGCGCTCCATGCTGCGCAGTACGAATCCATCCTCGGGCAACGGGGCATCGACGTTCCAGCCGCTCAAGTCCGAAAACGTGCCGAGGACGATGGCGCCCTCGCCCGGCGGGCCCGTGGCGCCGCGCGGGATCGAGCCGGTCAGGCCGCGCAATCCGCGAATCAACTCGGCCTGTGCGCTGCGCAACAAGGCAGAATCGCGTATCGTGGTCACGACCGCGGGAACCGTCACGTTCCCATTCACGCGTTCGTAACGCAGCCAGGCATCGTAGCCCGATTCCGCGTTGAGACTGGCACAACCGAAAAAGCCCGCCAGAACGGCATGGCGCATATCAACAATTGTATGCCGTGAGCCTCTTGCGGGCTTCGGTCACCGCCCGCAGGGCCGCACTGGTCGAATCCGCGAGCGCCGTGAGATGTCCCATTTTGCGCCCCGGACGCGGTTCGGTTTTGCCATAGAGATGCAGCTTGACGCACGGATCCGAGCAGGCGGCGGCCCAATCGGGTTCGCCTCCGGCCCACAGGTCGCCGAGCAGATTCGCCATCGCGGCGGGCCGCACTTGCTCGGTGGAGCCCAGAGGCAGTCCACAGGCCGCGCGAAGCTGTTGCTCGAACTGGCTGGTGATACAGGCGTCAAAGGTAAAGTGTCCCGAGTTATGCGGGCGCGGCGCGAGCTCGTTGATCAGCAGGCTGCCATTGCGCCGGACGAAATATTCGATACACATCACACCGACGACATCCAGTTTCTCGAGCACCACGCGCGCCATCTCGACGGCATCCTGCACCGTGCGCGGCGCAATCCCCGCGGGCGCAATGGTCAGATCCAGGATGTGTTTCTGATGGCGATTTTCAACGGCTCCGTAGTGCACGAAGCAGCCGTCCAGACCGCGCGCGGCGACGACCGAAACCTCGCACTCGAAATCGATAAAGGCCTCGATCACGGCTTCGGCCCGGCCGATCGAAGCCCAGGCTGCCTCCGCCTGATCCGCCGAAGCGACACGCGCCTGGCCCTTGCCGTCGTAGCCGAACGCGGCGGTCTTGAGGATCGACGGCGTTCCCAGCGCCTCGACCGCCGCGGCGAGATCCGCCAGCGTGCGCACGATCCGAAACGGAGCAACCGGAAGCCCCGCGCCTTCCAGAAACGTCTTTTCCCGGATGCGCTGTTGCGTGGTGTGCAACACCCGGCCCGCGGGGCGCACGGGCACAAGTTCGGCCGCCGCTTCGGCAGTCTCTACGGGAACGTTTTCGAACTCGAAGGTCACCACATCCACGCCCCGCGCGAACTCGCGCACACGGTACAGGTCCTCGAGCGGAGCGATCACTTCGAGATCCGATACCTGGCCCGTGGGCGTGTCCTCGTGCGGCGAGAGCGTATGGACGCGGTAACCCATGCGCCGCGCGGCGATCGCGAACATGCGCCCCAGTTGCCCGCTGCCGAGCATCCCGATCGTGGCGCCGGGCAACACCGGCTTCATAGCGAGCTCTGACGGACCTTTTCGGCCTGCTCGTGGCGGAATTGTTCGAGTTTCCTGCGCAACTCGGGACGGCTGTTGGCCAGGATCGCAACCGCGAGCAACGCGGCGTTGGCGGCGCCCGCCTTGCCGATCGCCAGCGTGCCCACGGGGACTCCGGCGGGCATCTGCGCGATGGAGAGCAACGAGTCCATCCCCTT
>CAZTKA010000149.1:0-7920 GCA_964614015.1 uncultured Bordetella sp. | reverse complement strand
ACTGCGTCGCGATCACTCCTTCCAGACCCGCACCGGTTGCCATGTGATCCCTGCCTTATCGTGAGCGCAGCGCTCAACTCACGCACCTGCGGCGCGGGTTGTGCGCGAACCTTCATTCTATCAACGCCCGAGTCTCAGGCGGCCATGAACGTTGCGCCTCTCCCTTGCGATCTTCGCAGGCTATATAAAGACGCTCCCCGCGGACCGATATGTGCGTTGTCTGCGCCACGCGCCGCGCCAGCCTTCTATGGAAGATCAAGACATTGTTCGCGAGTTTCTGCTTGAAAGCAACGAGAACCTGGTCCGTTTAGACCAGGAAATCGTGGAACTTGAGAAGCGTCCGAAGGACGCGGACTTGTTAGCCAGCATTTTCCGTACCATCCACACCATCAAGGGGACCTGCGGTTTCCTGGGCTTCACGCAACTGGAGGGCGTCGCGCACCAGGCTGAGAATATCCTGAGCCAGCTACGCTCGGGCCAGCGCGAGGTGACCGAGGGGATCATCTCGCTGGTGCTCGAATCGGTGGACGCGATCAAGGTGATGCTGAAGAGCATCGAGCAGAGCGGCGGAGAAGGCCCGGACCAGTACGCGGAGCTTCGCCAGCGCCTGGAACACGCCGCGGCCGCGAAAGACTCCGTCACTGCGGCGCCCGCCCCTTTGCGGGAATCCGCGCCGGCGGCCGAGGGCGACAAGACCCTGGCGGTGTCGGAATCGGCGATTCGAGTCGATGTGGGGCTGCTCGATAAACTCATGAACCTGGTGGGCGAGCTGGTGCTGGCCCGCAACCAGGTGCTGCAGTTCAACAGTCAGCGCGAGGATGTGGCGCTGAACGCGACCTCGCAGCGGCTGAATCTGATCACGACGGAGTTGCAGGAAGGCGTCATGAAGACGCGCATGCAGCCGATCGGGCTGGTGTGGAACAAGCTGCCGCGCCTGGTGCGCGATGTTTCGCATTCGCTCGGCAAGCAGGTGCGCCTGGAGATGGACGGCGCCGAGACGGAGCTGGACAAGACCATCATCGAAGCGATCAAGGATCCGCTGACGCACCTGGTGCGCAACGCCTGCGACCATGGCATCGAGCGGCCCGAGGAGCGCGTGGCCAAAGGCAAGCCCGCGCAGGGCGTGATCACGCTGCGGGCCTATCACGAAGGCGGCCAGGTCAACATCGAGATCTCCGACAACGGCGCGGGCATAGACGTCGAACGCCTGAAGCAGAAGGCCATCGAAAAGGGACTGGCCGGCGCCGACCGCGCCGCGCGCATGAGCGAACGCGAGGCGCTGAATCTGATCTTCCTCCCCGGATTCTCGACGGCCCGGACGGTGACCAACGTGAGCGGGCGCGGCGTGGGAATGGACGTGGTCCGGTCGAACATCGAAAAAATCGGCGGCGCGGTGGACATCGCCACGCAGCCGGGCGAGTGGACCACGGTGAAGCTGAAGATCCCGCTGACGCTGGCGATCATTCCGGGCCTGGTGGTGACCAGCGGCGCCGAGCGCTTCGTGATTCCGCAGGTGAGCCTGCTCGAGCTGATCCGCCTGGAGGGCGCATCCGCGGGACGGATCGAACACGTGCATGGGACGCCCGTGTATCGGCGGCGCGGCAGTCTGCTGCCCATCGCGTATCTGAGCATGATTCTGGGCCTGCCGGTGGCGCCCTCGGACACGGTGAATATCGTTGTGCTGCAGGCCGAGGACCGGCAATTCGGCCTGGTGGTGGATGGCGTCCATGACACCCAGGAAATCGTCGTGAAACCGTTGGCCAAGCAATTGAAAGGGCTGACGATTTACGCCGGAGCCACCATCATGGGCGACGGCCGCGTGGCGCTGATTCTGGATGTGCTCGGCGTGGGGCGGCAGTCGGGCGTGCTCTCAAGCCAGCGTGAGACCGAGCGCTCCGCGCAGCAGAAGAGCGCGCAGAGCGCGGGCGAACACCAGCGGCTGCTGTTGTTCCGGACCGCGAATTTCGAGCGCCTGGCCGTCCCGCTGTCGCTGGTCTCGCGCCTGGAGGAGTTTCCGCAGAGCGCGATTGAGCAGACCGGAGACAGTCCGGTAGTGCAGTACCGCGGCGGCATTTTGCCGCTGCTGTCGCTCGATTCGGTGCTGGCGCCCGGCGCCGCCGATACGGCCTTGCGGCAGGACCCGGCGCAGGTCGTCGTCTTTCAGGATGGCGAGCGCAGCGTCGGGCTGGCGGTCGACCGGATTGTGGACATCGTCGAAGAGTCCGTCACGGTGCGCCGACAGAGCAACCGCGCCGGACTGCTCGGCTCGGCGGTGGTGGGCAAGCTGGTGACCGATTTTGTGGATCTCAAGGCCGTGCTGACTTCGGCTTTCGGCGACTGGTTCCACCAGCGCAGCTCGCTGCAGCACCGGGGCAACCTGCTGCTGGTTGAGACTTCGGCGTTCGTGCGCGGCATGCTGCGGACCGAGCTCGAGATGGCCGGCTATCAGGTGCATGAGGCCAAGGATGCGGCCGAGGCCTTACAACGCCTGGATCAGCGGCCCGTCGATCTGGTGCTGGCGGCGGTCGATCTCCCGGGCGCGGGCTACCGCCAGGTGGTGGAAGCCGTGAAGAAGCGCGCCGGCACGCTGCGGATCCCCGTGGTCGCGCTGGCCGCCGCGGGCGCCGTAGCGCCGCCCGAGGCCGGGGAAGCCGACGACTGCCAGAGCAAAATCGACCGCGCGGGCATGTTGCGCTCGATTGAGCGTCTGGCCGCGGCGGTCGGGGCCGGAGAGAAAGTCGAGGAGTTCAGCCGATGAACGCCGCCCAGTATTGCACGTTTTTCGTGGCCGACCTGTACTTCGGCATCGATGTGCGCCGGGTGCAGGAGGTCCTGCGCACGCAGGAAGTGACGCCGGTGCCGCAGGCTCCGGCGGTGATCGAGGGACTGATCAATCTGCGCGGGCAGATCGTCACGGCGGTCGACATGCGCCGGCGTCTGGGTCTTCCTCCGCGGCCGGAAGGCGCGCAGCCCATGAACATGGTGGTGCGCACTGAGGAAGGCGCGGCGAGTTTGCTGGTGGACGAGATCGGCGACGTGCTGGACGTAGAGCCGTCGAGCTTCGAAGCCGTTCCGGACAATCTGGCGGCCGGGCAGCGCGAGCTGATCCTGGGCGTGTGCAAGTTAAAGGATCGTCTGCTGCTGGTGCTGGACGCCGAGCGGACGCTCGAACTGGTTGCGGCTGCCTCCGGGCAGAGCGTCAGTTGAACTACTCAAGATTCAGCGCAAAAAAAGGAGTCAGGGAAAATATGTCACGACAAAGAAACGGCGGTGCGGCGGTCATGGACCCTCCAGCTCCTGCGATGGAGCGGGCGCACCAAGCGATGAGCCAGGCGCGAGGGCACGGCGGCGACCGGGTCCGGCGCTACGGCATGACGGACGCCAATCTGGCCATGCGGCGCCAGTTCATCCGGCTGGGCGAGGCCGAACGGCAGGTGATGCTGGAGCTGATCCCATGGATGCGGCAGAACGCGGCTTCCATCGCCAAAGAGTTCTACGACTGGCAGTTCGAATTCGGGCCGACGCGGCAGTTCTTCGCCGAGTACGCCTCGAAAAAGGGCGTGGGGCTCGATGCGCTGCGGCGGGCGCTGGAAGCAGCGCAGAGCGGCTATCTGACCAGCCTGGTGGAAGGCGCGCAATCCAACTGGGGCGTCGAGTACTTCGAAGGCCGTCTTGCCGTGGGCGCGCGGCATGACTCGATCAACCTGCCCTTCAAGTGGTACATCGGCAGTTACATGGAGTTCCAGCGCATCCTGATGGAGCGCTTGCGGAGCTCGATCAAGAATCCGGCCAAATGCTCCGCCGCCGAGCAGGCCAGTTGGAAACTCTTTAACTACGACATGCAGGCGGTAGGCGATTCCTTCCTGCTGAGCACGCTCGAATCCATGGGCCTGAATGTGGAAGCGATTCAGACCACCGCGGCCACCGACCGCACCGAGCACCTGGTGCAGGTTAAGGAAGCCATCAGCACGCTGCTCGAGCAGGCGCGCGCGATCGCCGCTGACGACCTGCGCAATCCGGTTTTGCAGAAGCAGATGCCGGTGGCGGGCACGCTCGCCAAAGCCTTCGGGCAGACCATCGAGAGTCTGAACGGGATCGTGGCGCAGGCCGACGCGCTGGGCGCGGGCGACCTGAACAACCGGGCCTTCTCGCACGCGCACGCCGACGACGAATCGCGCGTGCTGACGAACGCGATGCAGCAATTGCGCGAGCGGGTGCAAAGACTGGTGGTCGACACGGACATGCTGGCCAAGTCCGCCGCCGATGGCAAACTCGGGGTGCGCGCTGACGCCACACAGCACCTGGGCGATTACCGGCGGATCGTCGAGGGCATTAACAAGATGCTCGAGGCGGTGGTGGAGCCGCTGAAGGTCACGGCGCACAACGCCACGGCCCTGGCCTCTTCCGCCGAAGAACTGACCGCGGTGAGCCAGCAGATGGCGGGCAACGCGGAGGAGACGGCGACGCAAGCCAACGTGGTTTCGGCGGCCTCCGAGGAAGTGTCGAAGAACGTCGCGGCGGTGGCGGCCGGCGGCGAACAGATGCAGAGCTCGATTCGCGAAATCGCCAAGAACGCCAACGAGGCCGCGCGCGTCGTCAAGAACGCCGTGGGCGTGGCGCACTCAACCAACGAGACGGTCACCAAGCTGGGCGAATCGTCGGTGGAAATCGGCAACGTCATCAAGGTGATCACGTCGATCGCGCAACAGACCAACCTGCTGGCCTTGAACGCCACCATCGAGGCGGCCCGGGCCGGAGAAGCCGGCAAGGGATTCGCCGTGGTCGCCAACGAGGTCAAGGAGTTGGCCAAACAAACCGCCAAGGCCACCGAAGAGATCTCCCAGAAGATCGAAGCGATCCAGGGCGACACCAAAGCCGCCGTCGCCGCGATCGGAGAGATCGGGCAGATCATTACCCAGATCAACGACATCTCCAACAGCATCGCCAGCGCGGTGGAACAGCAGACGGTGACCACCAATGAGATCAACCGCAGCATGGCCGAGGCGTCCAAGGGTGTCGGCGACATCACCCGGAACATCACCGGAGTGGCCATGGCCGCCAAGGAGACGACGCAAGGCGCCAACGACACGCAGAAGGCCTCCAAGGAGCTGAGCGAGATGGCCGCGCGGCTCCAGGCCGCGGTGGCCCGCTTCACGTTTTAGACCACTCCCTCCAGCTCCGGCCGCCATGGGGGCGTATGCGCCCCCACATGGCTGCCGGACCTGGCCGGAATGGTCGAAAGGAGAATTGACTTGGAACACGCAATGGTGGTGGACGACTCGCGCGCCGTCCGGAGACTGCTGGCGCAGGCCCTGGAAAGCATGGGATTTGTGGTCGCGCAGGCCGAAAACGGGCGGCTCGCCTTGGAGGCCCTGGCGGCCCGGGCCGAGCCTGTCTCGCTGATCCTCACCGACTGGAACATGCCGGAGATGGACGGGCTCGAGTTCCTGAAGGCGGTCCGCAAGCAGGCCAGCTTCTCGTCCGTTCCCGTGATCATGGTCACCACCGAGACCGAGATGGAGCACATGGCCGAGGCGCTTGAGGCCGGCGCCAACGAATACGTCATGAAGCCGTTCACGCTCGAGATGCTGGCCGACAAGCTCCGCTTGGCTGGGATCAAGGTCGCCTGAGGAATGCGTTCCGTGCCCGCTCTTCAGACATACGCGCTCCAAGCCGGACAGAAGATCCGCGTAATGGTCGTGGACGACTCGGTGGTGATCCGCCGGCTGGTCTGCCACGCGCTCGAACAGGACCCGGATCTGGAAATCGTCGCCGTCGCGGGCAACGGCAGCATCGCGCTGAGCCGCATTCCGCAGGTGAATCCGGATGTGATCACGCTGGACATCGAGATGCCGGAGATGGACGGCCTGGAATTCCTGCGGCGCATGCGGCCGCTGTATCCGGGGATCCGCGTGGTGATGTTTTCGACGCTCACCGAGCGCGGCGCCGTGGCCACGCTCGAGGCGCTGGCGCGCGGAGCCGACGACTATGTGACCAAGGCGTCCAACGCCGGCTCCCTCGACGTCTCCCTGGTGAATCTGAAGCAACAACTGCTGCCGAAAATTCACCAGTTCTTTTCAAAAAAGACGGAGCCGGAGAAACGCAGCGGAGCCTCGGCCGCGGCGAATCCACAGCCGGCGCCTGCGGCGCAAGCCGGCATGGCGCGCCCGGAGATCCTCCTCGTCGGGATTTCCACGGGCGGGCCGTCCGCGCTGGCGCAAGTGATTCCGCAATTGCCCGCAGATTTCCCCTTGCCCGTGCTGATCGTCCAGCACATGCCGCCGCTGTTCACACGTCTGCTGGCCGAGCGGCTGGACGCGCGGACGAAGCTTGTGGTGCGCGAGGCCGCCGAGGGCGACTGCGTCGAGCCCGGCCGGGTTTACATTGCGCCCGGCGACTATCACATGAAGGTGGCGCGTGGCCGCGCCGGCGTCCAAATCTTGCTCGATCAAACGCCGCCGCTCAACTCCTGCCGTCCCGCGGCCGATGCGCTCTTTATGTCGGCCGCAGAGGTCTACGGTGGCAAAGCGCTGGCGGCGGTACTGACCGGGATGGGGGAGGACGGCCTGCGCGGCGCAAAGCTGTTACGTGAGCAGGGCGCCGGAGTGATTGTGCAGGACGAAGCGTCCAGCGTGGTCTGGGGAATGCCCGGGGCCATCGCCCGCGCCGGTCTTGCTGACGAAATCGTGCCCCTGGAAAACATGGCGGAGGCTCTGAGGCGGCGCACCGCGCTTTGAAGCAACGCATCGGGTGAAATACCATGGCCATCACGGCAACAACCGAACCAAATCAAATCCTGCCGGAAAATTACCGTTTTCTCCAGGAGTTTGTCTACGAAAACTCCGGCATCGTCCTCGATTCCGGCAAACACTATCTGCTCGATGCGCGCCTCCTCACCGTGGCCCGCGAGCACGGGCTGCGCAGCGTGAACGACCTGTGCGCTCTGCTGCGCGCCACAGAGGATCAGCCGCTCTCCCTGCGCCGGCAGGTGGTCGACGCCATAACCACCAACGAAACCTACTTCATGCGGGAACCGGCGCACTATGACGCGCTTCGCAATACCATCATCCCCGAGCTGGTCAAAATCCACGCCGATACGCGCCGCCTCAAGTTCTGGTCGGCGGCTTGCTCCACCGGCCAGGAGGCCTACACGCTCGCCATGCTGCTCGTTGAAATGGGCCTGGGCGGATGGAACATCGAGATCCTCGGCACCGACCTTTGCTCGCGCGTAATCGAACGGGCGCGCACGGGCGTGTTCTCGCAATTGGAAATGAACCGCGGCCTGCCTTCTTCCTATCTGCTCAAGTATTTCCGCCGCAGCGGCATAAACTGGGAAATCAAAGACGAAGTGAAAAAATACGTAAAATTTGAGACGGGCGACCTGCGCGCCTCGCTGCGCTCGCGCGGACCCTTCGATGTGGTCTTTTGCCGCAATGTGCTGATCTACTTCGACCTGCCGACCAAATCCAAAATCATCCAGGAGATCCATGACACGCTGTTCCTCGGCGGTTACTTGATTCTGGGCTCTACGGAAACCAGTATCCCGATGGGCCTGAACTTTCGCCGCCGCTCCATTGGAGAAGCGACAATTTACGAGGCCTGTTGACCTATGTCTGTTTCCATTTCACCCGCTCCCGCCGAGCTCTCCCAGGTGGTCTCGATGGTTTTTGAGACGATGCTCCGCCTGGAGGCTCAGCCCTGCCTGGAGATGCCGGAGCCGCGCAGCGAAACGGTCACCGCCGCCGTCTACCTCTCCGGTGCTTCCCAGGGCGCCGTGTTGCTGCATTGCCCGCCGTGGCAGGCCTGCGGTTTCGCGGCTCAGTATTCCGGAACAACGCCGCCCAGCCAGGTGGATGACGACGTTCTCGATGTGATGGGCGAGCTGGCCAACATGATCGCCGGCAATCTAAAGTCCACGCT
>CAZTKA010000148.1:0-7930 GCA_964614015.1 uncultured Bordetella sp. | reverse complement strand
GCAGGTCCTTGACCTTGGCCAGATCCTTGTTCTCGGGGTCGAGCTGGCTCATCGCGACGTGGCGCGCGCCGACGACGTGGCCGGCCTGGAAATCGGCCGAGCTGCTGACGTCGATGACCAGCGCGTTGGCGCGGTTGATCAGCGATTGGGTCTTGAATCCCTTTGTGGCGAATAAGCCTAGCTTGCCCCGCGAGAAAATGTAATCCAGCACGAACGAGCCTTGCCCCAGCGCGCCGCTGCTCTGGTTGCCGGCAAGCGAGACGTTCTTGAAACTGGCGAACAGGCCGGCTTGCACGCGCTTCCCGAGGCGATCCGTCAAGCCGATGTCGAACTGCCCTTCGCGCTGGCCGCGCAGGTAGTAATACTCGGCCTGCGCCTGTACGCCGAAATGATCACCGAAGGGCTTGAAGAAACGCCCGCGCCCGCTGAAGGTCGGATTGCGCCCGGCATCGGAGCCGACGTTCAGTCCCAGCAACTGGAACAGCGGCGGGCGGCTGGCGGCCAGACGCTCTTCAACGGCCCCAGCGACCTCGCCGGCGCTGGGAGGCTTGGGCGGTTGAGGCGGCGGCTGGCTCAGGCGGGATTCCAGCGCCTGCTGTCCCTGCTGCAAAGCTTGCTGGCCTTGCGCGGCCGCCTGCTGGTTCCGGCGCAGGTCATCGAGATCCTTCCGCAGCGCGGCGTTCTGCTCGGCCAAGTCTTTTAACGCTTTCGCGATATCGTCGAGCTGATCCAAGCGGCGCAGCACCTCCTGGCAGCATGGCGGCGGCTCTGCCGGAGCCTGCGGCTGGGTCTGGGTTATGGCGCGGATTGCGTCGCCTGCTCCGCCGGCGCCAATCGTGTTGCCCTGCGCGTCGGTCACGGTGAGCACGACGCGCCGGTTCATGAACCGCGCCTCGTCCGTGCGGCGGAACCCACCCGGCTGCTCGGAAACTCGGGGCGCGGTTTCGCCTAGCGATGACGCCGTGATCTGACTGGCGCGCGCGCCGTATTTCAACAGAAAATCGCGCACGGCGTTAGCCCGCATCAAGCCGAGGTTCTGATTGTATTGCACCGATCCGAGTTGATCCGTGTAGCCGACCACGCGGACCCGGTAGCCCTCGTTCTGCCGCAGCAGCTCGGCGAGCTTCAGCAGGCTGGGAAAACCGTCCACCAACACCGAGGAATTGTAGGCGAAGTTGATCTCTTCCCAATCGTTCACATTCGCTGGCGTGTTGATGCCCTGTCCCCAAAGTCCAAGGGTTGCCGTGGCGAACAGCACGGGCAACGCGATACTTTGTCTCATAAAATTAGCTCCTCTTTCCAATCTACAGGCGTCTCTCGTTGTTCGGCGGCAAAAACGCGCCGCGCTATTCGGGCGCTACCTCGATTGGAGTGCGCATCCGCCTGAGGTGGCACACAAGGAGGTGTTGATCCGGCTTGAAGGATGCCGGATAATGGTACTGGATCCCGCCGCGCGGGCAGCCGCTGGTACGGATGGCATACGTCATCGGTGCCGGAGGAAAGTCCGGTCTCCACAGGGCGGCATGCCGGCTAACGGCCGGGGGGACTCGCTCACAAGCGGGTTTCACGGAAAGTGCCACAGAAAATATACCGCCGGTCCGGGCGACCGGGCCGGTAAGGGTGAAATGGTGCGGTAAGAGCGCACCGCGGCTCCGGCGACGGAGCCGGCAGGGCAAACCCCATGCGGAGCAAGACCAAATAGGGGAGGAGGAGCGGCCCGCTCCGTTACCACTTCCGGGTAGGTTGCTAGAGCCGCGGAGAAATCCGCGGCCCAGAGGAATGGCTGCCGCCTTCGCGCAAGCGGGGGTACAGAAACCGGCTTATAGCCGGCGGGATCCATTAAGCGCTCGCGGCGGCCGGCAACCAGACCTCCAGGCACGCGCCGCCTTCCTTGCGGTTGCTTGCCGTAATCGTCCCGCCATGCTGCGTCACGATCCCATGCGCTACGGTCAATCCGAGGCCAGTGCCGTGCGCGTCCAGCCGCGTGGTGACGAATGCATCGAAGATATCGGGCAAGACTTCGGGTGGAATTCCGCGGCCGTTGTCTTCTACGGCGATCGCGACGCCCGGCGTGTTTCCGCGTTGCAAAGGCCGGCTGCGGACGTCAATCCGGCCGCCGGGCGACTCGACGGCATACAAGGCGTTTCGCAACAGATTCACGAATACTTGCGCAAGGCGGTCAGGATTCCCGAGCACGCGCTCGCCGGCCGGGACGGAATTGTGGAACTGGACGCCGGCGGCGCGCTTGTCGATCGCCACCAGTCCCCAGGCCTCCTCGATCAAGGTTCGGGCCGCCACTGGCTCGGTCGATTGCGTGCGCGCCCTGGCGAAATCCAGCAGGCTTTCGCTGATCCTGCGAAGGCGCTGCGTGACGCGTTCGAGGCGGGCCAGCCGATCCAGCGTCTGCGGATCGCTTCCAGAGCCTTTCGCCGTCTCGATCAGTTTTTCGACGGAGCCGTGCAGTACGGCCAAGGGCGTATTGAGTTCATGCGCCACACTGGCCGAGAGCAGGCCAAGGCTCACCAGACGGTCCTGTTCTTCAAGGCGGCGCAGCGCCGCAGCCAACTCGTCCTCCTGGCGGCGGAGCTCCGTGACGGTTTCATTGCGCGACCGCATGATCTGTCCGATTTCGTCGTCGGGGATCTCGGAGGCGGGAATCAGTTCGCGCGCCCGGTCTCCTGTGCGCGTGGCTTGATCGGCTTCCAGCAGCAGGCGGATCGGCCGGAAAACATACAGCGGCATGATGGCGGCCTCCAGCAGCACGACCGCGGCAACGTAGATGACCCCGAGCACGACGAAAAGTGTCACGCGCGCGCGAAAAACCACGTCGGTCACTTCTCCCTCCTGAGCCTTGCCGACGAGCGCCGCCGCGCGCGTTCGCTCAATCGCCTGTTGCTCAAACAGCGGAATCAGTGAGAAATAGGCGGCACAAGTCAGCACTAGAAAGAAAAGATTATGTAGAACGATAAGCTTCAGGCGGACCTTGAGATTCCCAAAGATTCTCGTTATACTGTAGTTGTTCTGGTTAAACAAGAATCAATGCTCCGCTTGCATAAGGGCTATGGTTATGATAGAAGCAATAGAGGCCCCAGTACCAACGTACGAGCGCAATCACTTGCTGCCCGCTGCGGAGCCAAGGATCAAAACAAGAGATGGCTGCTATCTTTTCCAAGTCGTCTGACCTCATCTTAAAGGTGGTCGGCGCGGTGATCGGGTTAGGCGCCGTGAGCGGCATTGCTGCTTACACCTACCTGAGTTACCCCACTGTGATCGACACCGGTTACCAGCCTGAACAGCCCGTTCCGTACAGTCACAAGTTGCACGCGGGCGAGCTGGGGATCAACTGTTTCTACTGCCACTCGACAGTGTACCGCGGCGCTTTCGCCGCCATTCCAGGCACGGAAGTCTGCATGGGTTGCCACACGAATGTGCGCGACAAAAGCCCGCGCCTTGAGCTGGTTCGTAACTCCTATCAATACGGCCAGCCGATCCCGTGGGTGAAGATCCACGATCTGCCGGATTTCGTGTTCTTCAATCACTCTTCGCACGTGACCGCGGGGGTTAGCTGCGTGAGCTGTCACGGGCGGATCGATCAGATGATTGAGGTGAAGCAGGAGAAGCCGCTCAACATGGCCTGGTGTCTGGATTGCCACCGCAACCCGGCGCCGAACATTCGTCCCGCCGAGCTCGTCACGCAACTGGATTGGGTGCCGGATCGCGATCCGGCGGAAATCGGACGCGAAATCATCGCCCAGAAGGGGATCGATCCGCCGACCAACTGCTCGGGGTGCCACCGATGAGTCTCGTACAAATCACAACGAAGCCCAAAGCGGCCGGCCCGAAGTACTGGCGCAGTCTGGACCAGGTCGCCGACACGCCGGAGTTCCGCCAATGGGTGGAACGCGAGTTCCCTTCCGCCGCGGCCGAGATGCTGGACGGTAAATCCCGCCGCCACATGCTCAAGTTGATGGCGGCGTCCTTCGGGATGGCCGGATTGGCGGCGTGTTCACGGCCGGAGCTGCGGTTTGCGCCGCAGGTGCGGGCGCAGATGGATTACGTTCCGGGCCATCCGTACAACTACACGACGGCTTTCGCGCTAAACGGCCAGGCGACCGGACTCGTGGTGGAAACCTACGACGGCCGTCCGCACAAGATCGAAGGCAATCCGGATCATCCGGTGAGTCAGGGCGCTGCGACCGCACTGATGCAGGCGAGCGTTTTAGACGTTTACGACCCGGACCGCAGCAAGACGGTGACGAGCGGGGGGCAGCCGTCCACCTGGGAGGAGTTCGAAGCGTCGTTGCGCGGCCTGGACCTCAGTAACGGCCTGCGGATCTTGAGCGAAACCGTGATTTCGCCCACGCTGGAAAGCCTGCGGGCGCAACTGCTGGCGAAGTTTCCGAATGCGCGCTGGGTGGAGTACGACGCCGTCTCGCGCGAAAACGAACGGGCCGGCACGGTGCTGGCCTTCGGGCAGCCGCTGAACGTGCATCCGCAATTCGATCGGGCGCGCGTCATTGTTTCGCTCGATCACGACTTCCTTGGACTGGACACGCCCGCTCCCCTGGCGACCAAGTTGTTCTCCAGGCGGCGGCGTGTGGAAAGCGAAGAAGACCTGGAACGGCTCAGCCGCTTGTACGTCGTCGAGAGCCAGTTTTCGCTGACCGGCGCAAACGCCGAGCACAGGCTGCGGGTCAAAGGCTCCGAGGTCCGGCAGTTTGCGCGGGATTTGCTGGCGGCACTGAGCACGCCCCCCGCGGGTGAAGACCGGCGGGCGAAATTCCTGGCGGCCGCCGCGGCGGATCTTCGAGCCGCGGGCGCCGAGGCGCTGGTGGTCGCTGGTCCGCGGCAACCTGCGATCGTGCACGCGCTGGCGCATCAGATCAATCAGGCTCTGGGAGCCAACGGCAAGACGGTGACGTTCACTGCCGCGCCCCGGCCGGATCGCGTATCGGCCGGCGTGGAAGCGCTTGCGGCGCTGGCGGGCGAAATGAACAACGGCCAGGTTTCCACGCTGCTGATCCTGGGCGGTAACCCTGTCTACACGGCTCCCCGTGACTTGGATTTCGGAGCCGCGCTGGCGAAGGTCCCTAACTCGATTCACCTGGGCCAGAGCGTGGATGAAACGGCGGCGGCCTGCAAATGGCATCTGCCCGAGGCGCACTATCTGGAAGCCTGGGGAGACGCGCGGTCGACTTCCGGTGTGGCCGCCGTCCAGCAGCCGATGATTGAGCCGATCTACGGCGGACGCAGCGCCATCGAGGTGCTGGCGCAGGCGCTTGATCTGCCCGAGAAGAAGGGCTACCAGTTAGTCAAGAATTACTGGATGCTGCGGTTGCCCGAAGCCGGAAAAGAAAACGCATGGCGCAAGGCGCTGCATGATGGCGTGATTTCCGGACCGGCTGCGAACGTGACCCCTTCCCTGAACGCGGCGCAGATTACGGCCGCTCTGGGCAACGCGGCGGCGGCTCCGGCCGGCCTCGAAGTGGCGTTCGTGCCGAGTGCGGCGGTCTGGGATGGCCGCTTCGCCAACAACGCCTGGATGCAGGAAACCCCGGATCCCATTACCAAGTTAGTTTGGACCAACGCGGTGATGGTGAGCCCCGCGATGGCTCGCGAGCAGGGGCTGGAAAACGGCTCCATTGTCACCTTGTCGCAAGGCGACACCCGCCTGGAGGCGGCGGTGATGATCCAGCCGGGCCAGGCCGAGGGCGCCGTGACGCTGGCGCTCGGCTACGGGCGCACGCGGGCGGGCAACGTCGGCAAGGATGTAGGCTACAACGCGAACCTGATCCGCACGACGGACGGGTTCTGGTACAAGTCCGGCTTCTCGCTGACGCCGACGGGCGCAAAGACGACTTTGGCGACCACGCAGGAACACGGCACCATGCAGGAGCCGGAGGAGCTGGGTGGCAAGGTGCGCCCGGTGTACCGCGAGGTCACGCTGGAAGAGTACAAGCGTGAGCCGCGAGCCATTGAGGAGATGGTGGAGGTTCCCGAGCTCGCTTCCGTGCACCCGGCGGTGGCGGATTATTCTTCCGGATACCAGTGGGGCATGGCGATCGACCTGGGCGCCTGCACCGGATGCAATGCCTGCGTGGTGGCTTGTCAGGCGGAGAACAACGTTCCGGTGGTCGGCAAGGAGCAGGTGGCGCGCGGCCGCGAGATGCACTGGCTGCGCGTCGACCGCTACTATGTGGGCGATGAAGAGGAGCCGCGCGCGGTCGAACAGCCGATTCCGTGCATGCAGTGCGAAAACGCGCCGTGCGAGTACGTTTGCCCGGTGGCGGCGACGACGCATAGTCCTGAGGGCCTGAACGACATGGCGTATAACCGCTGTGTCGGCACCCGGTACTGCTCGAACAACTGCCCGTACAAGGTGCGGCACTTCAACTTCCTCAATTTCCACAAGAAGGATCCGGACATTCTGGCCATGGTGCAGAATCCGGAAGTGACCGTGCGCATGCGAGGCGTCATGGAAAAGTGCACCTATTGCGTGCAGCGCATCGAAGCCGCGCGCATTGCGGCCAAGGTGGACGGCCGCCGCGAAATCCGCGAAGGGGATGTGGTTACGGCTTGCCAGCAAACCTGCCCGGCCGATGCCATC
Source organism: uncultured Bordetella sp. (assembly GCA_964614015.1). Classification (GTDB taxonomy): domain Bacteria; phylum Acidobacteriota; class Terriglobia; order Bryobacterales; family Bryobacteraceae; genus Palsa-187. Next base: position 1,323 of record CAZTKA010000148.1, on the reverse strand, counting down.
GCCTTCGGCAATATCAACGATCCCGGCAGCAGAGTCAGCAAACTCAAGAAGCAGGAGCGCAACTACGCCCTGCTGGCGGAATTGAAAGTCCGGCCGCGCACAACCTACTTGGGGCGGCTGCGCAATGTGAATCCCAGCCTGGAGACCGAAGCATGAGCGTCCTGGTCCGGCAAGACCCGCAACTGTTAGAGGTAAACCCGCCCTTGGTGCAGGGCAACCCGACCTACCACGAGGTCACCGACAAGATCAGTTCGATTGTCGAGGTCAAGGTGTTGGAAACGCCGATGAAGTACTGGCTCACGCTGGCCTTCACCGGCTCCATTGTGGTCCTGATGGTCGCTATGCTGACCTATCTGGTGGCGACCGGCATCGGCGTGTGGGGCAATAACAAGCCGGTCGGCTGGGCGTGGGACATCACCAACTTCGTGTTCTGGATCGGTATCGGCCACGCCGGAACGCTGATTTCCGCGATTCTGTTCCTGTTCCGGCAGAAGTGGCGGACCTCGATCAACCGCTCCGCCGAAGCCATGACGCTGTTTGCCGTGATGTGCGCGGGCATCTTTCCGCTGTTCCACACCGGGCGTCCGTGGCGCGCGGCCTATTGGTTGTTCCCGATTCCCAACACGGATCTCAATCTGTGGCAGAACTTCCGCAGCCCGCTGATCTGGGACGTGTTCGCGGTCTCGACCTACTTCACGATTTCGCTGTTGTTCTGGTACACGGGCCTGGTGCCGGATCTGGCCACGCTGCGCGATCGCGCGACCAGCCGGATCCGCCAGCTGATTTACGGCATCATGAGTTTCGGCTGGCGGGGCTCGGCGCGGCACTGGCGCCACTACGAAGCCGGTTACATGATCCTGGCCGGGCTGTCGACGCCCCTGGTGCTGTCGGTGCACTCGGTTGTGAGCTTCGACTTCGCGACGTCGGTGATTCCGGGCTGGCACACGACCATCTTCCCGCCCTACTTCGTCGCCGGCGCGATCTTTTCGGGATTTGCCTGCGTGATGACGCTGCTGGTCATCGCGCGCTGGGCCCTGAACCTGGACAGCCTGATCACCATAAAGCACCTGGAGAACATGAACAAGATCATCCTGGTGACCGGTTCGATTGTCGGCTACGCCTATGTGACCGAGTTTTTTATCGCCTGGTATTCGGGCAACCCATATGAGCGCTTCACGTTTGTGAATCGCGCCTTTGGCCCCTACTGGTGGGCCTACTGGACCATGTTTGCCTGCAACGTGTTCAGCCCGCAGTTTTTCTGGTTCAAGAAGCTGCGGCGCAGCGTGCCGTTTATGTTCGTCATGTCGATTGTGGTGAACATCG
>CAZTKA010000147.1:0-7957 GCA_964614015.1 uncultured Bordetella sp. | reverse complement strand
GCACCGAAGAGATGCACCGCATCGCCGAGGAAGGCATCGCCGCCCACTGGAAATACAAGGAGGGCAAGCGGGGGGAAGCCGAGGACGACCAGCGCATGGCCTGGATGCGCCAACTGGTGGAATGGCAGCGCGAGATGCGCGATTCCGGAGAGTTCCTGTCGACGCTCAAGGTGGACTTGTATCCGGAAGAGGTCTACACGTTTACGCCGCGCGGCAAGGTGATTGTGTTGCCGCGCAACGCGACGCCTATCGATTTCGCCTACGCGATTCACTCCGATATCGGCAATACCTGCACCGGCGCCAAGGTCAACGGGCGCATCGTGCAGCTCAAATACGCTCTGCACAACGGCGACGTCGTGGAGATCATCACCCAGGCCGGGCACGTCCCCAGCAAGGACTGGCTCAACATCGTCAAGACGTCCCGAGCGCGGAACAAGATCAAGCACGTGATCAACACGACCGAGCGGGCGAAGGCCGTCGAGATCGGCGAGAAGTATCTGGAGCGCGAAGCCCGGCGGCTGGGCGTATCGCTCGGGCGCGTCAGCAGGGAGCAGATGGAAGCGGTGGCGGCCGAATACGGATGCTCGAAGACCGAGGATCTGCACGCCGCCTTGGGCTACGGGAAGTATTCGCCGCGGCAGATCCTGCACAAGCTGGCTCCCGAATCGGTAACCGTCGAGGCGCCCGCCGAAGCGCCTGCCGCCGAGCTGGGACGTCTTCCCTCACCGCCGCCCGGCAAAGACCTGGTGATCAAGATCAAGGGCGTCGACGACCTGATGACGTATCGCGCAAAATGCTGCAATCCGATCCGCGGGGAGCCGATCATCGGCTACGTTACGCGCGGCAAGGGGATCGCGGTGCACGCGCTGAACTGCTCCAACGTCCAGAACCTGCTCTATGACGCGGAGCGCAAGATCGACGTGGAATGGAGCCGCGCAGCCTCCGAAACGTTCCGCGTGAAACTGCTGGTGCGCTCCGAAGACCGGCCTGGCATGCTGAGCCAGATCACGACGGCGCTGTTCAATGAGCAGGCCAACATTCATTCGCTGGAAACGCGGCCGGGCGACGGCCGCTCCGAAGGCGCTCTGGTGGACGTGACACTGGAAGTGAAAGACAAGCGCCAGTTGGAGCGCGTCACCTCCGCGATCCGGCGCATTTCCGGCATCCGGGATATTGAACGAGTCCATGAACGCGGCTGAACCCCGGAACATCGCGATTTCGAAATCCAAGGGCATCCGGATCGACTGGGGCGACGGCCACCACAGCGAGTACACGCTGGCGTATCTGCGGGACGAGTGCCCGTGCGCGACCTGCACGGGAGCGCATGGTACGGCTCCGCAGAAAACAAATTATTCCGCGACGGAGCCGTCCAGCCCGTTTCCGATGTACAAGCCGGCGTTGCGCATGGTGCAGGTCGAAGAAGTCGGCTCCTACGCCATCCAGATCCGCTGGAGCGACGGCCACAGTTCCGGGATCTATTCCTTCGATCACCTGCGGCGGATCTGCGCGTGCGAGGAGTGCAAGACTGCGGCGGGCTTGAGCGCGCAGCGCGGCGGGCCCACACCCGCCGCGGGCTAAAGGCGCCGGGCGGCGGCCGACGGAGGGTACTTACGGCGCCGCGCTGACGCCGGCGGCGCGCAGGCACGCGCTTGGCCTGAGCCTCGCCGCCAGGTCCGGCGTCACGCCGACGGCCGCCTCGCTCGGGCCTTCGTAGATCACGGTGAGATTGCGCTGGGCGATGACGCCCTGATCGAATATGCGATTTATGGCATAGGCGGGCGCCGGCGTGGTGGCCTCGCGCAAGTCGATGATGGATCGAAAATTCTCTTGGCCCGAGGCCGCATGGTAGGCCTTCAACGGCGACACATACATCCAGACGGAAATGACATCGCGCACGCCTTGTTCATGATTCAGGCAGGCCAGAATCTCATAGATCCGGCGGGTCTCCGAATCCCAGCGCCACTCTTTGAAATGATCCACGCGAACGCACAGAAGGTAATACACGCCGAGGAGCGTAACCGCCCCAGCCTGCGCTCCGCGCGCCAGGCGGGCCGCGGCGGAGCGCGCCTCGATGGCGAGAATCGAGCCCGCGGCCGCGGTGAGCAGCACCGGAAGATAAATGGCCGTGCGGTCCTGCGGAAGCAAAAGACCCCAGAAGCGGTGCACGATCCAGTGCATGCCGAGAGCGGCGGCGGCAATGCCCGCAAGAGCGATCGAAAGCTCAAGACGCCAATCGGGGCGGCGCGTGGCAAGCAGAAAGCCTCCCCACAGCAGGCTCGCGATCAACACGAGCGGAAGCAATCCCTGCTGGACGTTATCGAGCAAGGACACGACGCCCGGACTCACCCAGTCTGGGTTGACACGATACAGACTCGCTTCCGAGACGGTGCGGAAGGTCTCCCGCAGCGTTTTCGCTCCGTACCAAAGCTGGTCCCGCGGAAAATTGAAGATCGCCGAGCGCGTGATCAGCAACGCAATCGCTGCCGCGGGCACGGCGGAGGCGGCCAGCAACTTCGGGAGCGGAGCGGAGCGCATCCGCCAGGCGCCCAGGAACACCGCGGCCATCGACGCGGCGGCAACGAAGGCGAAGGAGAAATTGGCGGAAAAAGACAATCCGAAGCACACGGATGGAATCACGCAGAGGGCAAGCGAACGCTGGTGGCCCTCCCGGTAAATCCGTTCGGCCGCATAGACGATGCCGAGCAGCAGGAATGCGCTGGCCAACCCGTAGCCGCGCGCGGCTGCCAGAAAATCGGCGACGAGCGGGTTGAACACCAGACCTGTGAAGACTAGCGCCTGCACCGCCCACCGCGGAGTCAACAGGCGGCACAGGCGCACGACGGCCCACAGGTAGATCGCGGCCCCGAACAGCGCGGGCAGGCGGAGCGTGAATTGCGAAACGCCCAGGATCCGCGTCGAGATCCGCATCAAGATGCTGTGCAGGACGTGATTGTTCGCGCTGGGAATCCACAGCAGGCCGGGGCGCGAAACGTGCGAAAGGTACGTGTCAGCCTCGTCGATCGTCAGCGACTGGCTCCAGGCGCGCACGAGCGCCCACAAGAAAGCGCACACGGCCAAGGCCGCCAGAACCCGCCGCGAAGTGCTCATCTCCGGAAATAGTAACCGTCGCGGGCCTGCACGCGAAGGCCCTTGACCTTCACGGTGACGCGAATCCTGCGGTAGGACCGCCCGGTGTCGCTGGGCGTATAGCCGAGACTGTACTGGTTGCGCAACTCCTGTTCGAGCCGGGCGAAATTCGCGGCCAGGGATTGCGCCCCGGTCACTTCGAACATTGCGCCTCCCGTTTCGCGCGCCATCCGCTCCAGCGTTTTCTTGCCTTCCCGAAGCCGGTCGGAGGCGGTCGAAAGCACATCGAAAGCGAAAACCTGACGGTCGTAAACGCGGATCGGGTAGATCAAAACATCGGCACGTTGCGCCAACTCGATCGCCGAGTCAGCGTCGCGGTAGCTGGCGGTGTCGATCCCGTCGGAAAGCACGACCATCGCCTTGCGCCCCTGTTCGCGGCCAAGCAGGCTGGCGGCTTCGCCCACCGCGTCGAGAAGAGCGGTGCCCTGCGCCTGCGGCAGAAGTTCACCCGATGGCCCGCGCGGCACATCCAAGTCTTCCAGGTTCCACGTCTGGCTCACGCGCTGGTTGAAACCGAACAACAAGGCGCGGTCCGCATCGCTGCGGAGCAACTGGCGGAGAAAGGCCGCCGCCGTTTCGCGTTGCTGTGGAATGACGGAGCGTTGCGAGCCGCTGACATCGAACAGCAGGGCCAGCGTGATGGGCAGATCGCTTTGCGCGGCGAAGTATTGGACCGGCTGCCGGCGGCCGTCCTCGAACAGCTCGAAATCCTCGCGCCTGAGGTTGCCGATCAGGTTGCCGTGTTTGTCGCGCACGGAGACGAACACGTTTACCACGCGCACGCTGGCCGTGAACTGAGCGAGCAGAGGCAGCGGCGCCGCCAGCAGCAGAAACGCGCGGCGCGGAACGGCGTGAAGAGAGCGGCCCGGCATCCAGTAACCAGTATAGGCGGCGCAACCCGCGCACAGGCTAGGGGGCAGCCGCACCGCGGGGCGGGCTTCGGCCTGCGGCGGACCTGGAGTCCGCCCATCCGGCTTGACATCTCCTTTACCATGGTTAACAATATTTGTTTCATATCGCTATCATTTCCTGAGAACTATGGTAAACCGCTGTATCCTCATCGTGGCCCTGTCCGGAACCCGGATCCTGGCGCAAACGCCGGCGCTCGAACAGCGCGTTTCCGAGCTGGAGGAAACCGTCCGGCGTCTGGAGGCGGCTCTCGAGGCGGCCGCCGCCCAGGCGCCGCCCCCGGCGCGCGCTCCGGCTCCGGCCAAACCGGCGGTCCCGGTGCTTGGCGCCGTCCCTGTGGTGGGAGCCGCTCCGGCGGCTCAGCAGCCGGCGGAGCCCGCCGCTCCGCCGGCTGGATTGATTCCTGTCTCGGTGAGCGGCGATTACCGCACGTTCCCCAGCACGGAAACGCGCCTGCCCGTCGCCGGATACATGGACTTCCATGTGAACAAGGACCGGGGCGATCCGTTCCGGCCCGACTTTCACCGCTTCGTCCTCCTGTTCGGCCACAGCTTTGACGACCGCATCAAGTTCTGGAGCGAGCTGGAACTCGAGCATGCTCTGGTGGAGGGCGGTCCGGAGGAGACCGGCGAAGTGGCGCTCGAGCAGGCCTATCTGGACTTCCTGATCAAGCCGTATTTCAACCTGCGAGCCGGGATGATTCTGCCTCCGGTGGGCATCGTCAATGAACGGCATGAGCCGCCGTCGTTCAATGGAGTGGAGCGGCCTTTCGTCGAGACCACGATCATCCCCACCACGTGGCGCGAGCTGGGATTCGGAGCCACGGGCGATCTCGGGCGGGGCTTCCGTTACCGGGCGTATCTCACCTCATCTCTCGACGCCAGCCGTTTCGATGCCGAGGGAGGCATCACCGAAGGGCGTGCGCGGGGCTTCGACGCATCGCTGCGGAATCCGGCCAAAGTGGGGCGGCTCGAGTACCTGGGCTTGCGCCGCCTGACAGTAGGGACCAGCTTCTACACGGGCCACACCGGAGTGAACACGCCCGGCGTGAATCCGCGCGTCAGCATTTACGAGTTTGACGGGCGCTACAGCCTGGGGCGCATCGATTTCCGCGGGCTCTTTGCAAACACCTGGGTGAGCCGCGCCGCGGAATTGAACCGCCTGATCCGCATCCAGACGGGCGTGAATCCGAACGTCGCCAGCCAGATGCGGGGATACTATCTGGAGCCCGCGTTCCACGTCTTTCCCCGGCGCAGGCGCAACGATTTGATCCTGTTCACGCGTTATGAGCGGTACAACACACAGCAGCGGATGCCGGCGGGGTATCTTCCGCGGCTGGAATTCAACCGCTGGTCGTGGGTCATGGGCATTACCTACAAGCCCAATGCCGACGTGGCCGTCAAATTCGACTACGTGGTGAATCGCAATGAAAGCCGCGTGATCCGGGCCATCGACGGCATTAACCTGGGAATTGGATGGTGGTTTTGATGAAGAGACTCCTGCTTGCTTTCGCCCTGATTGGCGCGGCGCTTTCGCAACAACCGGACCCGGCCACGCGGACGCCGGACCGCGTGATCGTGGTAACCGCCGAACGGTTTTCCTTCAGCCCTTCGCGCATCGCCGTCAAGCAGGGCGATCTGGTGGAACTGGTGATCTCGAGCGATGACACCGACCACGGTTTCCGGATTCCGGCAGCGGGAATCGATGCAGCGATTCCGCAGCAGGGGAAAGGAGAAGTTCGCGTCAGGTTCATCGCCGGAGTGAAAGGCGAGTTTGTGTTCGAATGCTCGCGGCCCTGCGGCGCGGGGCACAATCTCATGCGGGGAGCGATCGTCGTCCAATGATGCGCCGTTGCCTTTTGCTGACCTTAGTCGTATTCGGGCTGGCCTGGAGCCAGAACCCGGCGACGCTGCCCGGCGATCCCCTGCCCGGGATCACGGCCTTCGAATTCGAGCGCTTCCTGCGGGGCCTGGAGGATTTCACGGAGGTGGAAACACCGCAGGACGGACTCGGTCCGGCGTTCAACGGGACCAGTTGCGCGGTGTGCCACAGCGTTCCGGCCGTCGGCGGCATCAGCTCGATCACCGAGGTTCGCGCCGGGCGGCGGAACGAAGAGGGCGCGTTCGAAGAACTGAACGGGGGCACACTGTTTCACTTGTTTTCGACGCCGCCCCACACCTGCCAGGTACAGATCCCGCCGGAGGCCAACGTGATCGCGCGGCGCATGCCGGTTCCGCTGTTCGGGGCCGGGCTGGTGGAGGCCATTCCGGATGAAGCCATCGTGGCGGGCGAGGATCCGGAGGATTTGAACGGAGACGGCATCAGCGGCCGCGCAGCGCGTATCGAGGACGTCGCAACGGGGCGCGAACGCATCGGGCGGTTCGGCTGGAAGGCTCAGCAGGCGACCCTGCTGGCGTTTTCCGCCGATGCCTACCGCAACGAGATGGGAATCACGAATGCCTTGTTCCCGGAGGAATTCGCCGCGGGACTTTCACCGGAGCAATTGCGCCTGTGCAGCCTCACGCGCGGCGTCGAGGACATCGCCGACCGGCGCACCCGGCTGCGCGGGATCGACAATTTCGAAGCGTTTATGAAATTCCTGGCTCCGCTCGAACGCGCCGCCGCGAGTGACGATGCCGCCACCGGCGAGGTGATCTTTCAGCAAACCGGCTGCGCGGCCTGCCATACTCCGGTGTTCACGACCGGGCCCAACGCGAATCCGCTGTTTGACCGCCGGCCTGTGGCTCTCTATTCGGACCTGTTGCTGCACGATGTGGGCACCGGCGACGGCATCGTGCAGGCGGCCGCGCAAGCCAACGAGATCCGCACGCCGGCGCTGTGGGGTCTGCGCTTCCGGCGCCCTCTGCTGCACGACGGAAGCGCGGCCACCGTCGAAGAAGCGATCCGGCGGCATGGAGGCGAGGCATCGGCGGTCATCGAGCGGTTCGGCGCGCTGGAGGCGCCCGAGCAGAGGCAGTTGCTGGCGTTCTTGGGGTCGTTGTAGCGGCGGGCTTGCGGCGCGGAGCGGGAGCGGCCCGCCGCAGTTCCTTACTCGACCTGGCGCGGAGCCGTGTAGCCGCGCTTGGCGATGATTTCGTACTTGATCGCCTTGCCCTTCGGGTCCGTCACCTTCAAGGGCTTGTTGGTGGCGGGATCGATCAGCTCGACCTTAATCCTGCGGAACTTGCCGTCGCGCGCGGTGTTGGTGGGAGTATAGGTCAGCACGTACTGCGTGCGCAGCGCCTGGGAAATCGTCTGGAAGATTTGGCGGAACTCCCCGTAAAACCGCGGAAAAAAGGCCATGCCGCCGCTTTCCTGGGAAAACGTCCGGAGCTGGTTGTCCGCCATGATGAAGTCCGTGCGTTGAAGGTCGCTGATATAGCCGTATTGATAGAGCAAGTCGCGATATGTCTGCATGAGGCCGAAGGAGTAAACCGGCACTCCGGCGTTTTGAATCTCCTTGCGCGCCTGGCCGAAGTTCAATTTGCTCAGCGTATCAACGCCCGTCGAGATCAATAGGATCGCCTTGCGGCCTTCGATCTCCGACATCCGCTTGGCCGTATCCACCAGAGCATCGTAAAGATTGGTTTCACTAAATGCCGGAAACCGCATGCGGCTGAGCGCATCCGCCGCGTCGCGGCGGTCCGTCGAAAAGTCCGAAAGAATTTCCGGGCGCAGATCGTAGGCCACAATGGCGAGATAGTCATCGGGCCGCAGCATGGAAACGAACTCGTTGGCCGCGACCAGGGTTTGATACCAGGGCTCGGAGAAATACTGCTGGTACCGGTTGGAGAATTCAATCACCATGGCGACGGTGAGAGGCGCCTCGCCCATGGAGAAACTCGTGATTTTTTGCGGAACGTTGTCCTCCAGGATGCGGAAGTGGCTCTGCGGGATAGTG
>CAZTKA010000146.1:0-7957 GCA_964614015.1 uncultured Bordetella sp. | reverse complement strand
GTTCGCAGTCGAGCGGGCGGATCCCAAGAAGGTCCTGTTCGTCGAAGACGGCCGGCGTCCCAATGCCGAGAAATTCTTCCGCGCCGCGCTCGAATCGGCCAAAGACGGTGAGTACTCGATGGATCTGATGCGCGGGGGCGGCTCCGCCGGCGTGGATCTTTCCAGGTACGCCGTAGTCGTGCTGAGCGATCTGACCAGCGTTTCTCCGGACTTCGAGAAGTCGCTGGCGGATTTCGTGAATCGGGGTGGGGGGCTGTTCGAAGCCCTGGGGGCGGGTTCGGCCCAGCTTCGTACGGCTCCGGTGCTGGATGAGCCGGTGCAAGGCACGGCATACGCGGGCCGCCAGGGAGAGCGGTTCTACTCGGTTGCGGAGATTGATACAGGCCACCCGGCACTGGCCAATGTCGAACGCATGGATGGCGTCAAGTACTTTCAGGCTTTGAGACTCGGCGCTTCCAAATCGCAGGTCCTGGCCCGGTTAAGCGACGGAACGCCGCTGGTCTTGCAGCGCCGCATCGGCGAAGGCAATGTGATCGTCTTCACGTCATCCCTGGACCAGACCTCGAACGATTTCGCCTATAAGCCCAGCTATGTGCCTTTCGTGCAGCAGACGATCCGGTATCTGGGCGGTGGGGGCGCCGCGCAGCCTGTCAACCTGTCGGTCGATTCCTACGTCGAATTAAGAGCAGGGGATGGTCAAAAAGGAGTGATGGTGGAAGTGCTCAATCCCAGCGGACAACGCGCGCTGTCGCTCGATGAGGCAGCCAATGCCCCGAATTTTGCTTTGCGGGAAGAAGGCTTCTATGAAGTGAAGAACGCGGCAGGGCGGCGGATGCTGGTGGCCGCGCATGCCGACCGGCGTGAATCGGATCTGACGCCGATGGATCAGGAAGTCCGGGAGCTGTGGAGCGCAACAGGTGAGGCGTCGCAGCCAGCAAGCGGGGCCGGAGCTGGGACACTTGGCGGCGTCACGACGCCTTCCAGCCTTGCGCCGTACCTATTAGTGTTATTGTTAGTGGTAGCACTGGCGGAGTCGATCATCGCCAACCGGTACCTGCGGTCACCGGCTCAGTACCAGGGGTAAGGCCCTGGAAACAGCGGCACAGGCAGTGTTGTGCCGCTGAATGAGGTGAGAAGAGAAGACGCGGCACTTCTTAAGGAGAAGGTGAAAACGCTATGAGCACCCGCGAACAACTGAACCTGTACCTGCGCGGTCTGGAATCGCGCCTGAGATTGCTGGTGGTGAGCCGGGGCGCGGCAGTGGCCCTTGGCGTGGCTCTGGGAGCGACCATCGCGCTGGTGCTGATCACCAACGCCTTGGCCTTTTCGGCCACCAGCATGGTGGTGGCGCGCGTGACGCTGTACGTCTCGCTCGCCGCGGCCATCGGGCTCGGCCTCGTGATCCCTCTGCTGAAGCTGAACCAGCGCCGCGCCGCCAACAAGGCTGAGCAGGCGCATCCCGGCTTCGAGCAGCGGCTGATGACCTACATCGACCGGCGCGATGCAGAGGATCCGATGCTGGAATTGCTGGCCGAAGACACGCTGCTGCGCGCTCCGCAGGCGCCACCCGCCAAGGTCATTCCGCAGAAATCGATTTTTGCGTTCGGCACCTCCGCCGGCGCGGCTCTGGCCGTTCTGATGTGGCTGATTCTGGCCGAGGGTGGATTCATGCATTTCGGCGCGCGCACGCTGTGGGCCGGACTGCCCAAGGGCGACCAGCCGGGCTTCTACCAGATCATCGTCGAACCGGGCGATGCGACCATCCGCCGCCGCACGGACCAGCCCATCGTGGCCACCTTGCAAGGGTTCAACGCTCCCGAAGTACGCCTGATGGTTAAGTATCAGAGCTCGACCAAATGGGAAGAAACTATCATGATGCCGCGCCCTGGCGAGTCCGCGTATGGGTTCCTGATCGCGGCCGTGCCCGAAGAGCTGCAGTATTACGTCGAAGCCGCGGGCGTGAAGTCCAAGGCGTACAGCATCAAGGTCGTGGATTTGCCGGGCATCAAGAATATCAAGGTCACCTATCATTTCCCATCCTGGATGGGACAGAAGGACCTGGTGGAGGATCCGGGCGGCGATCTGCGCGCCGTGGTGGGCACGGTGGCGGAGCTGACGGTGGAGACGGACCGTCCGCTGACGAATGGCGTCGTCGAATTGCAGGATGGCCGGCAGATCGAGATGCGGCCTCTCGGCGGCAATCTGCTGAGCGTCCGCGTGCCGGTCGACAAGGAAGGCGTGTATCACTTCGCGGCCAAGAACGGCTCGGAAGTGATCCGCCTCAGCCAGGATTACTTCATCGAGGCGCAGGCCGACGAGGGACCGAAGGTCAGCATCACACATCCGGGTCCGGATGCGCGCGTGAATCCGATCGAAGAAGTGATCGTCAAGGTGCAGGCCGACGACGACTACGGCCTCACGTCGCTGAATCTGCATTATTCGGTCAACGGGCAGCCGGAGAAAGTGGTCAACCTGCTTGGCAACCAGCGCGGGCGGTTGGCCGCCGAAGGTGAGGTCACGCTGTATCTGGAGGATTTCCATCTTGTGCCGGGTGACGTGGTTGCGCTGTACGCAACCGCCAAGGACGCGCGCACGGAGTCGGCCAGCGACATCAGTTTCATCGAAGCGCAGCCGTATGAGAAGAATTACTCGCAGGCGCAGTCAGCCGGCGGCGGGGGCGGCGGCGGTGGCGGAGGCCAGCAGGAGGAGAACGAAATCTCCCGGCGCCAGCGCGAGATTATCACGCTGACGCACAGGGCTCTGCGGGGCAATCAGGACGAAAAATCGGCCGCGACGAAGGAACGCGCCGAGTTCCTGGCCGAAGTGCAGAACAAGTTGAAAGACCAGGCGACCTCGCTTGCCAATCGCATTAGGGCGCGTCAACTGGATGGCGAAAGCTCCACTATCGGCGACTTCGTGAAGGAGATCGAGGCCGCTGCGGCCGAGATGGGGCCGGCGGCTTCCTCGCTGGGCGCGTCCAAATGGGAAGAAGCGCTGATTCCGGAGCAGAAGGCGCTCCAGCACCTGCAACGCGCCGAGCAGATGAACCGCGACATTCAGGTTGCCTTCGGCAATCAGGGCGGCGGGGGCGGCGGGGGCGGCGGCAACGCCGGCCGCGACTTGGCGAACCTGTTTGATCTCGAGCTTGACACCGAGAAGAATCAATACGAACAGGCCCAGCAGGCCCAAGGCGGCGGGGCCGAGCAGCAGCAGCAGCAGGTGGACGAAGCCCTGCGCAAGTTGCAGGAGCTGGCTCGCCGTCAGGAACAGCTCGCGCAGCAGAGCCGGAACAGTAAACAGCAGTCGGTCGACCGGCGCTGGGAGCAGGAGCAGTTGCGCCGTGAGGTTGAAGAACTGCGGCGGCAAATCGAGCAGATGCAGGCCCAGCAGCAAGGCCAACAGGGCCAGCAACAGCGCGGCCAGGCTCAGTTGAGCCGCAACGGCTCGCAAGGCGGCCAGCAAGGTCAGCAGCAGGGCCAGCAAGGTCAGCAGCAGGGCCAGCAGGGCCAGCAACAGGGCCAGCAAGGCAAGCAGGGCCAGCAACAGGGCCAGCAGAGCGCGCAGAACGCCCAGCAGCGGCAGATTCAGCAACTGCTGGACCGCTTGAATCAGGCGCAGCAGGATATGCGCGAGGCGCAGCGCGCCAGCCAGAACGGTGATCAGAGCCAGGCGGACGCCGCGGCCCGGCGGGCGGCGGAGCGCTTGCAGGAAGCCCAGCAGGCTGGCAGCCAGATCCAACGGCAGGGCATGACTGCGGGTCTGGAAGGCCTGGAGCAGCGGGCCGAGGCCCTAGCCGCGCGCCAGGAGCAAATGGAGAATGAGTTGAAGCAGGCCTACCCGCGTGGGACGGCCTTGACGGGTAAACAGGGAGGCCCAGGCCTGAGCCAGCAGGAGCGTCAGGAAATGGCGGCGGAGAAAGATCAGATGCGGCAGCAACTGGCGCAGTTGGAACGCGACGCGCAGCGGCAGGCGCGCGATCTCTCCAGCCAGCAGCCGGAAGCCTCGCGGCGCTTGCGCGAAGGCTTAAGCGAAGTGCAGCAAGCCGAGGCGCAGCGGCGGCTTGAATATGGCGCGGAATATATCCGCCGCGGCACGCCGTCGCAGATCGCCGACTGGACTTCGAGTGAGGGACCCTTGACGCAGTCGCTGCAAGAACTGCGCGACGCCATTCGGGACGCGCGCGCCGCCTTGCGCGAGGGTGATCAGCGTAACGCCGCGCAGAGCGACCTGGAGCGCCAGGTCGCAAACCTCGAACGCACGCGCGCACAGTTGGAGCGGGCGCTCGCGCAACAGCAGGCCCAGCAGGGTCAGCAAGGGCAGAACGGCAAGCAGGGTGGCCAGCAGCAGGGTCAGCAGGGTCAACAGGGCCAACAGGGCCAGCAGGGCCAGCAAGGACAGCAAGGCCAAGGCGGCAACCAGCAAGGCGGCAACCAGCAAGGCGGCGGGAATCAGTTTGGCGGCGACCGGACAGGCGGCTACACCAACGGTGGCTACTACGGCGGCCCATACGGCGGCTACGACCGCTTCGGACGCTACAATCCGGAAGGGCTATACGATCCGCGCAACGCGGCTCCCATCGATCCGCGCCAGGTCCTGCGCGATGCCCAGCGGGACTTGCAGGCGCTGCGCAACGCCGTGCGCGACAACCGCGATCTGGCGGCGCAGGCCGCCGCTCTCGAACGGCAGGTGCAGGATCTGACTTTCGGCAATCCCTCGGGTCCGGAGCTGCAAGAACGCCTCAGCCGCACGATTCTGCCGCAGCTTGAAACGCTTGAAGTCGGGCTGCGCCAGGAACTGGAGAAGACGGAAGGACAGGTACGCAGCGCTTCAACCGATCGCACGCCGGTCGGCTTCGCCGAAGCCGTTTCGGAGTACTTCCGCAAGCTCAGCCGGAGCAAGTAACGCCGTGAGGAGGGCGGCTCACAGGCGCTTGGCCTGGGCTGCCGGGCTGGTATGCGTGGCTATGATCGCCGGCGAACTGCTGGGCTACGGTGCCGCGCGCCGCTGGGCCAAATACGAACGCGAGATGCAGAGCCCGGCGGACGATCCTGAAGACGCCTGGCAGGAAGCCGAGTTTGCGTTTACGCGCCTGCGCTACCGCTCCGTCCGGAACCGCGCGCGCTATGCCTCCTGGGGAATTGATGCGAACACATCGGAGCGTCATTTTATCACCGGCCTGCGGCGGCTGACACGCGTTGACAGCCGCTCGATCGAACACATTGTCGATATTGATAGCGATGAAATGTTCGACTGGCCGTGGATCTACATCGTTTCCGGCGGCGACTGGGTCTTGAACGGCGCGCAGGCCGCACGCCTGCGGCAATATTTCGACCGCGGCGGATTCCTCGTGGTGGATGATCTGCATGGCGAATCGGAATGGGACCAGTTCATGGAAGGCATCCTCCAGTCGTACCCTGAGGCGCACGTCATCGAACTCGAGGACGACAATCCAATCTTTCACACGGTTTACGATCTGACCGGGCGCGTGCAGGTGCCCGGCTACCAGATCGTCGAGCGCGGCTCGATGGTGGAGCGGAACAACGGCGTGACTCCATATTGGCGCGCGATTCTGGATGCGCGCGGGCGCGTGCAGGTTGGCGTGTTCCTGAATCAGGATTTAGGCGACGCCTGGGAGTTTTCAAACGACCCGGCGTATCCGGAATATTTCGCCTCGATGGCATACCGGATGGGCGTCAATTACGTGATCTATTCGATGACGCACTGAAGTGGCGGCGCGGCAGCGGGCCATCTCCTGCTATCCTAAGGGAAGTCAAAGGAGAGAGAGGTGAGGTTCGTTGGCGGAAGTCCATATCCAGGAAGGTGAGGCCCTGGAGAGCGCGCTGAGACGGTTCAAGCGCAAGGTGCAGCAGGAAGACATTATCAAGGAGATCAAGCGGCACTCCTTTTACCTGAAGCCAGGTGAAAAGAAGCGCACCAAGGAAGCCCTGGCGCGCAAGAGAAACCGGAAGAAGCGTACGCGCGATACCGAATAGCTTGGGTTGAGAAAAGAGGCCCGCCGGATACCTCCGGCGGGCTTTTTTCATGTGCGGCGGCTCTTCCGTCCGCGCTAGGGTTTTCAACCGTCGCTAGCCGCCAGGTCTGGCGCAATGCCAGCCCTGGCGGTTCGCGCCATGGCGGCTCCGCAGGATTCTTACAGACCCGTCCACCACGGGACGACGTATACGGTGACCTGCTTGGTGGCCGTCCGTCCGGCGAGATCCCGGGCGACGCAGGTGTAGGTCGTCGTCACCTCCGGCGAGACCATCAACACCGCGGTCTGCACCTGGGTGAAGGTGGTGCCGGCGATGGTGATCGATTCGGCGCCCAGCGCCGAGCAGAGCAGCCGCGAACTGTAGCGCTGGTTCGGCGGAAGCTGCTGCGGGATGGCCACGAATTCGGTGATCGCAGGTCCGGGAACGATGTTGACGTTTACGGTGGCCTGCGCCGTCACGGAACCGGCTGCGTTGGTAGCCGTCAAGACGTAGGTCGTGGAAACCGAAGGAGACACCATCTGCGTTCCCTGTGCAGACACCGGCCCTAGATTTGTGATGGACACCGAAGTGGCTCCGGTCACATTCCAAGTGAGCGTCGAGCTCTGGCCCTGATCAATGGTCGCGGGCGACGCCGAGAACAGCGCAATCACCGGCGGCTGCACGCCCGGCGGCTGCGGCGGCGCGGGCAGCACCGTCACGCCGATGCTGCACGTGCTGGTGGCGCCCTGTCCCGCCGCAGTCAGTGTGTAATTGGTGGACTGGCTCGGAGTCACCGAGAGCGTGCCGGACGCGCCTACGGCGCCGATCCCGGGCGCGATGCTGACGCTGGTGGCGCTCTGCGTGGTCCAGGTGAGCGTCGTCGATTGACCCTGGGTGATCGTTGCCGGCGTCGCAAAGCACGAAAGGAACGTGGCGCCCGTGACGACCACGGTGACCTGTGCGGTTTCGGTGCGGCCGCCGCCGGCCGCGGTAAGCGTGTAGGTCGTCGTCGAAGCCGGCGACACTGCCACGGAGCCCTGCGCCGCCACCGTTCCCACGCCGCCGCTGATGGTGACCGAGGCCGCCGCCAGCGTCTTCCAGGAAAGCGTGGCTTGCTGGCCGGCCGCGATCTGCCGCGGATCGGCGATGAAGTACAGGATCTGCGCCTGCTCATCCGCCCGGGTGTTCACACTCACGCGGGCCTGGCCCTGTCCGCCCTGGTTGTCCCGCACGATCAGCCGGAAGCTGTAGGCTTGGCCGAGCGCCGCAGTGAAGCTGGCAAGGGCGGTGTTGGCTCCCGATAACGGCACCGCCGGACCGGCCTCCTGGACCCACTGATAGGTGAGCGGATCGCCGTCGGGATCGTACGAGCCGGAGCCGTTCAAGGTCACCGGACCAGCCTCGACGTTGGTCTGATCCGGGCCAGCGTCGGCCACAGGCGCGTCGTTGCCGGTGCGAATCCGTTTGGTGAGCGTCTCATAGCGCACGCGTGGAACCTCCATCGGGACGGCGTGCGTTTCAGCCAGCAGGTTCTTGGGCCGCAGGAAGTTGCCCAACTGGAACCCCACCGCGGCGCGGCCTTGCTGCGTGCCCTGCACGGGCAGCAGCGTCTCATTCACGCCGCCTTCCACGGTGAGCGCGAACTTGTCGTTCACCGGGAAGACCAGGCGCAGCGATCCGCCCGCGCGGTTGCTCGAAGCGGTGCTTCGCAGATACGCCACGTTGCCCTCCGCGTACACGTTGCCCATCAGTCCGATCGTGCTTGCCAGGCCGGCCTGATCGACGACGCTCAGGTAACGCTCCAGGAGGATGTTGTTCTGGATGGTCCCATCCGCGTTGCGGCCGTTGGCGCGGTTGACCATGTTCATGATGGCGGCGAAGCGCACGAGGTTCTCGCCGGCGGGGCCGATCTGCGCCACCTCGGCCTTCGGATCGCCCACCTCTTCCTTCAGGAGGCGGTCGACCTCGGCCGTCACCTTTCCCCA
>CAZTKA010000145.1:0-8139 GCA_964614015.1 uncultured Bordetella sp. | reverse complement strand
AGGAGCCGATGACCCGCTCCAGAAGCTGGAACCAGACGTCCTCGTAGCTGAGCGCCGCAATGCCGGTTCCGAAGGCCAGATGATGCGGTGCCAAGAGGGAGGGCACTCGTTACTTCTGCTTGGCGGCCTGCTCTTCCCGGCGCGTGCCCACCAGGATCCCGGTCAGGCCATAGTTGCCCTCGTGGCACGCCGAATCGAAGATCATGTGGCGGTTGTCGCTGGTCTTGCCCATCTCGATCAGCACCGTCCAGGGCCGGGTCCAGGTCTTGGGATCATCGAAGGTGATCTCCCGCCGCAGATTATTCGCGTCGACGCGCGTATAGCGTTCGATCATCTTGTAGTCCGGCGTCGAGCCACGGAAGCCTTGAGAAAAATTCGTCGTCTCGACCACCAGCGTATCGCCTTCCCAGTGTCCGATTGAGTCGCCGAGATAGGTGCGGTAGCTCGGGGGCAGATGCCTGCGGCCGTCCAGGTAGATCACGCGATTTCCACCGCCGGCATGATCGTCCTCCATGTAAATCGCGATGGAGTTCGGAGACTGCACCAGTTGCATTACCGTGCCCTGGGCGAAGGCCGTGTTCAACGGCAGAAACGGCATCGGAACGCCGAGGCAGCGCGGGTTTTGCGCCACCGTCTCCGGGTTATCGTTCTGCGTGGCAGCGGGGGCGAAACCTCCGCGGCCGCCTCGGCCTCCCTGGCCCTGCGCGCTTGCCACAAGCGGCGGAATCCTGCCGTCCGGAGGATCCGTAATCATCGAAGTGCGCCGGCCCGTCCTGAGGATGGAATTGAAGACGGCGTTGTAAGCGCCGCTCACATCCTGTGCGCCCGAGGAACGCGCATTGCGGCCCGGGTCCAGCCCTTTCCTCAGATCCGCGGCCGCGATTTCCTCATCGGTCAGAAACTCCTTGCCCGCGTTGGCGGCGGAACGCTCGAGCGGCACGTCGGCGAGCACGAACCAGGTTCCTTGAAGATCGAGGTCGCCCCAGGGAGTACGGGGAATGATCCCCGCCTTGGACGCCGCCTTCGCCTTGGCGGGGGCGGCTTTGTTCTGTCCCGGCAGGGAGACCGGCGCCACGGACACAAGCAAGAGAGCACCTGCGAGAGCACTCAATAAGGCAAGATAACAGCGGCGCATTGCGAACACCTCTTCGCTTTGGTGAGGATAGCATTGCCCGGGGCGGCGGTCAACGCGCAAGCTCCGCCGGGGAGAGGCACAGGGGCTGGCCTCCCCTTCCGCGGGATATCATGGAATCTTCCCTTTCCCTTTCCATGGTCACCGCGAACAAGACCGCAGTGCAGTTTCAGGAACGCGAAGAACTGCTTGACTTCCTGCTGGAGGTCTCGCGTATCACCGCCGAGACGCTGGATCTGGATGAGCAACTGGCCTCCGTTGCGGCCATCGTCAAGGAAGTGATCCCCTATGACCTGTTCGCGATCCTTCTCTATCACGAACGTGAACAGGCCTTGCGCATCCGCTACGCGATTGGCCACAGGGAAGAAATCGTACGGAATCTTTCCCTGCCGCTCACCGAAGGCATTGTCGGCGCGGCCGCTTCCAGCCGCAAGCCGGTCGTGGTTCCGGACGTAAGCGCCGATTCCCGGTATTTGAACGCCCTGGACGCGGTGCGCAGTGAGCTGGCCGTTCCCATGATGGCGCGCGGCCGGTTGGTGGGCGTTCTGGACGTGCAGTCCACACAGCCCGCGGCGTTCACGGAACGCGAAAGCACGCTGCTCCGGCTGATCGCCTCGCGCGTCGGCGCCGCGATCTACAACGCCCGCCTGTACCGGCGCGTGGACCGGCAGAACCGGACCTTGCGCACGCTATCGCAGTTGTCGCGCGAGTTCGGCTCCATTCTTGATTTGGACGAATTGCTGTCGCGCATCGCCTCGGCAGTCCGCGGTTTGATCACCTACGACGCCTTCGGTATCTTCCTGGTGGACGAACAGAACGGCGTCCTGCGCACGCGCTTCAGCGCCCGCTACGACCAGCGCGTCGATATCGGCAACATTCCGCTGGGCAAAGGGATCACAGGAGCGGCGGTCGAGTTGCGCGAGCCTGTGCTGGTGGCCGACACGGCCGCCGACTCGCGCTACATCGCCTCGCACCAGGGCATCCGCAGCGAGCTGGCGGTGCCGCTGATCGTGAAAGATCGCGTGATCGGCGTGCTGAACGTGGAAAGTGAGCGCATCGGTTTCTTCACTCCGGACCATCAGCAGACGCTGACGCTGCTGGCGCCGCAGGTCGCCAATTCGATCGAGAACGCGCGGCTCTACGAGGAGCTGGCCCAGCGCAAGGAGAGCATGGAGCAGGACCTGAAGGCCGCCCGACAGGTGCAGCGCCTGTTGCTGCAGCCGTCGGCCGATCTGCGGGGCCTGGAAGTGGGAATTCGCTCGCGCCCGGCCCGCGAAATCTCCGGCGACGTGTACGACTTCCTCGAACACGCGGGGAAAGCGGGCGTGATCGCGTTCGGCGACGTCAGCGGAAAGGGCGCGGCGGCGGCGCTCTACGGCGCGTTGCTGAGCGGCTTGTTGCATTTTCTGGGGCCGCGGCGCGAAAGTCCGAAGGTGCTGCTCGGCTCGCTCAATGAGATCCTGCTGGAGCGCCGCGTGGAAACCAAGTACGCCACGCTGCTGGTGGCCTACTGGTATCCGGAGACGCGCACCATCTCCATCGCCAACGCGGGAGCGCCGCAGCCGCTGATCTGGCGCCGCGGCGAAATTCTGAAGCCGCGCGTGGAGGGGATGCCGATCGGCTTGCTCACCGGGCGGGATTACGAGCAGATCGAGATGACGCTTGAGCCGGGCGACGTCGTGCTGCTCTATTCGGACGGCGTGGAGGACCAGGTCAACGCAAGCGGGGAGGAATTTTCCCGCGCTCGCATCGTCCGCCTGCTGAAAAAGCACGCCGCCGAGCCGCCGAAGCTGATTGCCGACGCCGTGATCGCCGCGCTCGACAGCCACCGCAAGAACACGCCCATCTCCGACGACCAATCGGTCATCGTACTGCGAGTTTCCGCATGAAGCCGGTTGTGTATCAGGACCGGAGGTTGCTGTGCGACGGACTGGCGCTGGCCGATATCGCCGCCGGAGCAGGCACGCCCTGCTACGTCTATTCGGCCGCGACGATTCTGGAAAACTTCCGCGCCTACGACTGCGCCTTTGGCGACGCGCCGCACACGGTGTGTTACGCCGTGAAGGCCAATGGCAATCTCGCCCTGCTGCGCCTGCTCGCCGGGGCGGGCTCGGGATTTGACATCGTCAGCGGCGGCGAATTGTTCCGCGTCCTGAAGGCGGGCGGCGCTCCGGCCAAGGTGGTCTTCAGCGGTGTAGGAAAGACCAGTGCGGAGATCAACGCGGCGCTTGACGCCGGCATTTTCCTGTTCAACGCCGAATCGGAGCCGGAGCTGGCGCTGATCGATTCCCTGGCCCACCGGCGCGGGATCCGGGCGCGCGTGGCTCTGCGCGTGAATCCCGGCGTCGAAGCCTCCACGCACGCCTACATCTTTACGGGTGGCAAGGCGCACAAATTCGGCGTCGACATCGATCAGGCGGAAGCAGTCTACAGCCGGGCGCGGCAACACGCCAATCTCGCGCTCGAGGGTGTGAGCTGCCATATCGGTTCGCAGCTCTTGGATCCGGCGGAAATGCTGCGCGCCGTCGACGGCGTGCTGGAGTTGATCGGGCGTCTGCGCGCGCTCGAAGTTCCGATCCGCCATGTGGATCTGGGCGGCGGCTTGGGGATCGCCTATCAACCCGAGGATCCCGAGCCGTCGATCAGCGGCTACATCGCGGCGGTGCGGGAGAAAGTGGCGGGCCGGAATCTGCACGTGACGGTCGAGCCGGGCCGCTCGATTGTGGGCAACGCGGGCGTGCTGCTCACGCGCGTGCTCTACCGCAAGAGAACCGGCGATAAGGAGTTCGTGATCGTGGACGCGGCAATGAACGACCTGATCCGCCCGGCGCTGTACGGCGCGCACCATGAGATCCTGCCCGTGCGCCTGACCGGAGCCCCGCCGCTGCGCGCCGATATCGTGGGTCCCGTGTGCGAGACCGGAGATTTTCTGGCGCGCAACCGCGAGATCCAGGAAGTTTTTCCGGGCGACGTCCTGGCGGTCTGCACGGTGGGCGCCTATGGGTTCGTGCAGGCTTCCACCTACAACGCGCGCCCGCGCGCGGCCGAAGTGTTGATTGAAGACGGCCGCTGGCGCATCATTCGCGCCAGGGAAACCTACGAGGATCTGATCCGGGGCGAGGCCTAACGGTCACTTGCCCGCCGCGACGACCTCGATCGCCACGGTCGCATCGAGCGCGGGCAATCCTTCGATCACGAGGTCCATCGTCTTGCCCCCGAAGGCCGGGGCGGGGCTTTCGGTGTGGCCCACAACCGTGTAGCGGTTGGTGAAGAGCACATCGCCGGCCGCCGCGCCGAATGTCCCCAGAGCCTTCCCCAGCCGGTCATAGGCCGCGCCATCCTGGCCGGCGAAACTCATCTGGATCCCTGTGAAGACGAGCCTGGCGGGCGCACCCGCCGCCGGAATACGTCCAGACACGCGCCCTACACCTTCGCAGGAAACCCGGCTGCCGAGACCTGCCCGGGTTGTCTGGACGAACGTCCCTGCCGCACCAGGAAACGCTTTGGCCGCGGCAGTCCGGGCCGTGCGGGCTTGCTCCAAGGAATCGGCGAAACAGCTCAGGCGTACGGCGGACGCACTGGCGGACCGCATCGCTTCTTCCAGGCGCGCGACCGCCGCGGCGCCACCCTCGGCATACTGGCCCGGCAAGAAGACCAAACCCGCCGGGTTCACGGTCCTGCTCCGTTCCTCGCTGATGCTTTCGATTACCACGTGCGCATTCTCAAGAGGCAGGGCCCCGACTTGAACCGTGGTGATCGCTGGTAGAGGCCGTTTTTGGTCCGAGAACTCCTCGGTGACGATGGATTGTACACGGCGGACGTCGCCCGTTCCGGCCACGAACGCCCGCAATTTCAGGAAGGTCGTATTGCCGTTGGCCTTGTCCAAAGCCTTCAGCGCGTCCCGGATTTGCTGCGAGAGCAGCCCTTTTCCCGAAAGCGGCGATACGTGAAACACGAGTCGCGCGGCCAATCCCTGGACGGCATCGGGCGCGTCGGGGCGCACGGGCGCTTCGATGGTTTCCAGCGCCAATTCGTTATTGGGGGGACGGCGGATGGGACGCTCAGGCTGAGCCAGGGCAATACCCGAGAAGATCGTGATGAGGAGAATCCATCTGGCGATGCCGGCTACGCTCACATCGGGATTGTAGCACCCCGAAAAATGGCTCCGGCGTTTCTACCGGACCGGTAACTTCTACCGCCGCAAATTACCGTTCACCGCTTCCTGGGCGCCGAGGCGATCATCTCAAGAAACAACGAAACAATCAATAACCCGGCGACCACCGCTCCGATCATCATATGCTGCCCCTTCGTGCGACTTTTCCGAGCACGCTACGTTCCATAAACGAAGACGATTTCCCAGCGATTTTCCATTTTCCCAGAAACTTGCGGGCCGCCAGGCACGCTACACTAAAAGGCGACATGCCCAAATCCTATTCCAGCCCCCCGCCGATGACGATCGATGTCAACAGGAAGTACACGGCGAGGTTCAAGACCTCGCGCGGTGAAATCGTGTGCGATCTGTTCGCCAAGGACGCGCCGAAAACGGTTAACAATTTCGTCTTCCTGGCTCGCGATAAGTTCTACGACGGATTGAACTTCCACCGCGTCATTGCGGACTTCATGATCCAGGGCGGATGCCCTGAAGGGAGCGGCCGCGGCGGCCCCGGCTACCGCTTCGAGGACGAATGCAATGGCAACCCGAACCTGCACAAAGTCGGCTCGTTGTCCATGGCTAACGCCGGCCCGAACACTAACGGCAGCCAGTTCTTCATCACGCACGTGGTCACCCCGTGGCTGGACGGCAAGCACACCGTCTTCGGCCAGGTGACTGAGGGCCAGGATGTGGTCAATTCTGTCCGTCAAGGGGACAAAATCAACAGCATCACCATCACCGAGGCCTGAGCCAGGCGAGGACATCCGCTCATGAAAATCCTGGCAGTCGGCGCCCATCCCGACGACGTGGAGTTCGGCTGCGCGCCCATCTTGATTCAGGAGGCACGCCGCGGCCACGAGGTTTGGATCCTGGTGACCTCCCAAGGCGAGGCCGCAAGTTCCGGAACGCCCGCAGAGCGCGCCGAAGAGGCCCGCGAGGCCGCGCGCCTGATGGGCGCATCCATCGAATTCGTGGAAATGGGCGGCGACTGCCACATCGAATATAAACCTGCGAATGCGATGCTGCTGGCGCGCAAGATCCGCGAGCACCGGCCTCAAGTGGTGCTCGCGCCGCATCCGGATGAGAATCAGCACCCGGACCATGCTGTGATCGGCAGGCTGACGCGCGATGCCGCGCGCCTGGCGCGCTTCGGAGGTTTGGCGGATCTCCGGGACCTGACGCCGCATCCAATCGGGAGCCTGTACTTTTACGCCATTACGCAGACGATGGTCGAGCCGCCGCAAGTCATGATCGACGTCAGCTCTGCAGTCGAGACATGGCAGGCGGCCATTCGCTGCCACAAGAGCCAGATGAAAACGCGGTCCTATCCGGAACTGGTGACCGCCCGCGCGCGCACGCTGGGGGCCTCCATCGGCGTCGATTACGCCACAGGCCTGTGGCTGAATGACCCGGTGCGCGTGGAATCTTTGGCCGATCTTCCGCTCTCTGCGAGGTACTTTTAGGTGGCGCACAAGTTCTCCATTGGGATCACCTGCTACCCCACGGTCGGCGGCAGCGGAATCGTCGCTTCGCAGCTCGGCAGCGAGTTGGCCCGCCTGGGTCACAAGGTCCACTTCATCAGTTACGAACCGCCGTTCCGTTTGGATCGCAAACATCCCAACGTTTTTTTTCACCAGGTGGAGCTGAACGAGTACCGCCTGTTCAAGTACCCCGATTACACACTGCCGCTGGCGGTGAAGATGGTCACGGTGGCGCACAAATTCAAGCTGGATCTGCTGCACGTGCACTACGCAGTGCCCCACGCCACCGCGGCGCTGCTGGCCACCCAGATCGCGCGTGAGGAAGGGCTCCGGACGCCGGAAATCATTACCACTCTGCACGGGACCGACATCACGCTGCTGGGACGCGATCCGAACCTGCGGCCGATCATCAAGTATTCGATCGAAAGTTCGGCCGGAGTAACCGCGGTGTCGCACAGCTTGCGCGATGAGACCGTGCAGGTGCTGCGCACCAGGAAACCGATCGAGGTGATCCATAACTTCTACCGGCCCCGTTCGCCGCGCGAGAGCCGCGCCCAAGTGCGCCGCCGCCTGGGGCTGCGCCAGGACGATTTCGTGCTGATCCATCTTTCGAATCTGCGGCCGGTGAAGCGCGCGCAGGACGTCCTGCGGGTGCTGGCGGAAGTAAAGGATGATCCGCGGGTGAAGCTGGTGGTGCTGGCGGGCGAGCCCTTCGAGCCGTTCCGGCCGTTGGTCAGGCAACTCGGGATCGAGAGGCGGATCGTCGTGCGGCACAACGTAGTGGATATCGAGAACTATATCTCGGCCGCCGATGCGGGCCTCTACGCCAGCGAGCGCGAGAGCTTCGGTATGGGCGTGCTCGAAACCATGAGCTTCGGCAAGCCCGTGGTGGCGACGCGCGTCGGCGGCGTGACGGAGATCATGTTGGACGGGGAAACCGGATTCCTGAAGCGCTTGGGCGACGTGGCCGGCATGGCGAAGGCAGTCCGGATTCTGGCGGGCGATCCCAGCCGGCGCGCACGCATGGGCCTGGCCGCGAAACTGCGGGCAAACAGCGAGTTTTCCGCCGAGACGAGCGTGGGGAAGTACCTGGCGTTTTATGAGAGCGTACTGCGCGGCGGCAGGGGATGAGCCCCGCGCAGCGGCGATCCGGCCGCGCCTGCGGTATAGCACCCTTTTCTCAACGGGCCATGAGCGATAATGGAAACTTCGCACATGCCCCGCGTCACTTACGTTTCCCACAGCGGCGTCCGCCGCACGATTGATGTTCCCGAAGGCGACTCCGTCATGGAGGGCGCTGTGCAGAACGGCGTCGAAGGCATCGTCGCCGAATGCGGCGGAAACTGCCAGTGTGCCACTAGCCATGTCTACGA
>CAZTKA010000144.1:0-8188 GCA_964614015.1 uncultured Bordetella sp. | reverse complement strand
GAACCCCGATACGCAGATCCAGAGTCTGCAGTCTTACCGTTAGACGACCTCCCAACGGTCGAACTTCTATTTTAGCACCGGCTGTCTGAAGCGCTACTCTTGGCGGAAGATTTCGGCCGGATCCACGCGGATGGCGCGGCGGGCGGGCAGATAGCAAGCCAGTGCTCCGACCAGCGCCAGCAGCAACGTGGCGGCAGCGAGAGGCAGCGGCTCGGCCGCGCTCACGCCGACCAGCAGGCTCGCAAGCGCCGAATTCACCGCTACCGCCGCCAGCAGGCCGATGGCGATTCCGACGCCGGTCAGGCGCATGCCGCGCCCCACCAGATCGCGCAAAAGCTGGTCCGGAGTCGCGCCGAGCGCCAGCCGCACGGCGATCTCACGGCGGCGCTCCGTGACCGAGTACGAATTGATCCCGTAAATGCCCACCACGGCCAGCACCACGGCCAACCCCGCGAACGCGCCCATGACGCGCGATTGAAACAGCGGCTCCGCGAACTGGTTTTCAAAGTTGGCGGCCATGGTTCCCGGTTGGTCGACGGGCTGGCCCGGATCCAACTGCACCACGATATCGCGCAGAGCCTTGGCCAGAGCCTGCGGATCGCCAGTAGTGCGCACGGTCAGCCAGTGCGTGGTTGACCACAGATTCTGCGCCACGGGCGCGTAGAGAATCGGCTCGGGCGCCGCGCCGATCTCGCCCAGTGTGACGTTGCCCGCCACGCCGACAATCCGCACGTGCTCTTCGGCCCCGAAATCGTTGGAGCCCAGCACGGGACGGTGGGTCCGCAAGCGCTGGCCCACCGCTTCCTGGCCGGGGAAGTAGCGGTTGGCGAAGGCCTGGTTGACGATTACCACCGGCGGCGCGTCCGCGGCATCGGAATCTTCAAAATTGCGGCCGCGGAGAATCGGAATCCCAAGCGCTCGAAAATAGCCGGGCGTGACAGACACGTATCCGGCTTCCGGCATCGAGGTGGCGCTCCGCGAAACCCCTGTTTCCAGATCGAATGGGACCGTCTGTCCAAGCGGGATGAGAGGGAGCCTGGTGCCCAGCCCCGCCTGTTCTGCGCCCGGCAACGCGCGGACCTGTTCGAGAACGCGGCGATGGAATTGCAAAGAGCGCTCCGCGTTGTAGGCCGTGGCGGGCAGGAAGACGCGGAGCGTAAGAACGTTGTTCACGTTGACGCCCACATCCGCCCGCGTGAGATTTTGCAGACTCTGCACCATCAGGCTGGCTCCGGCCAGCAACGCCAGCGCCACGGCCACTTCCAGGGTGACCATCGATTGCCGAAAAATTCTGCGGCCGCGTCCAGTGGTGGAACCCCAACTGGATTCCTGAAGCGCCTCCCGGACATCCGGCCGCGAGGCAACTAACGCGGGCGCCAGCCCGAACAGGATACCGGTCAGCAGGGAGACGCCGAGCGTGAACGCGATCACCAGAAGGTTCAGGCGCACGGGGGACGAAGTCGGGATAGCTCCCGCTGGAACGATGGACGGAGCGGCGTCAATCAGAAAGCTCGCCAAGATCAGCCCGGCCGCGCCGCCCAGCAAGGCCAGCAAGACGCTCTCTGTGAGCAACTGAACGACGATGCGGGCGCGCGTGGCGCCGAGGGCAATGCGCAGCGAGATCTCGCGCGCCCGGCTTGCCGAACGGGCCAGCAGCAAGCTCGCCACATTGCTCGATGCCAGTAGCAGCACCAGGCCCACCGCCGCGAACAGAAGCAACAATCGCGTGCGCATCGTGACGTTCACCAGCCATTCCTGGAACCCGTCGACTTGGATGGTCCAGCCGCGGTTCTTATCCGGATAGGCCTCGCGCAGCGACGCGGAAAGCGCGGTCATCTCCGCAGCGGCCTGGGCGAGGGGAACCGACCGGCGAGCTACAACCACCAAATAACGAAAGTCGCGATTGGAGGCGTCGATGAGGGCAGGCACCCACACCTGATGACGCCGTTCGAACAACTGGAAGTCTGCCGGCAGCACGCCGATGATCTGATACGGCAGATCATTCAGGCGAATCTGGCGGCCCACGGCGTTTGCGTCGGCGCCGAACACGTCCTGCCACATGCCATAACTGATGACAGCCAGGCGCGCATGCGCGCCGCCATCCAGGCCATCCTCCCCGCGGCGAAACGTCCGGCCGAGCACGGGTTTTACGCCCAGAACATCGAACATGTTTGCCGTGACGCGCGCGCCCGTGATCTGCCTGGGCTCGCCTTGTCCGGTAATCACGTAGCTGGATGCGGCGATGGCCGCCATTCCGCTGAAGGAGTTGGCCTTGCGCCAGTCCAGAAAGTTGGCCGCCGAGGTCGGGTGCAGCACTCCCTGGGCATCGCGCTCGGATACAAGGACCAGTTCTTGAGGTTTTGCATAACTCAGCGGGTGCAACAACAGCGCATCCACGACGCTAAACATCGCCGAGTTTGCGCCGATGCCCAGCGCCAGCGCGAACACCACCAGCGCAGTCAGGGCCTTGGAGCGCAACAGGAGGCGCGCACCGAAGCGGAGGTCCTGAAGAATTCCTGTCATGGCTGCGGATCACACCTCAGCGACCGTTGGATTGCGCAGCTCGCCGATGCCTGCGATGCGCACGATAACCTCTTCGCCCGGCTTCAGCCAGCGCGGCGGCCGGCGCGCGAAGCCCACCCCGCCCGGCGTGCCCGTGGCCACCACGTCGCCCGGTTCCAGTGTGACGACCGTGGAAATGAATTCGATTAACGCGGGAATGCGGAACACCAGCTCGCGTGTGTTGGACTTCTGCAACGTCTCGCCGCCGATTTCGAGCGAGATGTCCAGCGCGTGCGGGTCCGCGATTTCGTCCTTGGTCACGATCCAGGGGCCCATCGGGCAGAAGGTGTCGAAGGTTTTCCCCATCAGCCATTGTGTAGTCGCGGTCTGAAAATCGCGCGCGCTCACGTCGTTGACGATGGTGTAGCCGAAGACGTGATCCATGGCGCGGTCCGCCGGAATATGGCGCCCCCCGAGTCCGATCACGAAGGCGAATTCGGCCTCATAATCCGGTTTCCGTGAAGCTTTCGGCAGCACGATGGGCGCGCCGGGTCCGGTTACAACATTGGAGAACTTGCTGAAAATGGTCGGAACACTGGGAATTTCGGAGCGCGATTCCGCCGCGTGATCGCGATAGTTCAAGCCCACGCAGATCACCTTGGGAGGCCGCGGAACCGGCGCCAGCAGTTGCACCGAAGCCAGGTCGTAAGCCGGGCCTTTGGGCTCCGGAATCTCTCCGGAGGCGCAGATCGAAATCATGTCGGCGCCGAGGCCGATCACTTGTTTGTCGCGCACCACGCCCGCCTCTGGTTTCGATCCCGCGCCGATGAACGTAACAAGTTTCATAAAGGATGAGGGTAGCATGTCACAATGGATGTTCCATGGCTCGCATTGAACGCGCTCTGATCAGCGTCACCGACAAGACAGGCGTTGCCGCCTTCGCCCAGGCGCTCTCCGCGCTGGGTATCGAAATCGTCTCGACAGGAGGCACGTTTCGCATTCTGAAGGAGGCCGGCATCGCGCCCCTGCGCGAGGTCGCCGAACTCACCGGCTTTCCGGAAATGCTCGACGGCCGCGTGAAGACGATTCATCCCCGCGTGGCGGGAGGCATTTTGGCCGTCCGCTCGAACCCCGAGCATATGCAGGCGATCGCGGCGCACAACATCCCCCGCATCGATCTGGTGGCGGTGAATCTGTACGAATTCGAGAAAATCGCCGCCAAGGCCGATGCGACTCTCGAAGAGTTGATCGAAAACATCGATATCGGCGGGCCCACCATGATCCGCGCCGCGGCCAAGAACTGGCAGGATGTGGCGGTGGTCACCTCGCCCTCCGATTACGGCGCGATCCTCGAGGAACTGCGCGCCGGTGGCGGACGGCTCAGCGAGCAGACGCACTGGCGCCTGGCCCAGGCGGCCTTCGCGCGCACGGCGGCTTACGACCGCGCCGTCGCCGCGCGCCTGGCGGAGATCCCGCCCACGGGCGATCCTCTGCCCGCCATGCTCGATATCCGCGCGCCGCGCCGCATGGCTCTGCGGTACGGAGAAAATCCGCACCAGTCGGCCGCGCTCTATGCGGCCGGCGCCAGCGGCATCGCCGGCGCCGGGCAATTGCAAGGCAAGGAGCTCTCCTACAACAACCTGGTCGATCTCGATGCGGCGTGGCAGTTGATTCTGGAATTCGATCAGCCCGCCTCGGCCATCATCAAGCACACGAATCCCTGCGGCTGCGCCGAATCGGAGACACTGGCCGATAGTTACCGAAAAGCCTTCGAGGCCGATCCCGTATCCGCCTTCGGCGGCGTGCTGGCGTTCAATCGCAGTGTGGATGGCGAAACGGCCGGCGAAATCGCGAAAACGTTCATCGAAGCGATCGCTGCTCCGGACTATGCGCCCGAGGCGCTTGAAATCTTCGCCTCCAAGAAGAATCTGCGCCTGCTGCGCGTCGCGGCCGGACCGGCCGAGCCAGTGGTCAAATCGGTCACCGGCGGATTTCTGGTCCAGACCGCCGACGTGCATTGTTTGCTGCGCGAGGAAGCGGTGGTCAAGACCAGGCGCGCGCCCACCGATGAGGAATGGGACGCGCTCGAATTCACGTGGAAAGTGTGCAAGCACGTGAAGTCGAACGCCGTCGTCTACGGCCGCGCCGGACAAACCGTCAGCGTGGGGGCGGGTCAAATGAGCCGCGTCGACTCCGTCAAGGTCGGCGCGATGAAGGCGGTGCTTCCATTGCAGGGCACGGTGCTTGCATCGGATGCGTTCTTTCCGTTCCCGGACGGACTGCAAGAGGCCGCGAAATATGGCATCACCGCGGTGATTCAACCCGGCGGCTCCGTGCGCGATGAGGAAGTGATCGCGGCGGCAGACCGCCTGGGCCTCGCAATGGTGTTCACCGGCGTGCGCCACTTCCGGCACTGAGAAAAGGAGTCAGCAGCCAGAATAAAGACTACTTTTCATCCGGCAGTTTGAGGAGATTCTTGACTTCCTTGACGCCTTTCACCTTCTTGGTCAGCCGGGTCGCCTTCTCGCGAGCCTTCTCATTCCGCACGCGCCCGTTGAGTGTCACGACGCCGCCCTGGACATCGACATTGAAGGCCGCGCCGCGCACGTCGCGATCCGTCGCCAGCACGCGGCGGACTTCGTCATATATCCGGTCGTCTTCCCTGCTCTGCGCCAGCAGAGCCAGGGGAACCATCGCCAGCCAGATCCGCCGTGTCATACCTCTACTGTACTCCCGGCTTCAGGCGCCCGCCATGGTGCGCCAGTCGGCGGCCGCAAGGAATTCCGGATCCTCGCGCCAGCGCGGGCGCACCTTGACGAAGGCTTCCAGGAACACGTTCTTGCCGGTCATCTTCTCGATGCCCGCGCGGGCCTGCGTCCCGATCTTTTTCAGCATCGAGCCCCCCGCGCCGATCAGGATCGTCTTCTGCCCGGGACGCTCCACGTAAATCGTCGCGGCGATGCGCAGCAGCTTCGGCGTATCCTCCCAGCGGTCGATCAGCACGGCGACGGCGTGCGGCACTTCCTCGCGCGTTAGCCGCAGGGCTTGCTCGCGGATCAACTCGGCCGCCAGGAATCTCTCGGGCACGTCGGTCAGATAATTCTTCGGGTACAGCGCCGGACCCTCGGGCAGCCGCGCGATGATCTCCTGTTTCAGAACCTCCAGGCCCTCCCCGGTGCGCGCCGAAATGGGAACATAGGCGGCGAAATCGTGCAGGGCGCGGTATTGCTCAATCAGCTCCAGAACGCGGGTCTTCGGCGTCAACCGGTCCACTTTGTTGAACACCGCGATCGCCGGGGCCTTCACCGTCTTGACCAGGTCCACCGCGTGCGCGTCCTCTTCGGTGAACCGTTCGAGCGTATCGATCAGGAACAGCACCACATCGGCGGGCGCCGAGGCGCGCACGGCGTCCATCATCCGCTTGTTCAGCAGCGTCTTGGATTTGTGAATGCCGGGTGTGTCGATGAAAATCATCTGCGCGCCGGGAATCGTCAGAACGCCTTGGATCGCCGTTCGGGTCGTCTGCGGGCGCGGCGCCACGATGGCGACTTTCGTTCCCAGCAGAGCGTTCAGCAGCGTCGATTTTCCGGCGTTCGGCCGGCCCAGGATGGAAACGAAACCCGCGCGGTGAGGGCGGTCCGCTCGTTTGCGGCCGCGGTTCATTGCGCCGCCGCCTTGGAAACGCGCACTTGATCCACGCGCAGAGGATTCGCCGCCAGCACTTCGATGACGATGCCGTCGCGCTCGGCCTTCTCCCCGGCCACCGGCACATGCCCCAGCCATTCGGTGACCAGTCCGCCGATGGTGGTCGATTCCGTGCCGTGCTCCGGATGGTAGCCGACCAGTTCGTCCAGACCATCCACGTCGAAGCTCCCGGAGAGCACAAAGCTGCCGTCGGGCCGCTCCTCGTAATCGCGCGCCGGCTCATGCTCGTCGTGAATCTCGCCGACGATCTCCTCGACCAGATCCTCCATGGTGACGATGCCCGCGGTGGCGCCGTACTCATCCGCCACCACGGCCATGTGCGCGCCCTCCTCCTGCATTTCCCGCAGCAGGTCATTCACGCGCTTGGTTTCGGGGACGATGCGGATGGGCCGCAGCACGTCGCGCACGGTGCGGTTGGCCCGGTCTTGTTCGTCCAGTTGGAACATGTCCCGCACGTGGACGAATCCGGTGATGTTATCGATGGTGCCGTCATAGGCGGGAATGCGCGAGAACTGTTCCTGGATCGCCAGAGCGCGCAGCTCTTCCAGGCTGGCGTTCTGATCGATCGCCACGATGCGGGGCCGGGGCGTGAGCACCTCGCGCACGGTCTTATCCCCGAATGCCACCACGGACTGAATCAATTCCCGGTCGCCTTCCTCGATGATGCCCTCTTCCTCGCCGGCGTTGATCAAGGCATCGATCGGAGGCTCGGCGGTGGGCGCGGCCTCGGCGGCGGGTCCGCGGTCCAGGTCGAACAGCGAGTGCATGAATTCCAGGCTCCAGGTCAGCGGCCGCACGAGCCATGCGATCAGCCGCAGCACAGGCACCAGCGAGCGCAACCGGCGGCCCCGGCTCTTACGGTAGAGGATTTGCGGCACCAGCTCCGCGCCCACCATGGCGACCAGGACCGTCAACAGGACCGCGGCAAGCAGCGCCTCCCCCAGACCCGCGGTGCGGCTGGTGATCGCCAGCAACAAGCAGCCAAGAATGCCCAGCCCCGCGTGCTTGACGATCGTGAACGTCAAAGCGCCGCGCTCGGTCTCCAAGCCCAGGGCCGGCTCGATGGACACCTTGAAATACTGCAGCGACGGCAACTCCCGGCTGCGGATGCGCAGGGACTCCAGGTACATGACCTGCACCCAGGTGACCAGCACGAGGACGAGGGTCATCAGCAGGGCGGCGATGGTCAGCAGCAAAATCATCGCACTCGCTCGATCAGGCCCATCGGCAAACCCAAATGTCCTCTCCAGCGCCGTTCGGCCCGGGCCATCTCTCCCCGGTCGGTTTCATGATCCATGCCCGCCAGATGCAACAGCCCATGCAACATGAGGATTTGCAATTCCGCTTCCACCGAGTGGCCCATCTCCGCGGCCTGCTCCGCTGCACGATCAAAGGAAATGGCGATCTCGCCCGCGGCGCCGTTGCCCGCCGAGCCGTTAGAGGAAGGGAACGAAAGCACGTCGGCGGGCGCATCCTTGCCGCGGAAACGGCGGTTGAGCGCCCGTAATTCAGCGTCGGTGGCGATCAGGCAGCAGGCGCCGGGAGCCAGGCGGCGCGACAGATCCAGCCAAAAGGCCCGCAAATTGCGGCGCTTCACCTTCCGGCTCGAATGGTGGAACAGAAGCACGGCTTTAGTCGATTGCGATATCCGTGGGCTGCTCCGGCGCGGGGCTGTCCTGAGACGGCTCGGAAAGACGCAGCGACAATTGCCGGCTTGCGCCGGTCTGTTCGTTGTAGCGCTCGTAGGCCTTGACGATCCGTTGCACCAGACTGTGGCGCACCACGTCGCGATCGTCGAACTGGATGAACTGGATGCCTTCGACGCCGCGCAGCACTTCCAGCACCTCGGCCAGCCCGCTGCGCTGCCCCATGGGCAAGTCCACTTGCGTCGGATCGCCGGTCACGACCATCTTGGAGTTGAAGCCCTGGCGCGTCAGGATCATTTTCATCTGTTCCGGCGTCGCGTTTTGCGCTTCGTCCA
>CAZTKA010000143.1:0-8296 GCA_964614015.1 uncultured Bordetella sp. | reverse complement strand
GGTGACGCTGGAGCAGATGGCGGCGCACTCGGCGATTCGCCGGCTGGCCGCAGCGCGCCGGCGGGGCCAGCCGGAAAATCCGCCCGAGGCGCTGCGCCGGGCACAGGCGGAAATGCAAGACAGCCCGGCGCTGTACCGGGCGCTGCTCAAGCAGGCCGATCACCGCATGCTGGCCGGCGACTGGCCGGGCGCGGCGCGGGCCTATCGAGAACTCCTGGCCGCCCGTCCGCTGGATTGGCTGGGGTGGGGAAAGCTGGCGCGCCTGGGGATTTTTCGCCTGGCGCCCTTCCTGCGCGAGGCCTGCTTCCGGTGAAGCCGCGAGTGTTGTTCGTGATCCCGGGCGACGAGCACGGCAGTTCGATGGTCTTCGCGCGGCGCCAGGCGGCGAGTCTGCGGGCGCTCGGCGTTGCAGTCGAGGCGTTCTTTCTGCGCTCCCGCACTTCGCCTCTGGCGCTGTTGCGGGAATGGCGCAGATTCCGCCGGGAGGCTGCGGCCTTCCGGCCGGAGGTGGTGCACGGGCACTTCGGAACGATGACGGGCCTGTTCACGGTGCTGGCGGCCGGAGCCACACCTTCCGTGATCACCTACCGGGGCAGCGATTTGAACCCTGTTCCGGCGGCCCGCGGGCTGCGCGCCGCATTGGGAAGGCTGTTGAGCCAGCTTGCGGCGCTTCGGGCACGGCGCATTGTTTGCGTCAGCGCCGCCCTGCGGCGACGGCTGTGGTGGCGGCAAAGCGTGGCGAGGGTTTTGCCCAGCGGCGTGGATCTGGAGTCCTTCCGGCCGCTTGATCGAAACGAGGCCCGGCGGCGTCTGGGATGGCCTGCGCAGGGACGCGTGGTGTTGTTCAATGCCGGCCACGATGTCCGCAACAAGCGCCTGGATTTGGCCGAGGCGGCTGTGGCCTGCCTGCGGAATCATCTGAACGAAGTCCGGATGGAGGTGTTGCGCGGAGACTGCCAACCGGAGAGGATGCCGCTGGTCATGAACGCCGCCGACTGCCTGCTGGTGGCCAGCGACGCCGAAGGATCTCCTAGCGTGATTCAGGAGGCGCTGGCTTCGAACCTTCCCATCGTGAGCGTTCCGGTCGGTGACGTATCGGAACGTCTGGCGGGGGTTTGCGGCACGCGAATTGCGCGCCGGGCGGCGGCCTCGCTGGCAAAGGCGCTGCTCGATCTGCTTGCCGAGCCGCGCCGCTCCACGGGTCGGAAGAAGGCGGAGGAATGTTCGGCCGGCCGCATCGCGCGCCAGCTTTTGGCGGTCTACCGCGAGGCAGCCGGGACCGGAAACTGACCATGGAATACTTTGCCTTGCTCGGAACCGCCACAGCGATCATCGCCGTGCTGGCCTGGGCCATCTACCGCAGGACGCGCGATGTGGGCACGGTGATCGGCACCGGAGCGCTCTATTACTGGTCGCTGTTCGGCGCCTGGTCGGTGGTGGTGGACAAGACTGGCGGATTCAGCGGCAAGCATTATTCGTATCTGGAAACGAAAATGTTTCCGGTCGAGCTGGACTCGGACTATTTGGTGTCGCTGGGACTGTACGCCGGATTCATCATCCTGGTGCAACTGAGCTTGCTTGCGACTGCGGCCGGAGGCCGCCAGCGCCCGCTGCCGCGCCTGATGCTGCGGCATGAGCCGATTCTGCTGCTCAGTTCGGCGGCCGGCCTGGCCAGCCTGCTGCTGATTCAGGACAAGCTGAGCGCCGCCTGGGCGCTGAACACCTCGGCCTACGGGTACACGCGCAGGCATCCAGACGAGTGGTTCACGCTACACCAGGTGCTGAACCGCGCGGCGCTTCTGCCGGCCGCCATCGGCCTGGCGGCTCTGGCCTCGGGCGACCGGTCGCGCTACTTCGTGAATGTGCGGCGGCGCTATACCTGGCTGGGCTACGCGGCGGTGCTGGGCGGCATGTGCCTGTTCACGTTCGTGCTTGGAAACAAGAATGAGGTTTTCACGGCTCTGGTGGCCGGCCTGCTCGCCTATGTGCACGGAACGCGGCGTCCGCGGTGGATGAGGGCGGCGCTGGTGGTGGGCCTGGGATTGTGGTTTTTGTACACCATCGATTTCTTCCGCTCCTACCCGATCTCGGCGATGGCGGTGGCCGTCGCCGAGCGTCTGCAAAACGCGACCGAAGTGGGACGTTTCGTCACTTCCAGCAATGAGACCTTTGCGGCGCACTTTTCGATGTATGGAGTGCTGAGCCGGGATGTGGAGCCGCGCTTCGGCTACAGTTTGTATGCACTGGTCTGCTCGGTGGTGCCGCGGCTGTTGTGGCCCGGCCGGCCGCGCGACATCTATCTCTACTACAGCGAAAGCGTCGGAACGGTGCAGAACCAGGGCTATTCGCTGCACCACGCCACGGGATGGTATCTGAATTTCGGCTATTTCGGCGTGGCGCTCGGCGCGGTGGTGCTGGGGCTGGTCTGGAGTTACTGCCGCCAGGCCCGGCGGCGGGTTCGTAAGCATACCGGTTTGCCGTTCCGCTTGCTTGCCACGGTGGCGCCCTGGTTCTTTGTGGCGTGCCTGCCGCCGATGCTGCGTGCGGGGCCGGAGGCTTACAAGGGTCTGATCGTCGAAGGGGTCTTGATTCCTGTAGCGGCCTTGGTGCTGGCTTGCCGGCCCAGCAGGCGGCGCCCGGCGCTGGTCTGGAACGCGGCACAGGGCTGGCAGATCCGGTCGGCCGCCGGGAGGGTCGCCTGAAACCGTTCGTGTCGGTGATGGTTCCCGTTCTGAATGAAGCGGCGGCGGTCGGGAACTGCCTGGCCTCGGTCCTCGCCTCGCGCTATCCGGCCGCACGGATGGAAGTGATCGTGGCCGACGGGATGAGCACGGATGGAACACGCGCCGTGGTCCGGGACTGGACGCGGCGCGACGCCCGGGTGCGGATGATCGACAACCCGGGGCGCACCACGCCGAGAGCGCTCAACCGGGCCATCGCCGCCTCGCGCGGCGACATCCTCTTGCGGGTCGATGCACACTCCAGGCTGGCGCGGGATTACATCGATCTCCTGGTGGAGTTTCTCGAAGCCAATCCCGGCGCCTGGGGCGCCGGAGGCCGCATGCGCACGGTTCCGGCAAGGGCGGGCATTTGGGGCGAGGCTGTTGCTGCTGCGCTGAGCCACCGCTTTGGCGTCGGCAACTCGCGGTTCCGCACCGCGACTTCCGGTGAGCCCTCTCAAGTGGACACGGTTTTCAACTGCGCCTGGAGGCGCGAAGTGTTTTCGCGGGTCGGATATTTTCACGAGGATCTGGCGCGCAGCCAGGACATGGAATTCTCCACCCGCCTGATCCGTGCCGGGGGGACTCTGTGGCTGGTGCCGCGCGCGGAAACGACCTATTATGCGCGCACCGCGCCGGGCGCCTATCTGGCGCACAATTGGACCAACGGCGTCTGGTCGGTTCTGCCGCTGGCCTACTGCGGCGCGCTGCCGGTGCGCCCGCGGCACCTGGCGCCGCTGGCCTTCGTTGTCGCGCTGCTCGGCTCCGGAATCGCGGCCTGCCTGTGGCCGCAGTTACGCCCCGCGCCGCTTGCCGTCGCGGTTCCCTATGGGCTGGCGAATCTGGCCGCGTCCTGGAGCACCGCATGGCGGGCGCGCCGGTGGAGACTCGCGGCGCTCCTGCCTCTGGCCTTCGCCGGTCTGCATGTAAGCTACGGAGCCGGCAGCCTGTGGGGGGCCTTGCGGCTGAGCCTGCTGGCGGCCTCGGCTCGCCTCCGCAATCCCGCGCACGCCGCCAGACCGGTAAGCGGCCAACAGCTATGACACCTGCACAAACACGCAGTATTCCTTTTTTCGACTACCCGCACCTGTTTTCCAGTGATGAACAGGCTCTGCTGGAGATTTTCCGCGGCGCGGGGCGCCGCGGAGCGTTTATCCTGCAACAGGATCTGGCGCGTTTTGAGCAGCGCCTGGCGGCGTTTCTCGGGGCAAAATACGCGGTGGGCGTGGCGAACGCGACCGACGGCTTGCTGATCGCGCTGCGCGCCTGCGGCATTACTTCCGGTGAAGTCATTTTCAGTTCGCACACCATGGTGGCCACGGCGGCGGCGATTCATTTCGCCGGAGCGACGCCGGTTCCGGTGGATTGTGGATGCGACCATCTGATCGATCCGCGGGCCGCCGAGCGGGCGATCACGGCTGGGACGCGCGCGATTCTGCCGACGCAGTTGAACGGCCGCACGGCCGACATGGACGAGTTGGGACAGATCGCCGAGCGCCACGGGCTCACGGTAATCGAGGATGCGGCGCAGGCGCTCGGATCGCGCTTTCGCGGCCGCGCGGCGGCGACCTTCGGGCGGGCGGCGGCCATCAGTTTCTTTCCCGCCAAGCTTCTGGGCTGCCTGGGCGATGGAGGAGCCGTGATCACCAACGACGAGGAGGTCTACGGCCGCGTGCTTGAGTTGCGCGACCACGGACGGCGCGCCGACGGCGAGGTGGTGAGCTGGGGCCTCAACTCGCGCCTGGACAATTTGCAGGCGGCGATTCTCGATCACCGGTTGGATGCGTTTCCGGCGGCCATCGAACGCCGCCGGGCCCTGGCGCTCCTGTATCAGGAGCGCTTGGGCGATGTAGAGGAGTTGCGCCTGCCCCCGGCTCCCGGCGCAAGCCCGGAGCATTTCGACGTCTATCAGAACTACGAGGTCGAAGCCGAGCGGCGCGACGCCTTGCGGGAGTATCTCAAGGCCCGCGGCATCGGCACGTTGGTTCCATGGAGCGGCAAGGCCGTGCACCAGTGGGCCGGCCTGGGCTTCCAGGCGCGGTTACCCTTTACGGAGCGTTTGTTTGAGCGCCTGCTGCTTTTGCCCATGAATCTCTCCCTCACCGACGCTCAAGCCGAGGAGATCTGCGATGCCATCCAGGCTTTCTATCGCGGCTGAGAACACGGCCGCGCTTGGGGGCAACCTGGCCGCCTGGCGACTTGAGAAGTGGCGCGCGATGCTGCGCATCCGGCGCGCCGAGGAGACGATTGCGGCGCTGGTGGAAAGCGGCGAGGCGCGCTGCCCCTGCCACCTTTACATCGGCCAGGAAGCCGTCGCCGTGGGCGTTTGCGCGGTGCTGACCGAGTCCGATACCGTGTGGGGGGGACACCGCTCGCACGGCCATTATCTGGCCAAGGGGGGATCGCTCGAAGGCTTGTTCGCCGAGGTGCTGGGACGCCAGTCCGGCTGCGCCGGCGGGCGCGGAGGATCGATGCACCTGGCCGCGCCCGAGGTAGGAATTTTGGGAACCGTGCCGATCGTGGCCGGCACCGTGCCTCTGGCGGCCGGAGCGGCGCTCGCGGCCAAGATGCGCGGCGAGCCGCACGTGGCGGCCGCGTTTTTAGGCGACGGGGCGATGGAAGAAGGCCACGTGCAGGAGACGCTGAATCTGGCGGCGCTGTACGCGCTGCCGCTGGTTTTCGTTTGCGAGAACAATTTGTACGCGAGTCATCTCCACTGGCGCGAGCGGCGCCGGCTGGACAATCTGGAAACCGCCGGTGCGTTTCACGGGGTTCCGGGCGAGCGCGTGGACGGAAACGATGTCGAGGCCGTCTATGAGGCCGCGCTGCGTGCGGCCGCGCGGGCGCGCGCCGGAGAAGGACCCGCACTGCTGGAATGCCGGACCTTCCGCTGGCGCGGGCACGTCGGGGCTTCCTCGGATCTCGACGTGGGCGTTCGGCGGCGCGGGGAACTGGCCGGGTGGCTGCAGCGGGATCCGCTGGAGGTGGCCGCGCGAAGGCTCGCTCCGGAGATTCTGGCGCGGAAGGCCGAAATCGAGGCGGCGGTCGAGGAGGAGATCGCGCGTGCGCTCGATGCGGCGCGGCAAGCTCCGGCGCCCGGGCCGCTGCGCGTGCTCGATCATGTCTGGGGGGCGAGCCCATGCGCCGCTTAAGTTACGCCCAGGCGATTCGCGAAGCGCACGCACAGCTGCTCGGAGCCGATGCGCGGGTCTTCGTCTGCGGCCAGGGACTCTGGAGCCCGTGGTATGCGGGCGGGAGCCTGGAAAATCTCGATCAGGAATTCGGGCGCGGCCGGCTGATGGACACTCCCGTTTCGGAAAACGCGGTGACGGGCATGGCGGTGGGGGCGGCGCTGTGCGGCTTGCG
Organism: uncultured Bordetella sp.; assembly: GCA_964614015.1. Classification (GTDB taxonomy): domain Bacteria; phylum Acidobacteriota; class Terriglobia; order Bryobacterales; family Bryobacteraceae; genus Palsa-187. Next base: position 2,210 of record CAZTKA010000143.1, on the reverse strand, counting down.
CCCGATCGTGTTTCATCCGCGCATGGATTTCATGCTGCTGGCCATGGACCCGATCGTGAACCAGGCAGCCAACTGGTCGTACTTGTTTTCCGGGGCGGTAAGCGTGCCGATGGTGATCCGCGCGGTGGTCAACCGCGGCGGCGAGCAGGGCGCGCAGCATTCCCAAGCCTTGCACGCCATGTTTATGCACGTGCCGGGACTGAAAGTGGTGATGCCGTCGACGCCGGCTGATGCCAAGGGGTTGCTGGCGGCCGCCGTGGAGGACCCGAATCCGGTGCTGTATGTCGATGACCGCTGGTTATACGGCGTCTATGGGGAAGTCCCCGAGCCGTTGTTCCGCACGCCCATCGGGCAAGCCGCCGTGCGCCGCTCGGGATCGGACGTCACGCTGGTGGGCATCTCCTACATGGCGCATCTGGCCTGCGAGGCGGCGGCCGAACTGGCGGCCGAAGGCATCGGGGCCGAGGTGATCGATCTTTGTTCGCTCAAGCCGTGGGACCAAGGCCGGGTTTTGGAAAGTGTGAGAAAGACCGGCCGCTGCCTGGTGGCCGACGGTGGTTGGCGGACGGCGGGCGCGGCGGCCGAGATCGCGGCAACGGTTTCTGCCCAGGCGTTTCACGATCTGGAAGCTCCGGTCGAGCGCGTGACTCTGCCCGATGCGCCCGCCCCTTGCGCCCCCAGCGAGGAGCGGGCCTACTATCCGGACCGGGCGGCGATCGTGGCCGCCACGCGCCGGGCGCTGGCGCCCCGGCGGGTTTCCGTCGCGGTGCGCGCCGGCTCGAGGGCGGGAGGGGCGGTATGAAGCGCCTCCTCGATCTCCTGGCCGCGCTGGCCGGCCTGATCGTGCTTGCGCCGGTGCTGGCTGCGGCCGCCTGCGCGGTGTGGCTGGAGGATGGACATGCTCCTTTGTTTTGCGGAAAACGCGTGGCCCGGCGGGGCGCACCCGGTGGGCCCCATTTCCGCATGCTGAAATTCCGGACCATGATTCCGGATGCCTGGCGCACCGGCGTCTGTTCGACGGCCGCCGGAGACCGGCGCATCACGCGGGCCGGCGCCTGGCTGCGGCGCGCGAAAATCGACGAGCTGCCGCAGTTGTGGAACGTACTGACGGGCGACATGAGCCTGGTTGGCCCGCGCCCGCAGGTGGAAGCCGACGCGGCTCTGTACACGGCCGAGGAAGCGCGTCTGCTGGAGGTGCGGCCGGGCATCACCGATCCGGCCTCGATTGTGTTTGCCGACGAGGGCGAGATCCTGAAGGGGTCTGAGGATCCGGACCTGCTGTATAACCAGATCATCCGTCCGTGGAAAAGCCGGCTGGCGCTGTTTTATCTCGAGCGGCGCAGTGTTGCGAGCGACTGGCGCGTGATTCTGCTCACGCTGCTGGCGGCTGTCTGGCGCCAGCGGGCGCTGGAAGCCGTCGCTGCGATGCTAGCGGCCTGGAATGCTCCCGGTGAGCTGATCGCCGTGGCCCGGCGCAGCGGGCCGCTGCGGGCCGCACCGCCGCCCGGGGCCGTGGAAATCGTGAAACAGTACCCGCGTGCGGTTGCGGCCGGAGGGCAAGCGGAGTGAGGCGCCTGAAAACGTTTCTGTTGCGCCGCCGGAGGGCGGCCGCGGAAATCCTGGCCAGCGTCCTGGTTGCGGCCGGACTCGGTTTCGCGTTTCTGCTGCGCTTTGAATTCGCGGTACCCGCGGCGTATGTGCGGATGTATTTCTCCGCGCTTCCAGTTGCCGTGGCGCTGAAGCTGGCCGTGTTTCGCCTGTTCGCGCTGCGTCACCTGGGCTGGCGGCACGCGGGCTTGGAGGATTTCGGGCGCATCGCCGCGGCGCATCTGTCGGCGTCAGCCGCTCTGGCGGCCTGCATCCGGCTGACGCTTGGATCCGCGTTCCCGCGCTCCATTTTCTTTCTGGATTTCCTGCTGTGCCTGTTCCTGGACGGCGGCTTGCGGGCGGCGATCCGTCTCGGTCTGGAGCGCCGGGGGAGGCCCCACGGACGGCGCGCGTTGATCTATGGAGCGGGCTCCGCCGGCCTGACGCTGTTGCGCGAGCTGCGGGCGCACCCGGAAAGCGGCTGGCACGTGGTGGGTTTCCTTGACGACGACCCGGCCAAACACGGCATGCGGATTCACGGGCTGCGCGTGCTTGGCGGAAGGCCCGGGCCGGTGGCCGGGCTCATCGGCCGGCACCGCGTGGAGGAGATTCTGATCGCGATG
>CAZTKA010000142.1:3926-8334 GCA_964614015.1 uncultured Bordetella sp. | reverse complement strand
TTCGACCCGGACGGCGAACTTCGCAAGGCGCACGTTCCGATTGCGGTCATGTTCGCCGGTTACGCAATCGTACTCCCAGGCGTGCCACGGGCAAACGATCGTCGTTCCGTGGAGCGCGCCCTGGCCGAGCGGACCGCCAGCGTGCGGGCAAACGCCTTCCAGCGCGTGAATCTGGCCCCCGGCGTTGCACAGCGCCAAAGTCTCTTCTCCGACATCGACCTGAATCAGCGCGCCCGGCGGCAACTCGGCGAGGGTGGCTACTTTGTGCAATGCCATATTGATTCATTCTCGCAGTTGCTTCCGGGATCCTACAGCGTGCCGGCTTTGCCCTTGCCAATCAACTGTTCGACCAGGAAGGCAAGCGTGCGCATGTCGGCCAGATCGGCGGAGGCGTGATGATAGTGCGCGCCGCCGGGACGGGCGAATGCGTGGCCTGCTTCCGGATATTCAAAAATCCTCACGTTCCGGCGGCCCTGGAGAGCGCTTTTCACCTGCGCCACGGCTTCCGGCGGCGCGAACTGGTCCTTGCCTCCGTAATGCATCAGCAGCGGACAGGAGATATTGCCGGCGAGGTCCAGGCGCTTCTCAATCCCGACGCCGTAATAGGCGACGGCGGCGTCGGGCTTGTGGCGCGCCGCGGTCATATATGCGAGCAGACCGCCCCAGCAATAGCCGACCACGCCGACCGCTCCGGTGCAGGCCGGATGCTTGCGCAGGAAGGCGATCGCGGCGGCGATATCGTCGGTGACGGTTTCGTCATTCATCTTCATGCGCAGCGCGCGGGCCCGCTCAAAGTCGGATTCCGCGATTTCGACGTTGGGCTCGGCGCTCCAGAACAGGTCGGGGCAAAGGGCGGTGAATTGCCGTGCGGCCAGAAAATCGCACACCTGCCGCAGGCTCCGCGTAACCCCGAAAATCTCTTGCAGAACCACCACGCCGGCGCCGCGGCCGGCCTTCGGAACGGCCAGGTAGGCGGCCATATCGCTTCCGGCCGCATTGGAAACGCGAATTGTCATAAGCGACCATGATACCGAACCAATATACGTGCATGTATAATCGGGGAAGTGAAAAAAGCATGGCTGGTTCTGTTTGCGCTCACCCTGGCCGCCTGTTCCCGGAAGGATATCGATAACAAGGACGCCGTGAAGGCGGCCGTGGTGGAGTATCTTTCCTCCCGCTCCAAGGAGACGGGCCTGGACCCGCAGCGCATGGATATCCATGTGAACGCGGTGGCGTTTGAGCGGGATACGGCGCGCGCCACGGTGTCCTTTACGGTGAAAGGAACGGACGCCGGCATGCAGTTGAACTACACGCTGGAGCGCAGTGGAAACAAGTGGATCGTCAAGAGCAAGGACTCGACCACGGGTCCGCATCCGCTTGCCGAGCCGCAATCTGGAACTCCGCCGGCGCCGCCGGGCGCTCAGGGCGCTCTTCCCGAAGGGCATCCGCCCCTCGATTCGGGATCGAAGAAATGAAGACCGTTGCGGTGCTGGGGGGCGGACCCGCCGGGACTTCCGCCGCGGAGCGCTTGGCGGCGGCCGGCCTCCGCACGCTGCTGTTTGACGAGAAGCTCGCCTGGGAGAAGCCGTGCGGCGGCGGGATCACCTACAAAGCCTACCAACAGTATCCCTACCTGATCGACAACCAAACGCCGAAGCGGCTGGTGCACGAAACCGTGATCGGCGCTCCCAAGGCCGGCCAGGCGCGGATGAGACTGCGCCATCCGCTGGTGATTTATTCACGCTTCGATCTGAATCGCATGCTGCTGGAGCGGGCGGCGGACGCCGGCGCCCAGATCGAGCGGACGCGCATCCTGAACGTCGAGCGCCGCGGGCGAGGCTGGAGTCTGAAAACTCATCAGGGCGCCGCCGAAGCGGATTTTCTGATTATCGCGATGGGCGCCCGCAATCCGCTGCGCCAGGTGGGCACCGAATGGCGTGCACACGACACCATGAACGCGCTCGGTTACTACGTCGATGCGCGGCAGGAACAAATTGATATCCAGTTTCTCCAGAACCTGGAAGGTTACATCTGGGTGTTTCCGCGGGCCGGGCATTTGTCGGTTGGCATTTGCGGTAAAGGCGAGCCCGCGCAGGCTCTGCGTGCGCGCCTGGAAGCCTACATGGATGAACGCGGCATCCCGCGTAAGGGCGCCAGGTTTTATAGTCACGTGCTGCCGTCGCTGGAATCCGCCGGATGGAAGCGGAATCGCACGGCGGGCGAGGGCTGGCTGGCGGTCGGCGATTCGGCCGGGCTGGTGGATCCCATCACCGGCGAAGGCTTGTATTACGCCCTGCGCTCGGGCGACCTGGCAAGCCGCGTCGTTCTCAACGAGGCACATGGCCTCGCGGACAAGGCGGCCGCCTACCGGGCCGCGCTGGCGCGCGAGTTTTCCGCGGATCTGGAGTTTGCCTCGACGCTCGCCAAACGCGTGTTCCTGGGTCGCTTCCTGTTCCGCACCGTGCCCCAGGCGATGGTTCATTTCATGCGCGGCAGCCAGCGATTTCGCGATCTGATGCAGGACTTGTTCGCCGGCACTCAGCCGTACTCGGGTCTGCGGCCGCGGCTGTTGCGGAATCTGAACGGGACGCTGCAGGAAATCGTCATGCAGTTCTTCCTGGACCGCGTGATCCCGCATTCCAGAGCGACTCCGTAACCCATGAACATTTCCCGATCCGAAGCCAGTTTCGCGCGCGCGCAGCGCGTGATCCCGGGAGGCGTGAATTCGCCCGTACGTGCGTTTCGCGGCGTGGGCGGCGTGCCGCGTTTTATCGACCGCGGCGAAGGCGCGCGCATCTTCGACGTCGACGGGAACGCCTACATCGATTACGTCGGCTCCTGGGGACCGCTGCTGCTGGGGCACCGTCCGCCGCAGGTGATCGAGGCGCTGCGCGCCGTGCTGGAAAGCGGCACGAGCTTCGGCGCGCCGACGGAGCGCGAAATCGAACTGGCGGAGCTGATCATTCAAGCCGTGCCTTCGATCGAGATGGTGCGGCTGGTGAACTCGGGCACCGAGGCCACCATGAGCGCCCTGCGCGTGGCCCGCGGCTTTACCGGCCGCGACCTCACCATCAAGTTCGAAGGCTGCTATCACGGCCACGTGGATTCCCTGCTGGTGAAAGCCGGCTCAGGCATGGCGACCTTGGGCATCGCGGATACGGCCGGCGTGCCGAAGGCGTTCGCCGAAACCACCATCGTGCTGCCGTTCAATTCCATCGCGGCGGTGGAAAAGGCATTCGCCGGGCGCGGCTCTGAGATCGCCGCCGTGATCGTGGAGCCGGTGGCGGGAAACATGGGCTGTGTGCCACCCATCCCGGGTTTTTTGGAGGCCTTGCGTGCGCTCACGGAGCGCCATGGCACGCTACTGATTTTCGATGAGGTGATGACGGGGTTTCGAGTTGCCTTGGGCGGCGCCCAGCAGCGTTACGGGATCAAGCCGGACTTGACGACGCTCGGCAAGATCATTGGCGGCGGACTGCCGCTTGCGGCGTACGGAGGGCGCGCAGACATCATGCGTAAAATCGCGCCGCTCGGTCCGGTGTATCAGGCGGGCACGCTCTCCGGGAACCCCCTGGCGGTGGCGGCGGGCCTCGCGATGGTGCGGCATCTGGCGGCGCATCCCGAGATTTACAACTCGCTGGAAACGCGCGCGGCGCAACTGACTTCCTTCGTGCCGCCGGGGGTGACAGTGAACCGCGTGGGTTCGATGTTCACGTTCTTCTTCTCGCCGGCGCCCGTCACCGACTGGGAATCCGCCAAGCGCTGCGACACGGCGCGCTTCGGCAAGCTTTTCCATTTCCTGCTGGAGCGCGGAATCTATATTGCTCCGTCGCAATTTGAGGCGGCCTTTGTGTCGGCGGCGCACAGCCAGGCCGATATCCAGGCCACCCTCGGCGCCCTGCGGGAGTTTTTCAGCGAGCCGTAACGCTGCGGGCTAAAATCAAAGTAAGCCCGTGCAGCGCTGCTACTTCGATCACAACGCGACCACTCCGATTGCTCCGGAGGTGCTGGAGGCCATGCTTCCGGTCCTGACCGAGGTGTATGGCAACGCGAGCAGCGTACATCGTTTCGGACAGGCGGCCCGCCACAAGCTGGACTCCTCTCGCAAGGAGGTCGCGCGGATGCTCGGCGCAGAGCCGGACGAAATCGTCTTCACCAGCGGCGGCACGGAAGCGGACAATCTCGCGATCTTCGGAGCCTCCGCCGGAGGCCACCTGATCACCACCACCATCGAGCACCCCGCCGTGATGGGCCCGGTGGCGCGCCATCCGAACCGGACCATGGTTGACGTGGATGGCCGCGGCTTGGTGGACCCGGATGCGATTCGCAAGGCGCTGCGCCCGGATACCAGGCTGATCAGCGTGATGCACGCCAACAACGAGACCGGCGTGATCCAGCCGGTGGAGGA
>CAZTKA010000142.1:0-3916 GCA_964614015.1 uncultured Bordetella sp. | reverse complement strand
GCGATCGAGCATCACGCCGTGCTCCACACCTGCAAGGCGCTGGAGGGCGAGGGCTTCCAGGTGACCTGCGTGCCGGTGACCTCGGACGGTATTGTTGACGTCGAGTCGCTGGCCGGGAGCCTGCGCGACGACACCGTTCTGGTGAGCGTGATGCACGCCAACAACGAGACCGGCGTGATCCAGCCGGTGGAGGAGATCGCGCAGATCGCCGCCGGAACCGGCGCGTTGTTGCACTCCGATGGCGTCCAGGCGGCCGGCAAGATCCCGGTGCACGTACGGCGGTTGGGCGTCGCGCTCTATTCGATCAGCGGACACAAGATCGGAGCGCCGAAGGGTGTCGGCGCATTGTATGTTCGCAAGGGAACCAAAATCAAGCCGATGCTCTACGGAGGACGCCATGAGCGCGAGCGGCGCGCCGGAACGGAGAACGTCGCCGGCGTGGTGGCACTGGCGCGTGCGGCGCAGTGGGTGACCGAGCAGGGCGCCGCACAGGCCGAACGCCTGCGCGCGCTGCGGGACCGCCTGGAAAACGGAATTTTGAGCCGCGTGCCGGATGTCCACGTGAACGGCGCGGGAGCGCCGCGCGTGCCCAACACGTCGAATCTGCGTTTTGGCGGCGTCGATAGCGACGCGCTGCTGATCGCGCTCGATCTGCGCGGCTTCGCCGTATCGAGCGGGGCGGCCTGTTCGAGCGGCGCGCCGGAGCCATCGCACGTGCTGCTCGCCATGGGCCTTACCCGCGAACAGGCCCGGTCAAGCATCCGCTTTTCACTCGGCCGCACGAACACGGTCGAGCAGGTGGATGCGCTGATCGAAGCCGTGGCGGATTGCGTCGCGCATCTCAGGAAGTTGTCTCCTGCGTATGCCTAAGCCTCCCATTGCCGTCGCCATGTCGGGCGGCGTGGATAGTTCTGTCGCCGCAGGTATGCTCCGTGCGCGCGGCGAGAACGTGATCGGGCTGACTATGCAGCTCTGGAACCAGCGCCGTCTGCCGGAGCTGCAGAGCGAGTCCGCCACGGGCCGATGCTGCTCGCTCGACGACGTCTATGACGCGCGCGGCGTGGCGCAGTTGTTAGGCATTTCGCACTACGTCGTGAATTTCGAGCAGCGCTTCGAAGCGCAGGTGGTGAAGCCGTTCATCCGCGAGTATCTGGCTGGGCGGACGCCGGTGCCTTGCACGCTTTGTAATAACTTCATCAAGTTCGACCAGTTTCTGGAGATGGCCGCGGGCGTCGGCGCGGAGCGGATCGCCACGGGGCACTACGCCCGCATCCGCTACAACCCGGATTCCGGGCGATGGGAACTGCTGCGCGGCGCCGATCAGGCCAAGGACCAGACCTATTTTCTCTTCGGACTCACGCAGGAACAGCTTGCGCGCACCGAGTTTCCGCTCGGCGGCATGGAGAAGTCGGCCGTGCGCGAACTGGCGCGGGAACTCGGCATCCCGATCGCGGCCAAGCCCGACAGCCAGGAGATCTGCTTCGTGCCGAATGGCGACTACACGGCCTTCATTGACGCGTACTTCCGCGAACAGGGGATCGCTCCGGAGGATGCCGCGGGGGAACTGGTTACGGTGGGAGGCAAGGTCGTGGGCGAGCATCGCGGCGTGCACCACTTCACCGTGGGCCAGCGGCGCGGGCTCGGCCTGGCGGCGGGCGAGCCTCTGTATGTGATCACCACGGATCCGGTGACGCGGCGGGTGACGATCGGGCGCAACGAGGAACTGCTGCGTTCGGCCATGGGAGTGAGCGGGGTCAATTGGATTTCGATTGCGCCGCCCGGCGCCCCGGTGCGCGCCGCAGTGAAGATCCGGAACAAGCATGAAGCCGCGATGGCGACGATCCGGCCCGCGGACGGCCCATTCCGCGCCGAAGTACAATTCGATGAGCCGCAGCGCGCCGTGACGCCAGGGCAGGGAGCCGTGTTCTACTCCGGCGATCTGGTGCTCGGCGGCGGCTGGATCGAGTGATCACGCTCCAATACATCGCGTTCCGGTTATGGCTTGCTTCCCTGGCGTGGTTTCCCCGGGCGTGGACGAAGGCGCTCAAGTGGTTCGTTCCGCGCTTCCGCCGCATCGCGACGCGCAATCTGAAGATGTGCGGCTATCGCGACCCCGAGGCGATCGTGGACGGAGTCTTCCGTTCGATCGCACGGCTCGCGCGGACCTGTGCGCAAGTCCCGAAGATCACGCGCGAAAACGTCCACGAGTGGATCCGTTATGAGGGCCTGGAGAACTTCACCGCCGCGCTCGCCAAGGGACGCGGTGTGCTGGTCGCGACCGCTCATCTGGGGAACTGGGAGTTGAGCGCCTTCGCGCATGCGCTGATGACCGCGCCCATGAACGTCGTGGTCCGGCCGCTGGACAACCCAAAAATTGACGCGTTCGTGGAGCGTTACCGCGCGCTCTCAGGCAATCGCATCATTCGGAAGAAAGAAGCCGCGCGCGCCGTCCTGCGCGCGCTCGGGGCCGGGGAGGCCGTGGGCATTCTGATCGATCAGAACGTGACGCTCGAAGAGGGCGTCTTCGTCGATTTCTTCGGCGTCAAGACGTGCGCCGGAACGCATTTTTCCAAGTTCTCGCATCACACCGGAGCGGCGGTGGTGCCCGGTTTTGCGCTGTGGAACGAAGACGAGCATAAGTACGTTCTGCATTTTTATCCCGAGATCCCCATGACCGGCGACGTGCAGGCCGATACGCAGCGCCTGCATTCGTTTCTGGAATCCGTAATTCGCCGGTCCCCGGACCAGTGGCTGTGGATTCACCGGCGCTGGAAGACGCGGCCTCCCGGAGAGCCGCCGTTGTACTGAGATCGAAAACCACCGGCGGCCGGAGCACCGGAGCGGCGTGTTCGGATTCAATGCGGGCGTTATCCGAAACAGCATCCCCGGCAGGAAGTGCGTCTGCTTCACCGCCGCCCTTGCGATGGCTCCACTACGGAGAATTGCAGTTTCTTATCGACGCTGTCCACCCGGTCCAGACGCACGCGCACTTCGTCTCCGATGGCGAATTGCCGCCGGCTGCGCTGGCCGACAATGCGGCGCGTGTTTTCCTGGTAGCCGTAGCGGTCGCCGGGCAACGTGTCGATCGGCACCAGGCCTTCGATGAACAAGTCTTCCAGCTCGACGAAGAATCCGAAGCGCTGCGTGGAGATGATCAAAGCCTGAAACTCGTCGCCGACGCGATCCATCATGAACTTCGCCTTTTTCCACTCGACCAGCTCGCGCTCGGCCTCGGCGGCGCGGCGTTCGGTCTCCGAGGCCGATTCCCCGATCGCATGCATGTCGGCTTCGTACCGGCCCCCGTCAAGATGCGCGCACAGAACGCGGTGCACGATCAGATCCGGGTAGCGGCGGATGGGCGAAGTGAAATGCGTGTAGCTCGGGGCGGCGAGTGCAAAGTGGCCCACATTCGTTTCGCTGTAGCGGGCCTGGCGCAGCGAGCGTAGCATCAGGTAACTCAAGATGCGCTCCTCGGGCTTGCCCTCGATTTTGGCAATCAGTTTTTGATAGCTGCGCGAAGTCAGCTTGGGGTTGTCGAGCGGGAGGACCGTGCCGCGAACGCGTTTTACGGGCGCCGCTCCGCCCGCGAGCGAATAACCGAAGCGCGCGGCAATTTCCTCGAACTCGAGCACGCGCTTGGGGTCCGGGCGCTCGTGGATGCGGTACAGCATGGGAAGGCGCAGCGCCTCCAGATGCGAGGCTACGGCCTCGTTGGCCGCGAGCATGAACTCCTCGATGATGCGGTGAGCGATGTTGCGCGGGGCGCGCGTGACGCCGATCATCTCGCCGAACTCGTCGAATTCGACCAGCGCTTCGGGTAAATCGAAATCGATGGAGCCGCGTTTGACCCGCCTGCGGTTCAGGATCAGAGCCAGCTCCCGCATCCACTCGAAGCGCTGGACGAGCGAGGCGTAGC
>CAZTKA010000141.1:0-8446 GCA_964614015.1 uncultured Bordetella sp. | reverse complement strand
CTTAAATGTCTCGACGGCCCCTCACCGGTTACATTTAACACGTCTCGATACGCAGGTTTGCCCGCCGGCTGCATTGCGTCTATAATTGACGCTGATCCTGCGCCGACTGGTCTCCATCCCGTGATGTATGTCTTCTACAGCTTGCTTTTCACGCTGGGAATTGTACTGACCGCGCCTTACTACTTGTGGCGGCAGCGTCACAGCCTCTTCTCCGCCGCCGAGTGGCGCGAGCGCTTCGGATTGCTGCCACACTCCTTTCAGCAGGCGGAACGTGATGCGATCTGGGTCCACGCCGTGTCGGTGGGCGAGACGATAGCCGCCGCCGGATTGGTTCGTGAGCTTCAGCGCCGTCACCCCGAACGAAAGGTGTTTCTCAGCCATGTCACGGCGGCGGGCCGCGAAGCGGGCGCGTCGCGCCTGCCCGACCTGGCCGGCCGGTTTCTGCTGCCGCTCGATCTGGCGTTCTGCATGCGTCGCGCGTTCCGAACCCTTCGCCCTGCGCTGCTGGTCATTGTCGAAACCGAACTGTGGCCTAACATGCTGCGCGCGGCGCGGGAGTCGGGCGCTCGTATCTTGGTGGTAAACGGCCGCATCTCCGACCGTTCGTTTCCGCGCTACAAATGGATTTCATTTTTCATGCGTCGAGTCCTCGGCAATGTCCATCAAATCTGCGCCCAGAGCGCGGTGGACGCCGAGCGCTTCGTCAAAATCGGGGCGGCAGCGGATCGCGTGACGGCCATTGGAAATCTCAAATTTGATGCGCAACCTCCCGCCTTGGGCGAATTCGCTGCGCGTCTGGAAGACGCGCTGGTGAGTGCCGCCCGCAGACCGGTCCTGGTGGCGGGCAGCACCATGCCGGGCGAGGAAGACCGCATCCTGCAAGCGTGGCGAGAAGTTCAGCCGGAGCACTCGTCGGGACTGCTCATCCTGGCGCCGCGCCATCCGGCGCGCTTTGAATCAGTGGCCGCGCTGCTGGCCGCGCGTGGCGTCAAGGCCGTCCGGCGCACGCAGCTGGCTTCCACCGCGGCGGGTCTCGCCACCCAATTGGAAAGCTCCGAAGTCCTGCTCCTTGATACAATTGGAGAATTGGCAGGAGTTTTCGGATTGGCCGATGTGGTCTTCATCGGGGGCAGCCTGGTTCCGACCGGCGGGCACAATGTCCTCGAGCCTGCTTACTGGTCAAAGCCCATTCTTTTTGGTCCGTACATGCACAACTTTCGTGACATCGCGCATTGGCTCATCTCGCAAGGCGCCGCCGTGCAGGTGGCCGGCGCTTCCGATTTGGCCGCGCAGCTTTCCGCGTTGTTCCGCGACGCGGACCGCCGCGCCCGGCTGGGCCAGGCCGCGCGGCGCGTGCTGGACAGCCAGCGAGGCGCAACCGAACGCGCGCTGGCGGTGATCGATTCTCAACTCTGCCCTGCACCGGCGGCGGGGGTGTCGTAATGCGGCGCATCTTGCTCCCCTTTGCCGCGGGTTATCGGACCGGCCTGGCCTTGCGCCAGATCGCATATCGCTCCGGCCTGTTCAAAATGCGCCGACTCAACCGGCCGGTTATCAGCGTGGGCAATTTGACGGTGGGTGGGACAGGCAAGACGCCGCTGGTGATGTTCATCGCGGAGCGGCTCCTGGACCGGGGATGGACGCCCAGCATACTCACGCGAGGTTACCGGAGGTCGGCAGGCGGTATGGTGACCCTCGCGCCGCAAACCAACCGTCGCGCCGATCCGAGGGAGACGGGAGACGAAGCTTCGCTCCTGGCCGCTGCGCTGCCCAAGGTTCCCATCGTCATCGGCAGCAACCGGCATCGCGCCGGGCGCATGGCCGAGGAGCGCTACACCGTAGACGTCCATCTGCTCGATGACGGCTTCCAGCACTGGGCGCTCTTCCGCCAGGTGGATGTGGTGACCCTCGACGTGACCCAGGACTTCGCTTCCGGGCGCCTGCTTCCCGCCGGAAATTTTCGCGAGCCGCGCTCGGCGCTGCGGCGAGCCGACATCGTGGTCTTGACCCGGTGCGACCTGGCCGATCCCTCCCGGCACCTCCAGATGGTGGCGGAACTGAATCCCGGCGCGGAGGTGTTTGAGTCCACACTCGCCCTGCGCGGGTGGATGAATGCGCTCGACGGATCGGCAGTGGAACACGACACCATGGCCTCGCAGCGAGCCCTGGCCTTCTGCGGCATCGGCAATCCCCGCGCGTTCTTTTCCAGCTTGCGGCAATGGGGAATTCAAGTTGCTGCGGAGGTCCCTTTCCGCGATCATTACCGCTACGGTGCGGGCGACCTGCACCGGCTGGAGGGCCGCGCGCGCGCGGCGGGGGCCGGCATGCTGGTGACGACTGAAAAAGACCTGGCGAACTTCCCACGCGCCTGGAAGCCCGCATTGCCGGTCGTGGTTGCCGTAACGCGTGTTGAAATGCCGGAATCGGACGCCTTCATCGATTCGCTCGTGAGGCGCGTCCACTCGGTGAGAGTCTCCGGATGAATCCTGATTTTCGCAAGATCCTGGTTCGCGCCACCAACTGGATCGGTGATGGCGTAATGTCGCTTCCGGCGCTGGCCGCCCTGCGCGCCCGCTTTCCCTCAGCCGAGATCGTGCTGGTCAGCAAGCCCTGGGTCAGCGAACTCTACCATCACCTGCCCGCGGTGAGCCGCCAGATCATCTACGACCCCGAGAAGGTTCACCGCGGACCCGGCGGATTCTGGCGTCTGGTGCAGAAACTGCGTGCCGAGGGCTTTGACGCCGCGATTCTTCTGCAGAACGCCTTCCAGGCCGCGGCCATGGCCTGGGGCGCGCGCGTTCCAGTGCGGATCGGCTACGCGCGCGACGGACGGAGTCGTTTGTTGACCGACGCCGTCGTGCCCCCCCCTCCAGCTATTTACGGACACCAGCGGAACTACTACCTGGAACTGCTTTTCCGGGCGGGGCTGATTGCCGGTTACGACCGCGCCGCGAATCCGCACCTGGAGGTGGAGGAGGCGGAAAAGGAGTGGGCGCGGCGGCACCTCGCGCGCAACGGGCTGGGAGGTCCGCGCGTGCTGGTGGGCCTCAACCCGGGCGCGTTCTTCGGGCCGGCCAAACGCTGGTTGGCGTCGCGTTACGCCCAAGTAGCCGACCGCCTGATTGGAGCGCTTCACGCCGATGTGTTAATCTTCGGCTCGAGCGCCGAGCGTCCGCTGGCTGAGGAAATCGCGCGCGGCATGAAACATACGCCGCTCATCCTGGCGGGCGACACCAGCCTGCGGCAGCTGATGGCGCTGCTGGCCCAGTGCCGCGTGGTGGTAACCAACGATTCGGGACCGATGCATCTGGCGGCGGCGCTAGGGCTGCCCGTGGTCGCCATTTTCGGCTCGACCGACGATCGCGCCACCGGGCCACTCGGCTCGCAGGTGCGTGTGGTGAAACGGCCCACCGAATGCGCACCCTGCGGCCTGCGCGAGTGCCCGATTGATTTCCGTTGCATGACCGGCGTGACCGTGGACGACGTATACGTCGCCGCCCTCAGCGTGGTGAAAGGGGCGGCCTGAATCGCAACCCGATGACAATCTCAACAGCCGAGCGCCTCGCGCTTCTCAACATTCTCGACCGCTTCCCGCGTCAGACCCTCGTGATGCTGGGCGACCTTGTCGCCGACGAATTTGTCCACGGCGAGATCGCCCGGGTTTCCCGCGAAGCGCCAGTGCTGATTCTGAAGCAGCGTTCCAAGCAGGTGCTTCCCGGCGGCGGCGCCAACGCAGCCAGTAACCTCGCGGCGCTCGGCGCCAACGTGCAACCCGTGGGCGTCATCGGGGACGACGAGGCTGGTGGTGCGTTGCTTCAATTGTTTCGGGAACGAGGCATCAGCACACGCCATATCCTTCGCCTGCGCGGCCACGTAACCCCCACCAAGTCGCGCATTCTGGGCGGGCTCTCGCACTGGCAGCGGCAGCAGATCGTGCGCGTGGACCGGGAGCCCGCGCAGCCGCCTCCCGTGCCGCTTCGGCGACGACTGGCGCGAACCGCCGCAGGACTGTTGAAGAAAGCGTCGGGCCTCCTGGTTTCGGATTACGGCTACGGGACCGTGAGCGCGCGCGAGGTGACGCCCCTGGGATTGCGGTGGCGCAGCCGGATGCCCGTCACCGTGGACTCGCGCTACGACATGCTGAGTTATTCGCACCTCACCGCAGCGACTCCCAATGAGCCGGAAGTCGAGGACGCGCTGGGTCGGGAGATCGGCGCCAACCTGAACGCGTTGCACGAATCAGGCCGGAAGCTGCTGCGCCGCATGGCGCTGGAATCGCTGGTGGTGACGCGAGGCAAGGACGGGATGGTGCTCTTCGAACCACGCCGCGCCCCGCGGCATCTGCCGGTGTTCGGATCGGACGAGGCGGTGGACGTCACGGGTGCGGGCGATACGGTGATTGCCGCCTTCACGCTGGCGCTGGCTGCAGGCTCGAGCGCCCTGGAAGCGGCGCAAATCGCCAACTGCGCAGGCGGACTGGTGGTGATGAAGCGCGGCACGGCCACAGTCAGCCGGCAGGAATTGCGGGAGGCGCTTCGCAACGCGTGAGATCGAAACTGATTCCTCGAAACGCCGTCCGCGAGCTGGGCGAACGACTGCGCGCCGCCGGCAAAAAGATTGCCTTCGCCAACGGCTGCTTTGAATTGCTGCATGTGGGCCACGTGCGCTTTCTCGAGGGCGCGAAGGCTCAGGGCGACGTGCTGGTGGTGGGCGTCAACAGCGACAGCTCGGTCTCCGGCCTCAAGGGGGAAGGCCGGCCGCTCTTGAAGGAGGAGGCGCGAGCCGAACTGGTCGCGGCGCTCGTCTGCGTGGACCATGTCGTCATCTTCGATGACCCGACCGCCGAAGGAATCCTGCGCGACCTGCGCCCCCATGTCCAGTGCAAGGGACCCGATTACACGGAGCAGTCGGTCCCCGAACGCTGGGTGATGGACGAGCTGGGCGGCGAAGTCCGCATCGTGGGCGACCCCAAGGATCACTCGACCAGCGACCTGCTGGCCGCGATGGCGCGTCGCGCGAGAGCAGTGACGAGGGATACGTGACGAGAGAAGTCTGGCGCCCGACGTCAGAAGACAGAATGGTCCCCCTTCTGCGCGCCGCGGAACGGGGGGAACTCGGTGTGCAGCGAGAAAGCGGTGCACGGGTCCTGCGGGCTCCTCGCTTGCCAAGGGTCACTCCTCACGGGTTCGGCCATCATGACTGATCCAGCCCGGAAATACCTCATTCTCCGCCTCAGCTCGCTGGGAGATATCGTTCATGCCCTGCCAGCGGTGACGGCCCTGGGACGAGCGTATCCCCGGGCAGAAATTCACTGGATTGTCGAATCGAGGCACGCCGGGCTGCTGGAAGGCAATCCGTTCGTTCATCGCGTGATTCCCATCGACACGCACGCGTGGCGCAAGCAGCAGTTTGCCCCGGCCACGCTTGCGGCGATTGCGCGCCAAGTCCGCGATTTGCGCCGACAACGTTACGATGTGGCGATTGATTTTCAGGGACTATACAAGTCAGGACTGATCGCCTGGTTGAGCGGCGCCAGCGAGCGCATTGGGTTTTCCGAAATGCGGCTGCGCGAGCCCGCCACGGCATTCTTCTATTCGCAGCGGATCCCGGCGCGTGGCGTCGAGCATGTCATCGAATGGAATTTTTCCCTGCTCGAACCTCTCGGCGTGCCGTGTCCCCGGCGGAGCGACTGGGAATTTCCACTGCCCCATCACCAGCCCGACCAGGATTATGTCGTGAAAGAACTCGCGGCCTCGGGTACAAGGGACTTCTTGATCCTCAATCCGGGCGGCGGCTGGAAGAGCAAGTGCTGGCCGCCCGGCAACTACGCCGATCTCATCCGAGCCTGCGCGCGGGAGATGGACGTGGACTTTCTCCTAACCGGTTCGCCGGCGGAAGAGCGCTTGATCCGGCAGATCGTGAAGGGATGCGGCGTTGCGCGCGCACGCTATTTCCCTTCCACCGTGCATCAATTCATTGCCCTCGCGCGGCGCGCCAAGTTGCTGGTCGCGGGAGATACCGGCCCGATGCACTTGGCGGCGGCGGTGCGGACACCGGTCGTAGCGATCTTCGGACCCACCGATCCGGCGCGCAACGGGCCGTTTTCCCCTGACGACATCACCCTGTGGAACGGCAGTCGCATTGACTATACTCGCCGGGCGGAAAATGCCGGCTACCTTTCGGGGATTTCGGTGGAAACGGTGCTGCAGGCCATCCGGCACCGACTGGAAAGGAAGCATGAATAGAGCATACGCAGCGTGGGCGGCGCGCTGGCGCGTCCCGGCGGGATTCCTGCTGGCCGCGGCTTACCTCATCCTGGCCCAGCCGCGGCCGCGCCTGCTCATGGCGGGGACGGCAATCGCGCTGGTCGGTCTGGCGGTGCGCGCCTACGCCGCCGGATGCTTAGACAAGAACGCGACCCTGGCCACCGGCGGCCCCTACAGCCGCACGCGCAATCCGCTCTATTTGGGCAGCCTCATCATGGGCGCCGGATTTGCTGTCGCAGGCGGCATCTGGTACCTGAGTGTGGCGCTGGTGGCGCTGTTCCTCCTCATCTACTGGCCGGTGATGCGCCGCGAAGAAGCGTTTTTGCGCGCCGAGTTCGGCGAGCGCTATGCCAACTATGCGGCGGCCGTACCTTTTTTCTTTCCTGCGCTGCGCAGCGCCAAACTGGGCGGCGCGCCGTTTCGCTGGAGCCAATACCTGAAGAACCGTGAGTACCAGGCAGCGCTGGGCGTCGGGGGCGGGATTGCCTTCCTGATCGCGAAAATGCTGCTGCGGTGACCGGTTGTTTTTCGCCACAATAGTCATTTAACCCGGAACCGAGTGTTGTAAGCTTGAGCACCGGGGAGAGGTTTTTCCTGTCAAAGAACTTGTCCACCACGCCATCTGAAACCAACCCGCAGGTTCCCGCGCCGAAAGTCCGCTGGATCGGTGTCCGCAAAGTGTTTCAGCAATCCTTCGTGCGCTTTTTCAATGAAGACTCGCTGGCGGTTTCCGCCTCGATTGCATATCACAGTTTGCTTTCCATCTTTCCCTTCCTGCTCCTGCTGCTGACTGTCAGCAGCTTGCTGATCACACGCGAGGAACTCGCGCCCCGCCTGGCACTGATCTTCGAAAGGTTCCTGCCCGTGCGGGCGGATTTCATCTTCCGTAACATCTCAGGCGTCGGCCAGATGTACAGCCGGGTCGGCGGGATATCGCTTTTCCTGCTTCTGTGGAGTTCGGCCGGCATCTTCCTGCCGCTGGAGAAGGCATTGAATCGGGCCTGGGGGGTGGAAAAGGAGCGGAGCTGGACACATCGCCATCTGCTGGCGCTGGAAATGGCAGTGGTCACGGGGATTATCTTCCTGCTTTCCTCCGTGGTCGTCGGCATTAACGTCTACGTTCACAACTGGGTTCGCCTGGGATCCAAACTCTTTCCTTCGCTCCTCGTCTCGCTGGGCTACCACCTCGCCGTCTTCCTGGTCACCTTCACCTTGACCCTCATGATGTTCACGATTCTCTACAAGGTCCTTCCCAACCGTCCCATGAAGCTGCGCCACGTGCTGCCCAGCGCGGTGATGACGGCGATCTTCTGGGAAGCGGCGCGGTCGCTTTTCACCCTCTTGCTGCCGGTCTTCAACTACCGGCAGGTGTATGGTTCCATCGGCGTGGTTGTCGCCTTAATGACCTGGGTTTATATCTCGTCGGCGGTCACGCTTTTTGGCGCGCAAGTGTCGCACACGCTGTACCGCTCACTCCTTCCGGAATACAGAGAGAACGGCAAATGACGGCGCTGAGGAGGTCCAGGACAGGTCCTGCCAGGTTTGAATCTGTAGCCTTCCATCGCGGACCAAAACGGTAACCGCTCCGTCGCGATCTGTGCGCAGCACGCGCGCTCCGGCTGCCGCGAGACGGGCGAGCGTTTCTTCACTCGGGGCCTCCCGAAAGCGGCCACGACCCTGCGCGATCAGGGCAACCTCGGGTCGAGCTCTTTCGAGAAACGCGGAAGCCGTCGCATTTCGAGCCCCGTGCGCGGCGACTTTCAAGACCTGGCTGGCGAGCGGCACACCCCGGCGAAGCAACTCTGCCTCCGTGTCCCTGTCGATGTCTCCCGTCAGCAGAACACTTCCCCCCGCAGCCGAGATGCGAAGCACCAGCGAGTCCTTTGAGTCGTCGCCGCCCGCCTGATTCTCCGGAGGCCACAGCACTTCGATCCTTCCGCCGCCGAAATCGAGGGTTTGTCCCGCCCCCAGCAAACGGTCTTGGATTCCCAGTCGGTCCGCCTCCTGCATTAACTGGGTATATGCCGCGGTCATCGGATGGCGTGCGTGCCAGAACTCGGCCACTCGAAAGTTGCGAAAGACCGCCGCCATCCCGCCCAGGTGGTCTTGCCGTACGTCGGCCAGCACGCGGAACTCGTTCTTGAGCCGGTAGAGCGCCTGTCCATCGACGTCGCGCAGGG
>CAZTKA010000140.1:0-8545 GCA_964614015.1 uncultured Bordetella sp. | reverse complement strand
GGTGCGCAAGGACGCCCCACCCTTCCTGCTGGTTCACGGAACCGCGGATTCGCTGGTGCCCTATCAACAGTCGGTCGATATGTGCGCTTCCCTCCAGGCCGCCGGGGCGGACTGCGAACTGTTCCGCGTCGATGGCGCGGGGCACGGCATGGTGTTCTGGAATCGCCCGGACATGAACGCCTACAAGCAGCACATGGTGAACTGGCTGCGGGCGAATTTACGCTGAATTTACCGGCTCCGTCGAGGCAACTAACAGCGGATACCCTTCCGAGCGCGCCACATAGGCCGCCACAGTGAGATCGCCCACCACGTTCAGCGTCGTGCGGCACATATCGAGAATCCGGTCCACGCCCAGGATGAGCGCAATCAGCGCGGGGTTCACGCCCACCGTGGTCAGCACGACGACAATGAAAGGAATCGAACCCGAGGGCACGCCCGCCGTGCCAATGCCGCCCAGGATCGCCATGTATGCCACGAGAATCTGCTGGCCCAGCGTCAAGTCCACTCCGGCAAGCTGCGCCAGAAAGAGAACCGTCACGCCCTCATAGAGAGCCGTGCCATTCTGATTGGCCGTCGCGCCCACCGTGAGCACGAAACTGTTGATCTCGCGCGGAACGCCGAGATTTTGTTCGCTCACTTTCAGCGCCGTGGGCAGCGTCGCGTTCGAGGACGAGGTCGCGAACGCCGTCAGAATCACGGTCCTCACGCGCCGGAAAAATTCGAGCGGCGAAATGCGCGCCAGTACCTTTACCGACAGCGAGTACACACCAAACATGTGCAGCGCCAGCCCGCCGATGACCGTCACCATGAACCACAGCAAGGCGCGCAGCAGATCCAGTCCGAAGCTTGCCGTGTTGTTGAACAGCAGGCAGGCGACCGCGTACGGAGCTGTCTTCATCACCAGATCAATCACCTTTGCGGAAATTTCGAACAACGCTTCCATGAAGCGAATCACCGGGCGGGCTGAATCCTGCGGAACCAGCGTCGCCGCAATGCCCAGAAATAGCGCGAAGAACATCACGTGCAGCATGTTCGGCGGGTCGGCCGCGGCCGCCGCGATGGGATTCGAAGGCGCCAGCGTGCGGATCACCGAAAGCAACGGTGACTCGCCCTCCGCCGCCGGCTGCGCCGCCGTCACACGTGAGGCCGCTTCTGTGGCATAGCGCTCCTGCAACTGCCGCGACGTGGCCGGATCCATGCGCTGGCCCGGGCGCACGGCGTTCACGATGGCCAGCGCGATCCCCACCGAAATCGCCGAAAGCACCAGCGTGTAAACGAACGATTTCACCCCGACGCGCCCCAGCTTGCGGATGTCGCCGATGTTCGCGATGCCCGCCACCAGCGAGCTGAACACCAGCGGCGTCACAATCATCAGCAGCAGGCGCAAAAAAAGCTGGCCGATCGGGCCGGTGATGTTCGCGACAAGCCAGGCGATGCGCGGGTCGTTGCCGCCCAGGGTCGCATTGGCCGCCAAGCCGGCGCCCGCCCCTGCGACCAGGCCAATGAGGATGCGAGAGTGCATCAGTCGCGCGGCGGCTCCGTGCCGGTTTCGAAAAACTCCATCGCGGCGCCGTTCATGCAATAGCGCTGGCCGGTCGGAGGCGGGCCGTCCGGAAACACGTGCCCCAGGTGGCTATCGCAGCGCGCGCAGCGAATCTCCGTGCGGACCATGCCGTAGCTGGTATCCGTCAGATAGCGGATATGCGCGGGGTCGTAGGGCTGAAAAAAGCTCGGCCAGCCGGTGCCCGAATCGAATTTCGCCTCGGAGGAAAACAGCGGCAGCCGGCACAGACGGCACATATACGTGCCTTTTTTCTTGTTGTCCAGCAGCCCGCCGCAGAACGGAGGCTCAGTGCCATGATCGAGCAGGATCCGCCGCTCCTCGGGCGAAAGCCTTTCGGCGAGCTCCCGGATCCGGTCCTGCGGCAGGCGACCGAGCGTATATCCCGACGCGCTGATGTTTTCCGCCACGTTCCTAATGATACTGTGAGAGGCGGGCCCGCGGCGCGTATGCTATCCTGAAATTCGCCCACTCGGGCGCCTTGATGCGGGGACGTAGTTCAGCTGGTTAGAACGCCGGCCTGTCACGTCGGAGGTCGCGGGTTCGAGCCCCGTCGTCCCCGCCAAGTCCCCAAAATCCGCAATTTCGAATTCCCTGGTTGAACCGAAGGGCGTCTTCGAGTTCGCCGATCACGGTTCCCCGCCTGACCACGGCGGCCAGTCCGCAGCCCAGCGCGAACAACACCCACCGCAGCCTCCGCCACCGCTCGCTGAAGCCGGAAAATCGCGCGAACACATCGGGCAAATAAGCCGCACAATAGGCGACATTCGCAAGCACCGCCAACGCGAACAGCCCCAGCACCCGGTCCAAAGCGATGGCGAAGACCGACTTCGGCTCTGTCAAGTCTTTCGCAGCGACCGCAACTCGAAAATCTCCACGCCCAGGGTCTTCCCCTTCACCACGATGGAACCCAGCGGAGCCACCTCAGCCTGATCGCCCAGTTCCTGGCGCGTCGATTCGCTGATGATGATGTGCGTCTTGTACTCCTTGTTCGCGCCTTCCAGCCGCGCCGCCAGGTTCACGCCGTCGCCGATGGCCGTGAAATCCAGCTTCTTCCCCGCGCCGACGTTGCCGAAAATCACCTCGGCCGTGTTCAACCCCACGCCGATATCGAGCGGCGGATAGCCCTCGGCATCCCATTTTGTGTTGAGCGACGCCAGCTTCTCCAGCATCTCGAGCGCCGCCCGCGCTGCCAGCTCCGCGTTGGGATGATCCGGCGTGAATGCGCCCCAGTGCGCCATGATGCCGTCGCCGATAAACTTATCGACAATCCCCTCGTACTTGAAAATGATGTCGGTCATTGCTTCCAGGTATTCGTTCAACTGCTTCAGCAACCGTACAGGATCGGATTTCTCGGTGAGCGTCGTGAAACTGCGCACGTCGGAAAACAGGATCGTCAGCTTGCGCTTCTGGCCGTCAAAGCGGATGGAATCGAGATGGTCCATCACGTACCGCACCAGTTGTGGCGAAACGTAAGCTTCCAGCGTATTGCGCGTGCGCGAGAGCTCCCGGTCGACCGTCAAATAGCGGTACGCCGTGTTTCCGCTGAAGGACACGGCCGCCGCGAGCAGCGGAGCGGCCATCGTCAGCCAGATCCCGCGCGCGTACAGAAAGAAACACACGCCTCCGAAAACGGCCGCCACCGCCAGTGTGATCAGCAACGGTAACCTGAGGCCGCGCGACCAACCTACGCCAAACGCTGGCAAGCCGGCAAGCACGGTGGCGAGCAACCAGGTGAGCCACTGTGGAGAGCGCGTCATGGCCCGGTGGTGCATCAGGTTGTCGATGGCGGTCGCCAGGATGAACATGCCGGGAGCGGTTTCCGAAACGGCCACCGGCCGCACCTCATAGCTGCCGGCCGCGCTCGCGCCCACGATGACGATCTTGCCGCGAAACTCCTCCGGCGGATGCCGCTTCACATTCGCGTCGCAGATTTCGGGCTGCATCGAGCACACCATCTCCATCAGCGGAATGCGCTTGTATGCCGTCTGCGGCGTCCCATGCCAGCGCAGGATGAACTGGCCGTTGGCGTCCACAGGTACGCGCGGCAGGCCCTTCACGCCTTCCGGTCCGGCCGCTGCCGCCAGCCACAAGGTCGCGTACGCATCGCCCTCGTACTCCTGCACCACCTTCAGTCTCCGCGTGATTCCATCCGCATCGGCATTCCCCAGATTGCTGCCCGACCCTGCCATTGCCGCCTGAAACGCGGGATTCGGCACGTTCAGCAGCCACTCGGATTTCCGCAAGCCAGGCCCCGCGGGCTTCATCCACGGGAGCAGCGCCAAGGACGGCGGATCCTGCGAGACGTTCAGTTTCACATCCGCCGCGACGAACGCAAACGGCAGGATCACGTTCCCCGCCGCCTTCATTGCCGCCGCGAAGCCCGGATCAGCCTCCGGCTCCGAGCCGCTGAACAAAATGTCGAACAGCACCTCGCGCGGATTGCCGGGACCGAGGTAGTTCAGCAGCTCAGTCCACACGCGGCGCGTCCACGGCCAGCGTCCCAAGTCTTCCGTCAGCACTCGGAAACTCGCGTTGTCGATGTCGATGACGACGATGTCGCCGGCAGCAAGAGAAGGATCGAGCGTCGCCCGCACACGCCAGTCCGCCGAGCGGTTTTCAAGCCAGTCCAGCGTGCCCGCCGAATCCAGTCCGCAGAACAAAACGATTGCGGCGCCGGTCAAAACCGCCAGGCCCCGCCGCAGCTTCTGTCGATTGCGTGAACTGTACAAGGCCCCTACTGGATCGCGGCTTTGAATCTGGCCTCGAGCGTGGCGCCTCCGGTTCCCGCCCTTTGCACCACCGGCCCGAGCGCGTCAATGCGATCCTTAAACGGCGGATGCGTGCTGAGCAATTGCCCGAAGGCGCGCTTGCCCAGCTCGGTGTTCTGCACGCGCTCGAGTGTCCGCAGGAATTCGCGCAAGCCTCCGGCGGCGTAGCCGGCTTGCGCCGCCAGCAGTGTACCCTGCGAGTCCGCGGCGTCCTCCTTATCCCGGCTCAGCCGCATGTCAAACAAGTCTTTCACGATCGCGTCGGCTTGGGCGCGCAACAACTCCGGACCGGCCCGGACGGCCTTGGCCTCCTGGATGGCCCACGAGGAGTTGTTTTTGCTGCGGATCTCCTTCTCCAGGTGCCGCTCGGAGACGTGAAAAATCTCGTGCCCCAGTGCGCCCGCGAGCTGCGACTCGTCGTTCATCCCTTCGAGCGCCGTGCGCGTGACGAAAATGAAACCGCCCGGCAGCGCGAACGCGCCCACGATGTCGGTGTCCAGAATCGCGAAACGGTACGGAACCTGCCGCGGAGCGAACTGCGCCACCGCGCTTCCCACCAGGTTCACATAGCGCACCAGCGCGGGCGCCTCCAGCAGGCCGAACATGGCGACCATCTTCGCCGCTGTTGCCTCCCCGATCTGCTGCTCCTCCTCCGCGGTCCACGGCGTATAATTCTCGATGGCTTTCTGCGCGCGGTCCGTCACCGGCTTGGCCTTCTCCACGGCCTGCTTGGCGCGGTTGATGATTCCGCCAAACTGCCCATGGAGCAGCATCGCGAAAACCGCCCCTGCGGCCAGCACAAACACCCGCACAGGGCCGGCACGCCCCAGGCGCGCGCTGCTGGGCCTCAAGGCGCCAGGCTCCATTGTGCGGGCGGGTTTCAGAGTAGCCCGCTTCATTTTTCCTTCAAGCCTCCTTGCTGGAGAAACGCTTTCAGGTCGTCCGCCTGCGGCCGGTTCTGCGCCATCAGCCTGACCTTCTCCAGGTCCGTGGCCGTGGGCGCCTTGGCGATCATGTCCCGGTCGAGTTTTCCGGAAGGATCGATGCCGTTGAAGCCTAGCGTCGTGGACTCTTTAGTGGTGCTCGAGGACTGATAGCCGAGCCGGTTCTGGAACAACCCGCCGCCCTTTTGTTTGCCTTTATCCGTGCTCTTACCCTGTTCTTTGGTTTGTTGCGCACCGACTGTATCCTGCTGGGCGAGCGCAATTGTCGCGAGAGCCGCCAGAATGAGTACACTGAGCCTCATCACCCGGCAATGCTACCACGTTTTCCAGCAGAATGGCCGTGCGTGCACGACGCTGGTTCCCGCAGTTACACTGAACTTTTTGGAGACTTTATGGCCCGAACGCCGCTGCTCCGGCAATTGCAGAACCTCGCGGAACAGCAGAATCCCCTGCCGCGGCCCTCGCGCCGCGGCTTCCTGAAGACGGCCGCTGCCTCCCTGGCCGCGCCTGCCGCGCTACAAGCCGCCATCGCGCCGCGCGTGGCGATCGTTGGCGCCGGGCTCGCAGGCCTCACCTGCGCCTATCAGCTTCGGCAGGCAGGCATCGCCGCGACCGTATATGAAGCATCCGGCCGCGCGGGCGGCCGCTGCTGGACTCGCCGCGGCGACTTCGCCGAAGGCCAGATCGCCGAGCACGGAGGCGAGCTCATCGATCAGAGCCACACCGCCATCCGGCAACTCGCGCAGTCGCTCGGTCTGACGCTCGACAATCTGTTGCAAGCCGAACAGAACGGCGCCGAACCTTTCTATTACTTCGACGATCAGCCGTACACTTACGACGAGGCCACGCGCGACCTCAAAGCCGTCTGGCAAAAAATCCACAGCGACGTCTCCGCCGCCAGCTACCCGACTCTGTATTATCAGTCCACGCAGCGCGGGCGCGAGCTGGATCAGATGTCCATTCTCCAGTGGATTAACGAAAGCGTGCCCGGCGGCGTTTATTCCAAGCTCGGCCAGTTGCTCGATGTCGCCTACAACATCGAATACGGCGCCGAATCGAGCGACCAGTCCTGCTTGAATCTGCTCTACCTGCTCGGCTACATCGGACCCGGCCGGTTGCGGATCTTCGGCCCGAGCAACGAGAAGTATCACGTGCGCGGCGGCAACGATCAGATCGGAGCCTTGCTCGCGCACGCGCTCGCGCCGCGCATCCGGCTGGGCGAGCGCCTTACCGCGATCCGGCTGATGAACGACAACACGTATCGCCTGACCTTCGGCGCGGGGGGCCGCTCCACCGAAGTCACTGCCGACCTCGTCGTGCTCACGCTACCCTTCTCGATCCTGCGGACTTCGGTCGATTTCACCAGGGCGGGCTTCCGGCCCCTCAAGCTCACGGCCATCCGCGAGCTGGGGATGGGCTCCAACACCAAGCTCAACGTGCAGTTCCGCAGCCGCCACTGGGAGCGCCTGGGCTGGAACGGCGATTCCTACTCCGACCGCGGCTACCAGGTCACCTGGGACGTGACACGCGCGCAACCCGGCGCATCCGGCATTCTGGTCGACTATACGGGGGGCAATGTTTCCGACAGTTTTAAGAGAGGAACGCCGGAGAGCCGCGCCGCGCAATTCCTCGATCGGATCGAGCCCGTCATGCCCGGCCTCAAAGCCCAGTGGAACGGCCTCGCGACGCTGGACTACTGGCCCGGAAATCCCTACGCGCTCGGTTCGTATTCGTACTGGCGGGTGGGACAGTACACGAAGTTCGCGGGCGTCGAAGGCGAGCCCGAAGGCAACTGCCACTTCGCCGGCGAGCACACCTCCATCGACTTCCAGGGCTATTTGAACGGAGCCGTGGATTCCGGCATCCGCGCCGCGGCGGAAATCGCGGCCAAAGTGGGCAAGTGAATCAGCGCGCCTTGAATTCCGTCAGCGTCTGCAAGTAATTCAGGACGTCGGCGCGCGAAAGCATGCCTTCCAGCCGCCCCTCCTCAACCACCGGCAACTGGTTTACGTTCTCGCGTACCATCAGGTCCAGCGCGCTCGACAGCGTATCCCACGGCGCGATCGTTCGCAGGCCTTCGAGCGGTTTCATCACGCCCTCGACGGCGGTGTGCGGCCACCGCGCGCGATCCACCTGCGCGATTTCATTCGCCGTCACCAAACCCGCGACGTGCCCGTCATCGGCCACAACGTAGCAGCGGCGGCCCGTGCGCAATAGTTCCTGGTCGACCAGCTCCTGCACCGTCAAATCGCGCGGAATCGTCGGGCACCCCAGCGTCATGACGTCGGCCACGCGAGCTCCCGCGAGCGCCTTCTTGAAGCCCGTCTCCAGATAACTCGCGCCAGCCGCTTGCAGCAGGAACCAGCCGATGAACGCAAGCCACAATCCGCTCAGGCCGCTGCCGCTGAAAAACCCCGCGATGCCCAGCAGAATGAAGGTGAAGCCGACGGCCTGCCCCGCCTTGGCCGCGCTCTGCGTCGCTTTCTCCAGGTCGCCTCCCCGCCACCACAGCACCGCCCGCAGCACGCGGCCGCCGTCCAGCGGATAACCCGGCAGCATGTTGAAAGCCGCCAGGCCGAAGTTGATGTACCCGATGAGGCTCAGCGCCGCGATCACCGGCCCCGCAGCGTCGCCGCCGAGGAGCTGCGCAATTCCCACAAGCAGCAGTCCGATCCCGATGCTCGCCGCCGGGCCCGCGATGGCGATCTGGAATTCGATCTTGGCGGAGGCCGCCTCGCCTTCCAGTTGCGAGACGCCGCCCAGAGCGAACAGCGTGATCTCGCGGACCGGAATCCCCTGCGAGCGGGCCACCACCGAGTGCGAGAGTTCATGCAGCAGCAGGGAAGTGAAAAACAGGATCGCGGCTCCCACCCCCAACGCGAACACGTAGCCGGGCGGCAAGTGGGGGTATTCTTCCTGAAACCTTCCGGAAAGCGAGAAGACAATCAAAAGGGCGATCAGCACCCAACTGAAGTGCAGCCCGATCTTGATGCCGAAAACGCTCCCTAGTTTAATGTGCGACTGCAACACGCCGATACTCCCTTGCCAAGGGGGCCGCCTGTGGCCGACGATGTGGTCCCCCCCACGGCGCCCAAAATTGTCTCACAATCCACGGCGTCCGCGCTGATCTGGCCTGCGGCCGCCGGCAGGGTTTGAAAAAGAATCCCCCACACAGCACCATGATGATCCTGCTTGGAAGACCGGTGCGGGCTGGCGGTGGTGAGCGCGGAAGGAATCGAACCTTCAACCTACTGATTAAGAGTCAGTTG
>CAZTKA010000139.1:0-8635 GCA_964614015.1 uncultured Bordetella sp. | reverse complement strand
ACAGCGGCATTGTTGAACTATTCTTGTTTAGGATTTCAGACCCAAGAATCTAGTGGTTGAAGGACTTCACGCTGGCCCTGGTTCTGATTGCGATTACCGTTACCATTGCGACGGTAATCGCCGGTTGATCCGCTTCTTGGAAGTGAGTGAACAACGCCGGACACAAAGACGGCCCGAACGGAATGACCGACACCCTTAACCAACTGCCTCAGGAAACGGCAGACCGGTTCACTAAACCATTCGCGCAGTTCTTGCGCATCGAGGCGGCGGCCGGCGCCGTTTTGCTGATCTTTGCCGTCGCCGCGGTCGCGGTTTCCAACTCGGCTTGGTCCGGTCCCTTTCTCGCGTTCTGGGAAATTCCGGTCGGTCTTCACGTGGGAGCGGTTGGTTTCTCCCGCTCGTTAAGACACTGGATCAACGATGGGTTGATGACGTTGTTCTTCTTCGTCGTCGCTCTCGAGCTGAAGCGCGAGTTGGTGCTGGGAGAGTTGCGCAATCCACGCATGGCGGCGCTGTCGCTTGCCGCCGCGGTGGGCGGGATGGCGGCACCAGCGAGTTTGTACCTGTTGCTGGTGCGCGGCGGGCCAGGCGTGCACGGATGGGGCACTGTAATGGCGACCGATACCGCCTTCGTCATTGGTTGTCTGGCGGTGCTGGGTTCCCGTGTTCCCTTGAGCCTGCGTCTGTTTCTACTATCGCTGGCGATCTTCGACGATATCGGAGCCATTCTGGTGGTGGCCGTGGGGTATGGCGGCGCGCTGGACTGGTCAGCTCTCGCGCTCACAGCGCTCGGCCTCGCAGTAGTGGCGGCGTTGGCTCGACTAGGTGTCCGGAGCGTTCCTGCATACTTCATGTGTGGTGGTCTGGTCTGGCTCGCGCTGGATGCGTCGGGGGTGCATCCGACGCTCGCGGGCGTCGCCCTCGGCTTGATGACGCCGACTCGTAGATGGGTGAGCGACAATCGGCTGCACGCGATCCTCGACCGCGTCCGCACCGATCCGCCGCCCGCCGGCGGGTGCGGCGCTGCCGATGACCGGCGAGATCTGCAACGGGCAGGCATCGCCACCCGCGAGGCCCTATCGCCGGTCGAGCGGCTGGAGTCAGCTTTACATCCCTGGGTCGCATTTGCAGTCATGCCCCTGTTTGCGCTGGCCAACGCCGGCGTAACTCTTTCCATGGCAAACTTCGATCGCTCCCTCGCGACTGCCGTTTTCAGCGGCTTCGCACTCGGCAAGCCTCTGGGCGTGTTCCTGTTCAGTGTTCTGGCGGTGCGCCTGAGACTTGCGGCAAGGCCGGCTGAACTCACCTGGGGCCTGCTTGCCGCTGGCGGCTTACTCACCGGCATCGGCTTCACCATGGCTCTCTTCATCGCCGAGTTGGCTTTCGGCCCTGGCCTCCTTAACTCCGCCAAACTGGGCATCCTGGCATCATCCGGTTTCGCGGGCATTTCCGGGCTGATAGCGCTGAGATGGCTGACGTCGAGAAAGACAGGCGTAAACGGCACGGCGCCGCCACGCCTGCTAGCTCCTGATGCCGGTTGACCGTCGCCCAAAGCCCTGACCGCCTTTGGCCACTTGACCACCCGCGGTCACCCGCCCGCGGATCGAGGCTTCCCGGCAGGGTCCCTAAGCCACCGGCGAGCAAGCGGGCTCCGTAAATAGCGGCGCTGGCCCAAGACCTGCACTAGTTGTGCACAGGAACAAGGCTGCCCGTGAGTTTCGACGCCCAGAATAGAAGATTGGCAGGATCAGTGCCCTAGGCTCTGGTCACTCACACCCCAGATTGATTTGAAGAAAGAAGATCAGGAATGTCTATACCAGTTGGACTACAGGGATCGCAAGAAGTATGGAAGCCGCCACCGGGTAAGCCTCTCGACGAGGCGATATGGAAAGCGTGGGTAGCGAAGGGGCGTTGGCGCGACAGGCGAGGCAGCGTCGGCCGCGTGAACGCGGTGAAGTGGATTTCGATCGCCGCGCTCCTGGTTGCAGCAGCACTTTGGCCCAAGCTTCCGGCGTACGAAGTGCTGGCGAAGTTCGTCGTGGGGGCAGGCGCAATTGTCGTGATGTTGGACCTCGCCCGCGCCCGTCAGTACATGTTTGCAGCCGTTTTCGGAGGGCTTGCCCTACTGTACAATCCCCTCGTTTCCGTGTTCAGCTTTTCAGGCGATTGGCAGCGTGCAGTCGTGGTGGCGAGCGCCGCCCTCTTTGCCGCAACAATCAACTGGCGCTGGCGTGAAGGCGGTGCCGCCGCGTCGCGATCGGTTCTCGGCTTGCTTCTTGTGATCGGGCTGACGCCTGTGCACGCCTCGGCGCCGGATCTTTCCAGATACCGCGACTTCGCACTCGGGACGGACCTGGCGACGATCGCCAGGCAGGTTAGTGCCAGCCCATCCCAGGCGAAGATGATTCATCGCCGCCCGGCCCTCATCCAGGACCTTTCGTGGCGCCCCCAATCTCTCGGCCCATCCGCCAATCAGGAATCCGTACAAGAGGTGATCTTTAGCTTCTTTGACGGCAGACTGTTTCGGATTGCCATCAGTTACGACAGGTACGAGACCGAGGGATTGACGGCTGACGATTTCATCGAAGCGATCTCGGCCACGTACGGGACTTCGGAAAGGCCCAAGCCGCCCGCCAACGGCGTCCAAGGGGCATATGGCAATCAAGAAGAGATTGTCGCACGCTGGCAGGATTCGCAATACTGCTTCGACCTGATCCGTTCCGCGTACGGCCCTGGCTTCCGGCTTATTGGTGTGTTGAAGAAGTTGCAGGAGCCAGCGCAAGCCGCCATTACTGAAGCAAAGCGGCTTGACCACCAAGAAGCGCCCCAACGGGAGGCTGCCCGCGTAGCCGGCGAGGAAGCAGCAGCGGGAGCCAAGCTCGAAAAGGCAAGGCTTGCGAACAAGCCGAAGTTTCGGCCGTAGGCAGATCCAGATGCAGAAGAACGCTCTCAGTGGAGGAAACCGGAGCCACCGAATGGCCGAACTTGCCTGTCCGCTCGAAAGTGGTGCGGGCTCCCTCGGAGTGTTCGCGTTCAGGAGTGAATTGATGATGAATGGTTCACCGACCAGAGACATCGAAGCGTGGGAAGACGACGGAGGAGCAGTACCTGCCGCGGCGGTCTGGCTGAGCGGCTTTGCGGCTCAGGTGGAGTGGGCGGAGCGTATCCGGTGCCAAGTGAACGCAGAGTTCGACCGCGTGGCGGCGTCCTTCCGGTCGATTGCGAGTCGACAGAGCCCCGCCAAGTGCGCTCAACGGAAGCGATTACCGCGATCCTCGAGGAGAAGCGCGCTGAGGTGATGCGCAGAGAACAGGCCGGCTACTTTATTCACGACTGGCAAGAAATCAGTGATCAGGTGCGACAGATGATATTTCACGATGCCCGCTACCAGGCGATCAAGAGCAAGAGGACGCCACGCCGAAGCGCCACTTCTTTCTTGTAACGGGTTGATTGAGTCAGACGCATGGGAGGAGCCGATGCAAAGTGCGCGAAGAATCGAAACGCCCACAGGCGGGACACGCCGACGGGCAGTACGTCTCGCTGGAGGAAATGAGAAGCGCTTGCTCCAGCTTGGCGGCTTGTGGTTACGAATCGTCAGCCAGCGTCCAACACAGACTGCTTGGAGGAAACATGAAAGCTAGTAGATTCGGTATTGCATTCATCTGTATTCTGCTCGTGCCCACGCGTCCGGGCGAAGCGCAATCTACCGCGACCGGCAGTGTGGTCGAGGTCGACCACTCCGTCCCCTTCGGAACGGTCCCGGGAAAGCTGCTTCTGCTGGGCGACTACCTTGTCTTCGTGGACGAACAACAGCCGAGCGCATCGTTCGTGGTTGCGAAGAGCGCGATCGAAAGCCTGAAGGCCGACGGCCCTGCCATCACGGTCCAGACCAACGAAGTGATTCGGAACCGCTCAGGTGACGTGAGACGCCTCAGCTTCCGTGCTGTTCCTGGCGCGGAGCCCGCGATTGTGACCAGTTGGTACGGCGGAGGAATGGTGTCTGCCTCGTCCGCGGCTCCCGCTGCTATGCCAGCCTCTGGCACGACAACCTATCAGGCGCGCCACAACCATCGCGTCGGCGAGTGTCGCGGGCGGCTCATCGTCGGTTCCGATCAGGTGAGCTATGAGTCCGTTAGTTCGGTCAGCCACTCCCGCCGCTGGGAATATCGTGCGATTAAGGAAACGAAGCTCTCGAACCCCTACGAGCTCGAAATCAAGCCGTTCACTGGCGGTACGTATAAGTTCCGTTTTGACGGCGTGGGTATGGACCCCGCTGCTTATAGAGGTTTGGTCGACCGGGTTACCTCGGCGCGCGCAAATCGCTGAAGAGCATGAACCGTAATATCCACAGTTCGAAGCCAAGCCCACTGATCGGTAGAAGGGTCGTTACGTGGTTCGCCGCAGCGGCCGTGCTCCTGCTTACTGGATTGGGCGCCTCGAACGTGCGAAGCGTCAGTGCGCAGACATCCACTCCCGTAGTCTTCGCCGTCTCGATCGAGGGCATGATCGACCTCGGTCTCGCGCCGTTCCTGTCGCGCACGATTGGCGAGGCGAAGGAAGCCGGCGCCGCAGCCGTGTTGCTTGATATCAACACGTTCGGCGGCCGGGTCGATGCGGCAGTGGCAATGCGCGACACGCTGCTCAACTCGCCGGTCCGGACCATCGCGTTCGTGAACCAGCGAGCCATTTCCGCCGGCGCGTTGATCGCGCTCGCCTGCGAGACGCTGGTGATGACGGAAGGCGGTACGATCGGCGCCGCCGCACCAGTTGTTGGCGGGGCCGGCGAAAGCAAACCAGCGGACGAAAAAGCCCTTTCCTATTTACGGAAAGAGTTTCGCGCGACGGCCGAGGTGCGGAAGCGGCCGCCGGAGTTTGCCGAAGCGATGGTGGACGCCGATGTGGAGATCGCGGGAGTGATCGCTAAGGGCAAGCTGCTCACGCTCACAACCTCGGAGGCGCTCAAGCACAAGGTTGCCGACCTTTCGGCGCCCACAGTCGATGCGGCGCTGAAGGTGGCCGGATTGTCCGGCGCTGAAGTGCGCTATGCCAGGCAAACATGGGCCGAAACCTTTGTCCGGTTTCTGACAAACCCCATCGTCAGTTCCCTGCTGATGAGTGTGGGGCTCCTGGGGCTGCTGGTCGAGATCCGGACGCCGGGTTTCGCCGTTCCGGGCACGATTGGGCTACTCTCGCTCGGGCTATTCTTCTGGGGCCACTGGATCGTCCGGCTTGCGGGTTGGGAGGAACTGCTGCTGGTGTCGATTGGAGTTCTGCTGATCGCGCTTGAAGTGTTTGTGCTTCCGGGGACGACGCTGGCAGGCATTGCCGGTGTTGTCGCCGTGGTGGCCGGATTGGGCATGACTTTGGTTGGCGCCGGTGCGACGGTCGCCGTTATCATCGGTGCGCTCGGCCGTGTCGCCATCGCCCTTCTGCTGGCCATGGCCGGAACCTTTGCGCTCCTACGTGTGCTGCCCCGGTTGCCGTTCGGCCGGCGCCTCGTGCTCGCCACCGGCATGCAGGCCAGCCTCGGTTATGTCTCAACTCCGGAGGGCGACCATCGCTGGAAGCAACGCCTCGGAACCACCGTCTCGCCTTTGCGGCCGGCAGGAATTGCGGAAATCGACGGCATTCGCGTCGATGTCGTCTCGGACGGAGGCTTTATAGAACCGGGTGCCGCCATAGAAGTTACCCGCGTGGACGGCAACCGGATCGTTGTCCGGCGAGCGTCTCCACATAGAAAAGAGGAGCCACATGAGTAATTTCGATTTCACAGCGATCGGCGCACTCGGCCTGCTCATTCCGGCTGTAGTACTGCTGATTGTGATCCTTTACATCGTCCCGATTCCGCTCTGGATCGCGGCTTGGTCTTCGGGAGCCTACGTCCGGATGATGACTCTCGTTGGCATGCGGCTCCGGCGCGTGCCACCGGCAACTGTCGTTAACGCCCGAATAAGTGCGGTCAAGGCGGGGTTACAAATCTCCATCGACGATCTCGAAGCGCACTATCTGGCTGGAGGAAACGTCGTACGCGTCGTCAATGCGCTCATCTCCGCCGACAAGGCCAACATCGAGATGCCCTTCAAGCGT
This sequence comes from uncultured Bordetella sp., assembly GCA_964614015.1. GTDB lineage: Bacteria > Acidobacteriota > Terriglobia > Bryobacterales > Bryobacteraceae > Palsa-187. Next base: position 2,548 of record CAZTKA010000139.1, on the reverse strand, counting down.
GCGGCTGCGATCGATCTGGCAGGACGCGACGTGCTGGAAGCCGTAAAAATGTCGGTCATCCCGAAGGTCATCGTAACGCCGCGGATTGCTGCCGTGGCAAAGGACGGGATTCAGTTGATTGCCGTCTCGCGCGTAACCGTTCGGACGAATATCGACCGTCTCGTAGGCGGCGCCGGCGAGGAGACGATCATCGCTCGCGTCGGCGAAGGCATGGTGAGCACGATAGGCTCCGCTGCAACGCATAAGGACGTACTCGAGAATCCGGATCACATTTCGAAGAACATCCTCAGCCGCGGCCTGGACGCGGGCACGGCTTACGAGATTCTGTCGATCGATATCGCAGACGTCGATGTCGGCGAGAATATCGGGGCTAAGCTGCAAATCGATCAGGCGAATGCGGACAAACAGATCGCGCAGGCGAAAGCGGAGGAGCGGCGCGCGATGGCCGTCGCGCTTGAGCAGGAAATGCGTGCACGCGTCGTCGAGGCTGAGGCGGAAGTCCCGCGGGCCATGGCCGAAGCGTTCCGTCAGGGCAACCTCGGCATCATGGACTACTACCGCATGAAGAACATCCAGGCGGACTCGTCGATGCGCGAGTCGATCGCAGCAGGCGGCGCGAATGAACCGTCCTCGTAACCTCGGCGAATCATCGGTCATCTTCTGGGAGTGCTGATCCGTGTCCACAGAACAGATCCTGCTCATCGTCGCGCTTTTGGCGGTGCCGCTGATTCAGTCCGGATTGCGCGCGGTGCGCAAGAGACGTGGGGACAAACCGGGGCAAGCCGAGAGTCTGCCTTCATCAGCGCGCCGACCGCCGATGGGGGAGCTGCAACCGCCCCCGGCAACGGAGGATCGAATAGTGTTCCACGCAAAGACTACGCCAGATAGTAAGGAGGTCCGAAATGAAGGCCGGCCGGTGGCGCCTCCGGCTCGGTGGAGCAGTTGGCGCGGTACGGCGGCCGCCGGTCTACACGATCCGGTTGAACTGCGTCGCGCCGTCGTGTTTATGACACTTCTCGATCCCTGTCGGGCGATCGAGCCACATGAATCACAGTTGCCAGCCGGCGCCGTGCGCGATGCCGCGTATGCAATTGGCAAATGCACCACTGCACATCGGCGGCTTCTTTGCGGGCGGGGGTGTGGGGACTTGGCAAGAACGCCCGTCCTCGGCGATGAAGGCCGAATATGAAGACAAGGAGCACATGCGGATTCAAATGACTTGCAATGGCAGCGCGAAGACTGACATGCCCCTGTCAGGTACCGACTGCGGAATTGCAGTGCGGCCTGCGAGCCAACAGATGGGCCGTCTATTCAGCAGCCGATTACCACGATTGGAGGCGAGACGATAGTGCCATCAATCATCGAAGATAATCTCCGGATGCTTCGCGCGGAGCACGTGCCTCCTTGCCTTTCGCTTTATCTGCAAACACACCGGCGGCATCCTGAGAATCGGCAGGATCCCATACGGTACAGGAATCTCCTCAAGGCACTCGAGGAGTCGCTTCTGGGCCAATATTCGGAAGGCGAGGCCGACACTCTGCTCAGTCCATTCCGAACACTGGCTCGCGATGCGGACTTCTGGAATCACACCTGGGATGGCTTGGCGGTTTTCGGTGCAACCGGCTTGTTCCAAGTGATCAGGCTTCAGCGGCCGGTTTCTGAGTTGGCTGTCGTCGCCAATAGTTTCCATATCAAGCCCTTGTTGCGCATTCTGCAATCGGCCGACCGGCATCAGGTGCTCAGTCTGAACCGGCGGCAGATTAAGCTGTTTGAGGGCAATCGCGACCGTCTGGACGAGGTGGACTTAGCCGCCGGGGTTCCGCGCACGATCACCGAAGCTCTGGGTGCGGAGCTGACAGAGCCTCATCAAACCGTTGCCTCCTACGGCGGGACCGCGCTCGGCTCTAGCATGCGACACGGTCATGGATCGAAGCCGGACGAACTCGAGATCGACGAAGAACGGTTCTTTCGCGCAGTTGACCGGGCTATTCTGGAACACCATTCCCGCCCATCCGGACTGCCTCTCATCCTCGCCGCACTCGCGCAATACCACACTCCATTCCGGCAGATCAGCCGTAATCCGTTTCTGCTTGACGGCGGTATCGAGGTGGACCCTGGTTCGCTTACGATCGAACAGTTACGCCAGCGGGCATGGAACATTATAGAGCCGGAATTCCGCTCGCGCCTACAGGTGCTCAGCGATGAATTCGAGGAGGCGCGATCTAAGGGTCTCGGATCAGACGATTTGTCGCTTGTGGCGCTCGCCGCCGCCGAGTCGCGGGTTGGATCTCTGTTAGTGGAGGCAGAACGGCGGATCCCGGGCCGTCTGGACCGAGTGAGCGGAGGGCTCACTCTCAGCCGCTTGAAGGATCCCCAGGTTGATGACTTGCTGGATGATCTGGCGGAGTTGGTTTTAAGCAAAGGCGGTCAGGTCGTCGTCGTCCCGACCGTTGACATGCCGACCACGGCTGGAGTGGCTGCCATTTTTCGCTTCTAGGTCTTCGACCGCCTGAAACGGTTCTAATCTCCAGTTCAGCGCTGACCGCGG
>CAZTKA010000138.1:0-8711 GCA_964614015.1 uncultured Bordetella sp. | reverse complement strand
CACCGGAGCCACCGGATTCGTCGGCTGGCTCGTGGCGCGGGCTTTGCTCGACCGCGGCGAAAAGGTGCGCCTGCTGGCTCGCGATCCGGCGAAGGTGCGCGAACTGGAAGGGGCCGAAGTGGTGCCGGGCGACTTGCGCGATCCCGCCTCGCTTGAACGCGCCGTCGACGGGTGCTCGGTGGTCTATCACGTCGCCGCCGATTACCGGCTGTGGACGCGCGATCCGGAACAGATGTATCGCTCGAACGTGGAGGGCACGCGCGCCATGATCGGGGCCGCGCGCCGCGCTGGAGTCGAACGCTTCGTCTACACCAGCACGGTCGGCTGCATCGGCGTTCCCGAGGGCGGCCTGGGCGACGAAACGATGCCGGCGCGCCTGGAAGAAATGCAGGGGCACTATAAACGCTCCAAACTCCTGGCCGAGCGCGTGGCCATCGAGAGCGCGCAGAAAGGATTTCCAGTGGTGATCGTGAATCCGACGGCTCCCGTGGGCGATCACGATTTCAAGCCGACGCCCACGGGGAGAATCGTGGTCGACTTCGTGCGCGGGGCCATGCCAGCCTATGTCGACACCGGTTTGAACGTGGTGGATGTCCGGGACGTAGCCCAGGGACACCTGGCCGCATGCGAGCGCGGGAGCGTGGGGGAGCGCTACATTTTGGGCGCAGAAAACATGACGCTCCGCCAGATTTTCGAGGTCCTTGCGCCGGCCGCTCAAAGAAAACCTCCCTCTGTGCAGGTTCCTTATGCGGTGGCGTATGCGGTCGGCGTCGTGACCACGGCGTGGGCGGGGCTGAGCGGCCAGGAGCCGCGCGCGCCCCTCGAGGCGGTGCGCATGGCGAAGAAAAAGATGTGGGTGCGGCACGAAAAAGCCGCGCGGGAATTGGGCTACGCGCCCGCTCCAGCCGCGAGGGCGCTGGAGCGGGCGGTGGAGTGGTTCCGGAAGAATGGATACTGTTGAGGTCGTGGGGCCGCCTGCATGTGGAGGCAGGATTGTATCCTGCCGCGGACTTGGAAGCCGCCCCCCTAGGAATCAGATGGAAACATGGCTTATCATCGCCGCCGGAGCTCGCGAGTTCGCGGGCATCCTCCACCGGGCTTCCGATGTCCGGCCGCTGGAGTGCCGCGAGGCTGCCTTCGCACGCCAGATCCGTTGGCGCGGCGTGCGCTGGATCCTGCTGGCGAACGGCCCCGGACCGCTGCTCGTGGATCGCATGCTTTCCTCCCCGGCCATCGCAGCCTGGGGCGCCAGCCGCGTGCTCAGCACGGGCTTCTGTGGGGCGCTTGACCCGGCGCTGCGTGTGGGTGATATTGTCGTATCGGGTGAAGGTTTTCCTGGGATTGGGGCGCGGTGTGTGCGGGGCGAGATTTGGTCCGCGGACCGCGTGGCGGTAAGCGCGGAAGAAAAGCGCCAGCTCTGGCAACAAACGGGAGCGGTGGCTGTCGAGATGGAGTCGGCGGCCGTGCGAGAGCGGGCGCGAGCGTGGGGGCTTCCGTTTCATGCCGTAAAGGTGGTTTCCGATACGGCGGACGAGGATTTGCCACTGAACTTTAATCACTATCGCGACGGGGAGGGGCGCTTCCAGTTACAGCGCATTGCCGCGGCCGCTATCTGGCGCCCGTTAACGGCTATGCCTCAATTGATGCGACTCAACCGGAATTGCCGGCGGGCTGCGGATCGTTTAGGAGAATTTTTTGCAGAGTGCGAATTCTAGCGTAATGTCCGCGGCCGTGTACCGCGGAGCCGGATCGGTCGTGGTGGAGCAGATTCCGGTTCCCGAAATCGGGCCCGGAGAGATCTTGATCCGCGTGGAGGTTTGCGGCATCTGCCCCACCGATCTGAAGAAGATCGAATACGATCTGCTGCCCCCGCCGCGCATCTACGGACATGAGACGGCAGGAGTGGTGGCGGCTGCGGGCCAGGAGGTCACGCGGTACCGGCCCGGGGACCGCGTGGTCGTGTTCCACCACATCCCCTGCGGCAAATGCTTTTATTGCCGGCGGAAGTTGTACGCGCAGTGTCCCGTGTACAAGAAAGTCGGCGTCACGGCCGGCTTCGAACCCGCTGGCGGTGGATTCGCACAGTACGTGCGCGTGATGGACTGGATCGTGGAGCGCGGCGTGGAGAAAATCCCCGATGGCGTTTCCTTTGAGCGCGCCAGTTTCGTCGAGCCGGTGAATACGTGCCTGAAAGGAATGCGCCAGCTCGCCCCCAGCCCCGGCGACGTCTGCCTGATCCTGGGGCAAGGCCCCATCGGCTTGATTTTCACCATGATGGCCGTGCGCGAGGAACTTCGCGTGGTGGTGACCGACACCATGGCCAGCCGGCGGGAACTCGCGGTTCGCTTCGGCGCCGAAGCGTCGTTTGACCCGCGCGATGCCGGCCTTCTGCCGCGCATCAAAGCGCTGACGCAGGGCCGTGGCGCCGATGTTGTCATCGTCGCCGCCGGCGCCAGGGGCGTCGTCGAGCAGGCCGTGGCCTGCTCCCGGCCCGGAGCCCGCATCCTGCTTTTCGCGCAAACCTCGCATCAGGAGCGCGTCGATCTCTCAGGAGCCGACATCTGCATGCTGGAGCGGACGCTGCTGGGCTCCTACAGTTCTTCGGTCGATCTCCAGCGGGAATCGGCGGAACTCGTCTTCGGCGGGGAACTCCCTTTAGAAGAATTAATTACGCACCGCTATCCTTTGCGCGATATTCAGCAGGGTATCGCTCGCGCGGCGCGCCCGGATGAGGTATCTTTGAAGATAGTACTATCTCCACAGCGATGACGCCGTCCACCCAGCGGATGACCGCCGCCGTTCTCTACGGCAAGGAACAACTCCGCATCGAAAACGTAGAAGTTCCAAAACTCTCATCCGGCGACCTCCTGGTGCGCGTACGCGCGGCATTGACCTGCGGCACCGACGTCAAGGTATTCCGGCGGGGCTACCACGCCCGCATGATCCGTCCGCCCGCCCTGTTCGGCCATGAGCTGGCGGGCGACATCGTGGAAGCCGGCGCCGCAGTGACAAAGTTCCGCACGGGCCAGCGCATCGTCGCCGCGAACTCGGCTCCCTGCGATGTGTGCTTCTACTGCCTGCGCGGCCAGCAGAATTTGTGCCAGGACCTGTTGTTCAACAACGGCGCCTACGCGGAATACATTCGCATCCCGGAACGCATCGTCCGGAAGAACACGCTCGAGATCCCCGAGCACGTCAGCTATCAGGACGCGGCGCTGGTCGAACCGCTGGCCTGCGTGATGCGCGGCCTGGAAGAAACCCGCATCCGGCCCGGTGACACCATCGCCATCATCGGCCTGGGACCCATCGGGATGATGTTCGTCCGCATGGCGAAGATGGTCTGCCGGGCGCGCGTGATCGCCATCGGGCGGCGCCAATCGCAGCTCGACCGCGCCATCGGCATGGGGGCCGATGAAGTCGTGCTGAATGACGACGGCGCCGACGTCGTCACACCCGTGAAATCGCTGACCGGCGGCCGCGGAGCCGATGTGGTCATCGAAGCGGTCGGATTACCGGAGGTCTGGCAACTGGCCGTGCAGTTGCTGCGGCGCGGCGGCGTCGTGAATTTCTTCGGCGGCTGCGCCGAAGGCACCGCCGTGCCCATCGACACCGACCGCCTCCACTATTCGGAATTGACGCTGCTGGCGAGCTTCCATCACACTCCGGCGCTGGTGCGCAAGGCGCTGGAGGCTGTCAGCCGGGGCTACGTCACCGCAAAGGACTTCGTGAATCGTGTGGAGCCGTTGGGGAATCTGCTGGACGTCATGCAGCACCTCATGAGCCACAACGGCCACATGAAGACGGCCATCATCCCGTAGCGGGGGCTGGGCCGGTGTTCCTGCAACCCACTGCCTTTCTCGCCTCGCCGGAAGCCCTGGACCGCGCCTGGGCGCTCGAGGAATCGCTCGCTTACACGCGCTGGCTGGCCACGCACCACTACGAAAATTTTCATGTGGTCAGTTTTCTGCTGCCCAAGCGCCTGCATCAGGACTTCTACAACGTCTATGCGTTCTGCCGTTGGGCCGACGATTTGGGCGACGAAATCGGCGACACGGTCAAAAGCCTGCAGCTCCTGAACTGGTGGCGCGGGGAACTGTACGCGATGCGGGCCGGAGGCGTGCGCCATCCCGTGTTCGTGGCCCTACAGGGAACCGCGGAACGCTTTCAGCTTCCCATCGAACTGTTCAATGACCTGATCACCGCTTTCCAGCAGGACCAGCGCGTCACCCGTTACCGGGATTTCAGTCAACTGTTCGCCTACTGCCGCTATTCGGCGAATCCCGTGGGGCGCCTGGTGCTGCGCCTGTGCGGATACCCCGACGAGGAGCGGGCGTTGCTTTCCGATGCCACCTGCACAGCGCTCCAGCTCGCCAACTTCTGGCAGGACGTGACCGTCGATCTGGAAAAGGATCGCGTCTATCTGCCTCTGGAGCTGCTGCGTTCGCACGGGTATTCGCTGGAGGCTCTGCAGGCGCGCCGTTTTGAACCCGGTTTTCGCGCCGCGATGAAGGAAGCCGTGGAGCTGACCCGCAGCCTGTTCTTCAAGGGTCTGCCGCTGGCCGGACAAGTGGACCGCCGCCTGGCCATCGATCTCGAACTCTTCAGCCGCGGGGGCCTGCGTGTGCTCGAAAAGATCGAGGCGCAGGACTACAATGTGCTGGCCGCCCGCCCGGCCATCTCGAAGCTGGAGCGCGTGGGCCTGCTGCTGGGCGCCATCGGGCGGCGGGCTTTTGCGCGGGCCGCATGAGCGTCCCGGTCGAAGAATCCTACCGTTTCTGCGAGCGCGTGGCGCGCGCCCAGGCCAGGAATTTCTATCTGACATTTTTGCTGCTGTCCCCGTCGCAGCGCCGCGCCATGTGCGCTATCTACGCCTTCATGCGCTATTGCGACGATTTGAGCGACGCCGAAGGAATCGCCGACCGCGCCGGCGCCATCGAGCGCTGGCGCCAGGATCTGCACCGCGCGCTCTCCGGCGATCTCCCCGGTCATCCCGTCTGGCCCGCCTTCGCCGACGCCGTGGCGCGTTACCGCATCCCGCACGAGTATTTCGAGGAGATGATCGCCGGCGTGAGGAGCGATCTGGAACCCCGCCACATCGAGTCCTTCGACGAGCTCTACCGTTACTGCTATCAAGTAGCGAGCGTCGTGGGCCTCACCATCATCCACGTCTTCGGTTTCGAGTCGCCCGAGGCCTTGCGGCTGGCGGAGAAATGCGGCGTCGCGTTTCAGATCACCAATATCCTGCGCGACGTAAAGGAAGATGCCGAGAACGGGCGCGTCTATCTGCCGGCCGAGGACCTGCGGCGCTTCGGCGTGGCGCTGGAAGATCTGCGCGCCGGCGCGCCGTCGCCGGCCCTGCGGGAATTGCTGGAATTCGAGGCGCGGCGCGCGCGGGCTTACTACGCGGAATCCGCTCCACTGACCGGTATGGTGCACCGGGGAAGCCGCGCATCGCTGCGGGCCCTGATCGGAATCTATTCGCGCTTACTCGACAACATCGCCGGGTCTGGTTACGACGTGCTGGCGCGCCGGATCGGCGTGCCCACCTGGCAGAAGCTGTGGATCCTGGCCCGGTCGCTGGCTACCTGAACACCCAGCGGAGCCCGAACACGGGTCCCCACATGGCCGCCTGCTGATACGTCTCGTCCTTCGGCGTCGTGCGGAAGTGAAAGCCTTTGCCGCCCGCGAGGATTTCCAGGCCTCCGAAGGTTCCAATCAGCGTCGCCTCCGCATCCACGTAACGGGAGGTTCCCGGGAACGCCATGCCGGAAAGGCGCGCATCGAAGCGAAACCGGCGGGAGGCGACATACTCCAGACCCACACCCGCCCCCGGCAAGGTAATGGACTGCTTGGCGCCGACGACGGCGCTCGGAACCGCCGATTCCGGAAAGCTGATCTGCGGCTTGAGGCGCGTGTGTTGGACTTCCCAGTAGGTCTTCACGCGCAGTTTCGCATCCAGGGCGGGCACGGGAAACGTGAGATAGTTCCAGGAGACGCGGATGTTCCGGATCTTGTAGCGCGACGCCACCAACTCCCCTTGGGCCACGTTGGCCGCGTAAATATTCAACCGTTCCTTGGCTCGGGAGGCGCCGGATGCGCCCGTGTCCCAATAGCCGATTTCGAGGCGATTGGAGCCGAGCGTGGGCAGCGTAATCATGATGCCGTTCGAGCGCGTGGCCACGGGCATAGCGAAGCGCTGCGAAACCGTGAGCAGCGATCTGTCGCCGCGGAACAGTCCGGGCTCCAGGCCCTGATTCGGCCGCCAGTAGAACAGACTCACCGAGAGCATGTTATCGATCGTGCGCGCCGGGCGCGTCCGCCTCGGAACTGGTTGAGGCGCTGGGACCCCGGGTTTCGCCGGCGGCGCCTGGGGCGCCGGCTGCGCCAGCGTTGCGGAACACAAGAACAACGGAGCAATCCAACGTATGGATCTCAATTGCGACCTCTTTCCCTCTGCGCGGGTGTTCTTCTCTCCAGTCAAACTCGCGCACAACGCAGCGGGGCGCGATCCTTGACTGGAACCGTGGAACGGCCCCGCGCTGTGCGCTCTGAGCGAGACGGCTAAACTTAGAGGATAAGCCGGGCTTCAGCCGTAACTCAACAGGCATCCGCTTCCGGCGATCTTATCCGAGCCCGGCGACACATGATCCGCTTTGCCTCGCCAAACGATCTGCATTCCTTGCCCGCAGTGCTACACTGGTCGCTTTGGGAATTTTTGCATGCAAAGTGAGGTAGCCGACCGTCCATGAGCTTGGCAACGCTCTTACAAAAGACCAGCCCGGTAAAGCTGTTGCGCAATTCTTCGATTGGCGCACACGTTTATCCCGGCGTACCGGCCGAGTACACCAACTGGCGGGACGAACAGCGGGCTTGGCAGAAGACCTGCGTGTTGTTCAACCAGTCGTATCACATGACCGACATGTACGTTGAAGGGCCGGATGCTCTGAAGTTGCTTTCGGATCTCGGCGTCAACACTTTCAAGAACTTCGGTCCGAACAAAGCCAAGCAATATGTGCCGTGCAACCCCGAGGGCTATGTGATCGGGGACGTGATTCTCTTTGGTCTCGAAGACGGGCGTTTCAACCTGGTGGGCCGTCCGTCGGTGCACAACTGGGTGCAGTTCCACGCCGAAACCGCCGGGTACAGAGTGAAATGCACGCGCGATGAGCGCGCGGCCGCGCAGAAGGGTCCGGTGGTGCGACAGGCATACCGCTTCCAGGTGCAGGGTCCGAACGCGATGAAAGTGATGGAGAAAGTGGTGGAGGGCTCGCTGCCCGATCTCAAGTTCTTCCAAATGGGGACTGTCAAAATCGCGGGCAAGAAGGTCAGCGCCTTGCGTCACGGCATGGCCGGACAGCCGGGCTGGGAAATATTCGGGCCCTGGGATCAAGGGGAAGAAATCAGGACCGCGATCGTGGAAGCTGGAAAGGAGTTCGGCCTCCGGCTGGTGGGCGGCCGGGCATACTCTTCCAATACGCTGGAATCGGGATGGATTCCCTCACCCCTGCCCGCCATCTACACGAGCCCGAAAATGAAAGCCTACCGTGAGTGGCTGCCGGATACCGCCTGGGAAGCGACCGCGTCGCTCGGCGGCAGCTTTTATTCTGAAAACATCGAAGATTACTACCTGACGCCCTACGACTTGGGCTATGGATCGGTGGTCAAGTTCGACCACGACTTTGTCGGCCGGGAAGCGCTGGAGAAAATCGCCCAGAACCCGAGACGCACGAAGGTCACCCTCGCGCTCAACAGCGACGATGTGCTGCGGGCGATGGGCACGATGTTCGACAAAAGCGACCGGGCCAAGTTCTTCGAGTTCCCCTCGGCTGTGTATTCCACCTGGCCGTACGACAAGGTGACGAAGGATAGAAAGACCGTCGGCATCTCGACCTGGATCGGCTACAGCTCGAATGAAGGCAAAATGCTGACCTTGGCGATTCTGGACAACGAGCATGCCCACAACGGCAACGAAGTCACCTTCGTGTGGGGCGAGCAGCCTGGGACCGGCTCCAAGCCCACGGTCGAACCCCACGTGCAGACGGAGATCCGGGCCACGGTGTGTCCGGTGCCGTATGCGGAAGTGGCGCGGGAAGCGTACCGGCCGAAGTAGACCCGTTACCGGCGCATCAGGCGCGATAATTCCCCGCGGCCAGGAATTATACTAGGGAACATGCTTGCCAACATTCGAACTCTGACGGCTACAATCGTTGTGTCTCTTGCCGCCGCCCTGGCAGTGTTCGCGCAGTGGCCGGATTATCCGACCGCGGGTCCGAGGACCAAGGACGGTAAGATCGATCTTGCGGCGCCGGCGCCGCGCACGGCCGACGGCAAAATCGATTTCTCCGGATTGTGGGAGATCGCACGCCCGGCCGGACGAGGGGGACAGGGCAAGCAGGGCAAGGACGCGCCGGTGCCTCCGGCGCCGAACAACGAACCGCCGGTGGGGCAATTCTTCAACATCGGCGCCGGACTTCCCGGAGGTTTCGCGCCGATGACGCCCTGGGCCAAGGAACTCCGCGACGAACGAAAAGCCAACAACGCCAAGGACAATCCCGATGCGCACTGCCTGCCTCTGGGGTTGACGCAACTGCACATGCATCCGCAGCCGCGCAAGATTTTTCAGACCCCGCAGGCCATCGTGATCATGTACGAGGCAAATGGCAATGTTCGCCAGATCCTCACCGACGGACGGCCGCTGCCGGACAACGATC
>CAZTKA010000137.1:1263-8765 GCA_964614015.1 uncultured Bordetella sp. | reverse complement strand
GCGGGCGGATCAGGCGGAAATCGCGCTGGCTGGACCATGTCACGGCAGGCAGGGCGCTGGTGCGTCCGGTGAACAGCGCATTCCGCAGGAAGGACTCGCAGAAATCGTCCGCCGTGTGGCCGAAGGCGATCACGTTCGCGCCCAAACCGCGCGCGATCTGATAGACGGCGCGGCGGCGAAAGCGGCTGCACAGGTCGCAACCGTGATCAGGCTGCTCTTCGAGCAGCCGGAACGACGGGTTGTCGCGATGATAGGTCCAGTCGATGCCGCGCAACCTGAGATATTCGCCCATGGGTCCGATGGGCCGCAGAAACTTGCCCTGCTCGACCGTGAAGGCGCATAAAGAGAACTCGACCGGCGCACGCTCGCGCAGCCGGATCAGCGCTTCGAGCATCGTAAGCGAGTCCTTGCCGCCCGAGAGGGCTACGGCCACGCGGTCGCCGTCACGGATCATCTTGAAGCGCGTGACGGCCTCGCCCACCTTACGGAGAAGTATTTTTTCGAGTTCCAACTCTCTATTGTAGCGGCCCGGCTACAATAGGAGTTCCGAATGAAACTCTGCTACTTCGACGCTTTTTCCGGCATCTCGGGCGACATGACGGTCGGTGCGCTGATCGACGCCGGGGCCCCCGCCGATGCCGTGATCGAGGGCCTCAATAGTCTCGCCACGGGCGCGCGTTACGAGGTCGAAAAAACAGTGCGCGGCGGCGTGGCCGCGTCCAAGTTCCGCGTCCATCTGGATTCGGTCCCGGCCAAACACCGGCACCTGCATCACATTCTCGAGATGATCGGCCGCGCCTCGCTTCCTGCACGGGCGAAGGCGAACGCCTCCGCGGTGTTTCAGAAGCTGGGCGAAGCAGAAGCGTCAGTGCACGGCGTTCCGATCCAGAAAGTCCACTTTCACGAGGTCGGCGCGGCGGATTCGATCGCCGATATCGTAGGCGCGTGCCTTGCGCTTGACCTGCTGAAGGTCGAGGAACTGCACGTCTCGGCAATCAACGTCGGCAGCGGCACAGTGAACACCGAGCACGGCTTGCTGCCGGTGCCGGCGCCTGCGACCGCGCGCCTGCTGGAAGGCAAACCGGTTTACGCGCGCGGTCCGGAGGTGGAGTTGACCACGCCCACGGGCGCCGCGCTTGCCGCGGCGCTGGCCGCCAGTTTCGGCCCTCTGCCTGCGATGCGCATCCAGTCGATCGGGCACGGCGCGGGTGATCGCGATTTCAAGCAGCATGCCAACGTCCTGCGCGCGCTGATCGGGGAGCGCTCGGGCGCGGCGGAAGCCACTCTGGTGAGCGTACTGGAGGCCAACATCGATGATTCGAGCCCCCAGGTCTTGGGATACGCGCTCGAAAAACTTTTGGACGCCGGCGCGCTGGATGCCGCGCTGTCGCCGCTGCAAATGAAAAAGAACCGCCCCGGCTCGCTGCTGCGCGTCATCGCGCGGCCGGAGGATCAGGAGCGCCTGGCGCACATCATTTTCGCGGAGACCTCCACGCTCGGACTACGCATTTATCCGGCGGAGCGCCGCGTGGAAGAGCGCCGCATGTTAACTGTGGAAACGCCTTATGGCCCGGTGCGCGGAAAACTTTCCGCACAGGGCGCGTTTGCCCCGGAATACGATGACTGCCGCGTCATCGCCGAACGCACCGGCACTGCTCTGCCGCGCGTGCTCGCTGCCGCCACGGAAGCATTACTGAAGACCAAATGAACTATTACCTCACTACGCCCATCTACTACACGAACGCGGCGCCGCACATCGGCCACGCTTATACGACGATCGCCGCCGACGTGATCAAGCGCCTGAAACGCATGGAAGGCTACGACGTAATCCTGGCGACGGGCACCGATGAGCATGGCGTCAACGTCGAGCGCGCCGCGCAAGCACTGGGCAGATCGCCGTTGAATTACACCAACACGATTTCGGAGGAATTCCGGCGGCAGTGGGAGATTTTGGGCCTCGCGATCGACCGGTTCCAGCGAACGACGGCTCCGAATCACGCCCGCGTCGTCAACGATTTCTTCCGGCGCTGCCATGACGCCGGGTATGTCTACAAAGGTAACTACACCGGCCAGTACTGCATTTTCGACAACGCCTTCGTGAACGACGCCAAGCCCGGCGATCCCTGCCCGGATTGCGGGCGTCCCACGGAAACCATCACGGAAGAGAACTTCTACTTCAAGCTCTCGGCGTTTCAGGACCGGTTGCTCAAACTCTACGAAGATCAGCCCGAGTTCATTCAGCCCGAGCCGCGCCGCAACGAAGTGGTTGCGTTCGTGAAGCAGGGCTTGCGCGATCTTTCCATCAGCCGCACCAGCATCAAGTGGGGCATTCCCGTGGAAGGCCACGCCCCGCACGTATTCTATGTGTGGTTTGATGCGCTGAACACATACCGCAGCGCCGTCGAAAACGACAACGCCTGGCCCGCGGACCTGCACCTGATCGGCAAGGAAATCCTGCGTTTCCACGCGGTCTACTGGCCGGCGTTCCTGTGGGCCGCGGGATTGCCGCTGCCCAAGCAGATTTTCGCCCACGGCTGGCTGCTGTTTGAAAACGACAAGATGAGCAAGTCGAAGGGCAACATCGTCCGCGCCACGCCCATCCGGAACGTGATCGGCGCGGACGCGCTGCGCTACTTCCTGCTGCGCGAAGTTGTTTTTGGACAAGACGGCAGCTTCAGCTACGATGCGCTGATTGGGCGGTACAACGCGGACCTGGCGAACGGCCTCGGCAATCTGGCCAGCCGTACGCTGGCGATGATTCAGCAGTACTGCGGCGGCGTGATTCCGCCCGGGCCGGGTGACGGCCAGATCGCGCAGGCCGCGGCCGTGGCGATCGATAGCGCGCTTGATTCGTTCAACGTGCTGAATTTTTCGAAGGGACTGGAGACGATCTGGAGCCTGATCGGCTCGATCGACAAATTCATCGTCGAGAAGGCGCCCTGGAAGCTTGCCAAGGCGGGAGAAACGGCGCAATTGTACGCGACGCTATACACCGCCGCCGAAGCGCTCCGCCTGATCACGGCGGCCGTATCGCCGGTCATTCCCGGGTCGGCCGCGAAGATCTGGGCGCAACTGGGATACCGCACGCCGCTCGACGCCATTCGCGTCGCGGATCTGAAGTGGGGGCTACTGGCTTCGGGGCAAGCCATCGACAACCCCGTCGCCGTGTTCCCGCGCGCGGACGCGAAGATCATGATCGAACAAATGAAAGCAGGCGAGGCGGCCGAGTTGGCCCGGCAAAGGGAACTGTTGGGAGGCGCGTCCGGGCCGCCTGCCGCTCCCGCCGCATCGACGGAAGGCTCCGCTACGATCACCATCGATGATTTCTCCAAAGTGGATCTGCGCGTCGGACAGATCAAAACAGCCGAGAAAGTGAAGGGCGCCGACAAGCTTCTGCACCTGCGCGTGGATATCGGCGAAGCCGAGCCGCGATCGATCGTGGCCGGCATCGCGACAGCGTACCGGCCGGAAGCGCTGGTCGGCCGCAAGGTGGTGATCGTCGCGAACCTGGCGCCGCGCACGCTGCGCGGGCTGGTCTCGCAGGGGATGATCGTGGCAGCGTCGCTCGAAGGCGGCAGCCCGGTGCTCGCATCATTCCTCGAAGACGTGCCGGTCGGCGCGCGGTTGAAGTAGGGCCTATTCGCCCTACAACGGAGCCTGCCGCTTGCGCGCCACCGCGATCAGCGACAGGCCCCGCCATGGCAGCAGCGCGTCCACGCGACGCCAGAACCATACCGTCTTGTCCCACAGCTTCAGCGCAACGCGGTTCATCTTGCGGCGGCCGAAGAGTTTTCCGAAAACGCCCCAGGCCAGTGATCCGATCTTGTTGAAGTGCCGCTCCTCGATCACTTCGAGCCCGGCCGCCTCCAGCATTTTGCGCAGTTGCGAAAAAGAAAAACGCCGGCGGTGGCCCATGCCTTCATCAAGCGGTCCGAACATGGCCGGGCCTTGCGGCGTCAGCACAATCAGATTCCCTCCGGGTTTCAGGCAGGAAGCTAGCGACGCAACCACCGCCTGCGGGTCCTCCACCGATTCGAGGACGTTCACGCACAGGGCACTGTCGAACCGTTCCGCCCACAGTGCGTAAGCTGCCGCGTCGCGAGGGTCGAGTTGCGAAACGGTGACGCTCGGCGTCCGCAAAAAGCGGTTGCGCAAGGCGTGCAAGTACAGGGGATCGCTCTCGGCAGCCACGTACAGCAGCTTCTTGCCCATCAGACGCCCGGTGAGATTGCCCAGGCCAGCGCCAATTTCGAGGACCGCCGCGCCTAAATGCGGCCGGAGCATCGACGTGATCCAGTTCTGGTATTGCGGCGTGCCGGTGAGCGAATTCAATAGGCCGCGCCCGTAATTCTCCGCGTACAAATCATCGATCAGCCAGAAATAGAGAATCACCCCTAGCGCCTTGGCCCCGTCCTTCCAGCCGATCTTCTTGCCTTCTTCGTAGGTGCGGCCGTGATAACTGATCGGCACCTCATACAAGCGCAGTTTGCGCTTCGACACTTTCATGGTGATCTCCGGCTCAAAGCCAAAGCGATTGCTGCGGATCGGGATGCTCTTGAGCAGATCCGTGCGGAATACCTTGTAGCAGGTCTCCATATCGGTCACGTTCAGATTGCTGAACATGTTGGAGACCAGCGTCAGGAACTTGTTGATCATCGAATGCCAGTAGGGCAGCACGCGCGTCTGCTCGCCGGCGAGGTACCGGGATCCGAACACGGCGTCCGCGTGTCCATCCAGCAATGGCTTTAGCAGCTTCGGGTATTCGGAGGGGTCGTATTCGAGGTCGGCGTCCTGCACCAGACAAAAGTCCCCGGCCGCTTCCTGTATCGCGCGGCGGATGGCGGCGCCCTTGCCCTGATTCACCGACTGACGGAACAACCGGATGCGCGGCTCGCGGGCGGCCAGCGCTTCGAGAATCTGTGACGTGCCATCGGTCGAGCAATCGTCGACGATAACCAATTCCCGGTCCATGTTTTCCGGAAGCGGCGCGGCGAGCACCATCGCGATACTCTTTTCGACCACCGTGCGCTCGTTGTAAACCGGAATCAAGATCGAAAGAAGCATGAAGTCCCCAGTATAATTGGATGTGGCCGCTCAACCGCAAACACCTCCCGGTATCGTTCTGGAGACCAACCTTGCTGGCCTGAAACTGCTCGCACGGGGCAAGGTGCGCGATGTTTATGCCGATGACGGCCGGCTGCTGATCGTCGCCACCGACCGCATTTCGGCGTTTGACTGCATCCTGCCGACCGGCATCCCCGACAAGGGACGTGTGCTGACGCAGATGACGCTTTTCTGGCTCGATCTCCTGAAAGACGTTGTGCCGAACCATTTCCTCAGCACCGACGCGGCGGGGCTTCCGCCGGAGTTTGCAGGACGCTCCATGTGGGTGAAGCGTGCCGAAATGTTCCCGGTCGAATGCGTCGCTCGCGGCTATCTTTCGGGCTCGGGCTGGAAGGATTACCAGCGCACCGGCGCCGTCTGCGGCATTCGCCTGCCAGCGGGCCTGCGCGAATCCGACCGGCTGCCCAAACCCATTTTCACACCCGCGACCAAGGCCGCCTCCGGTCACGACGAGAACATTTCCTTCGCGGAAACCGTCCAACTGGTGGGAGCCGAGAATGCCGCCAGGCTGCGCGACCTCACCATCGAAGTCTATCGCAGGGCCTCCGACTACGCCCGTTCGCGCGGCATCATTATCGCCGATACAAAACTGGAATTCGGCACCGTCAACGGCGTGATCACGCTCGCCGACGAGGTGCTGACGCCGGATTCTTCCCGCTTCTGGCCCGCGGATCAATATCAACCCGGCCGCCCGCAGTTCTCCTTCGACAAGCAATACGTGCGCGATTACCTGGAGTCGATTCACTGGAACAAGCAGCCTCCGGCGCCCGCACTGCCGGAAGAAGTCGCGCGCAAGACCAGCGAGCGTTACCGGGAAGCGTACCGGCTGCTGAGCGGCCGCGAATTGCAATGAGCCTGCTCGATGTATTGCTGGTTGTCCTGGTGGGAACTTCCGTTGTCGCCGGTTTCCGAGCCGGCTTGGCGCGCGCGAGCGTGGGATTCGTTGCCGCCATCGCGGCCATCGTCTTCGGTTTTTGGTTCTATGGCATCCCCGCGGCATGGTTCCGGGAACGCCTGGATTCGGAAACCGGGGCGAATCTGTTCGGCTTCCTCACCGTATTCGGCGCGACCCTCGTTGCCGGCAGCCTTCTTGGCCAGCTTCTGTCGAAAATCTTCAAGTGGACCGGGCTTTCCTGGCTGGACCGGATACTGGGCGCGGCCTTCGGCTTGGTGCGCGGCGCCCTGATCGGCATTGCGCTTGTCGCGGTCTTGATGGCGTTCACGCCGAAGCCGATACCGAACTGGATTTCTGAATCCTACCTGTTGCCCTATGCCGTGGAAGCCTCGGACTGGTGCGCAGAACTGGCGCCCCACCAGGTGAAGGAAGCTTTCGGGGCCAGCCTGCGCGAGATCCGCGAGACCTGGCAAGAACAGGTGGAACGCGCCGGCGGACGCAGAAAGAAACCGGAAGGTGATGCGCCGAAGGGTCCGCCGCCCAAGAGTGTGGACCAATGAAGGGCTCGCGTTTACTCATCTTCGACCTGGATGGCACGCTGGTCGATTCCAAGCAGGACTTGGTGAACGCCGTGAACGCTACACGCGCCTTCATGGGCGAGGGTCCGATTCCAGTCCCGCAGATTTCCTCCTACGTCGGCAACGGCGCGCACGTATTGGTGCAGCGTGCCTTGCCTGAAGTAAGCGGGCCGGATTTCGAACGCGCGTTCCGCTACTTTCTCGATTACTACCGCCAACACATGCTCGACCACACCGCGGCCTATCCCGGCGTGCGCGAGGCTCTTGATCAGTTCCACGCGGCGGATATCGCGATGGCCGTGCTGACGAACAAACCCGTGCGCTTCAGCGTGAGCATGATCGAAGGGCTCGGTCTGGACCTGCACTTCTTCCGGATCTACGGGGGCAACAGCTTCGAGCAGAAGAAGCCGCACCCGGCGGGCGTATACGCATTGATGGCGGAATCCGGCATTGCCGCCGAGCGCACGGTGATCGTCGGCGATAGCGCCATCGATGTCCTCACGGCGCGCAACGCGGGGGTATATTCTTGCGGAGTGCCATGGGGCATTCAGCCCGAGACGTTCCTGCACGTTCCTCCGGACGTGATGGTTCAGGATCTGCGGGATCTCGTCCCGCTCATTCTGGGCGCGTAACCGCGCGGATTATTTCATCAGGCGCCGCGTCACGCCCGCCGGAGCCTTGAAATGGAACGCGGTATCGGGCAGCGCAGGATTCAGCTCGGCATCCGAGTAAATCCAGGTGAGATAGTCTCTGCCGCCGGCTTTGGTCAGCTTCTCCTGGATCGCGTAGGTCTGGCCCTCGGGAATCCACAGCTCGACCTTGGCAATCAGTTTCAGCGCCTCCTTGTCCTTCGGCGTCAGCTCAATGCGCGTGGTGCGGGTGCCGGCGAGGGTTTCCTCGCCGAT
>CAZTKA010000137.1:0-1253 GCA_964614015.1 uncultured Bordetella sp. | reverse complement strand
TACGTCTTTTGCAAATCCGTGCCGGATATCCCGAACGCCAGCGACAGATACTGGTCCACCGACTTGCGGTACCTGCCGTAATCGTAGACTTCCAGCAAGTTCGCTTTGGGCAGGTACTTTTCCATGCTGCCGCCAGTGAAATGCGCGGTGTAGGGGCTCGGGCTTGTGTATTCGACGACGCCGATGATCCCAGCCTTGGTGCGCTTCAAGCGAAGGGAACCGGTGGATTCAATGGATTCATCGACGATCGCGGTGTAATCGATCTGCTTTACGGCGGCCGAGAAGGCATCGGCGCTCGGAGCTGCCTTGGTCATTCGCGCGAGGAGCGCATCCAGCGGCTCGGCCGGCGTCAGCGGCGCCAAAAGGAAGGCGCAGAGAAAAGCAGGGAGTAAACGCATACGTCTAGGGCTCCGTGAACGCCATGTAGCCGGTCAATTCGTCCTCGTCGTACACCGGCTCGAGGCGCGTCACGACGGCGCGGGTCTTGAAGCGGTCCTGCACCAAAGCTGTCGCGCGCTCCGTACGCTGACGTTCGTCGACACCCGTGAGCAGTCCCGGTTCCAACAGAAAGCCCTGTTGGGCGGGCAGCATCACGATGCTCTGCGCCTTGGGCTGGTCCCGGAAGACGCCGCGCGGGGTCAGGAAGATGAACGCCAGGATCAGCACCACAACCACGTCATAGGGTGCGCTGCCACGGGGGAATTCCCAAAAACTCAGCTTGCCAAGCATCTAGCTCCAGTGTAGCGCTCTCCTGGAATCCGCGCCGTGAGTAGTGCGCCAGCGCACTACCATGCCGTGAGTAAGACTGCCGTAAGGGGTGAAGCAAGCCGGGGCAAGGCCTAAGCGGTGAAACCTTTCCAAGTATTGCCGCGCCCATCGCGCAGCGTGATTACCTGTCCGTGAGCCACGCCGCTCAGCGACTCTCCCTGGTCGTTGCGAAAACGGTACACGACCGATCCGTCTGGATTCACCAGCGCCGCGCCATACCAGGTGTTGCCGTATTCATCTTTGAGCTTGATGTGATCGCCTTCCCCGTAGCCAGACACGCGGGTCTTGGACTTTTCATCCTGCAAGTGAAAGAACCCGCCGGGCTGGGCGCCTTTCTTGCGTTGCCGGTTGAAGATCATCGTGGCCTCATGGATTTATCGGCGGATGCGGCGTCCGGAGACATGGGGCGTTCACCTTACGGTAGACTCGTGCCTATGCGAGCTCTGGTGCAGCGGGTGACCTCCGCCAAGGTCGAAGTGGATCGC
>CAZTKA010000136.1:0-9008 GCA_964614015.1 uncultured Bordetella sp. | reverse complement strand
ACGTGGTGGTCCGCGCCACGATGCGTCAGAAAGAGAAGCGCGCCACCAGCGTCCCTTGCCGCTCGCCGCTGAGTGGCGCAACGCCAGTGTGCCAGTGGGGAGGAAGCCGAACCCTTTGCAGAGCGCCCCGGTCGGGGTCGTCGCCTTGGCGGCGTTGGAGTTGGCAGACGCTGGGTTGCTCCGCTCGCGGCGCTGCGCCAGCTCGGCGAGCGCAACAGCCACGAGTTCTCCATAAGCCGCACGGACGCCAACAAAAAGGCCGGCGGCCTCATGCTGACGCTGAAGAAGGCTGATCCGAACAAGAACCGTTACACGACCGAGGCGGTAAGCGGCTGACACGCCGCTTTCGGGGTGTTCCACGGGCGCTTGCCCGCTGCGGCGCCCCATCGCCGCTTGGGCGCCAGGCGCGCGCTCCTCCAGGGGATCGTTTCCCGTATCCTGGACGAATACATGCGCTGGGCCGATTTCGCCGTCATCGCGGTTTATCTCGTGGGCATTACCTGGTTCGGAGCCCGCTTTCGCCGCTCCCAACGCTCGTTGAAGGATTATTTCCTGGGCGGACGCCAGGCGCCGTGGTGGGCCATCGCCCTTTCCATCGTTTCGGCAGAGACCAGCACGCTGACGGTCATCGGCACGCCGGCCCTTTCGTTCAACGGAAACTTCGGCTTCCTGCAAGTGGCGCTCGGCTACTTGATGGCCCGCATCGTGATTTCCACGCTGTTTCTGCCCGCCTATTTCCGCGGCGAAATGTTCACCGCCTATGAACTGATGCGCATCCGCTTTGGCGATCGCATCCGCACGCTGACGGCCGGCACGTTCCTGATTCTGCGAGCCCTGGCAGAAGGCGTACGGGTATTTGCCATCTCAATCGTGATTTCGATCGTACTCGGCACTGGCGAAATGGCCTCAATTGTCGTGATCCTGATTCTGACGCTCATCTATACCTACGAAGGCGGCATGACCGCAGTGATCTGGACCGATGTGCTGCAAATGTTCCTCTACGTGGCCGGAGCTGTGGTCAGCCTGATCGCCGTGCTGAGCCAGATTCCCGGCGGCTGGCCCCATGTGATCGAGCTCGCCGGGCCGCTCGGCCACTTCCAGGTCTTCGATTTCCGGGCCGCCTGGAACCTCGAGTTCTTTTCGCGCGCCTACAGCTTTTGGGGCGGATTCATCGGAGGCTGCTTTCTGACGACGGCCAGTCACGGCACCGAGCAGTTGATCGTACAGCGCTTGCTCGCCGCGCGCAGCGAAGCGCAGAGCCGCGCCGCGCTGCTGGCCAGTTGGGCCGTCATCTTCCTTCAATTCACGCTGTTCTTGGTGGTTGGCGTTTGCCTGTTCACGCTCTACACGGACCGGGGCTGGACCCCTCCGACGCTCATCGACAGCATCTACCCGCGTTTCATATGGGAGCAACTACCGGCCGGCGTCGCCGGACTGGTGGTCGCGGCGATCTTGGCCGCGGCCATGTCGAATCTCAGCGCGGCCCTGAACGCCCTGGCTTCGACGACGGTGATGGATTTCCTGCGGCCCCTGCACCGCGCAGGGACTCACTCGCAGCAAGACGACGCGCGCTGGCTGCTGCGCGCCCGCATGGCTACCGTCGCCTGGGGTGCTGTGCTGCTCGGCGTGGCCTTGCTCGCGCGCAACTGGGGCGGAGTCCTGGAGGCAGGTCTCGGCATCGCCTCAATCATCTACGGATCCCTTCTAGGTGTGTTCCTGCTGGGCTTACTGACGCAGCGCGTCGGAGAGTCCGGCGCCATGACGGGCATGGTAACCGGGCTCGCTGTAACGTTGTACGTCCGTTTCGGATCACCCATAGCATGGACCTGGTATGTGTTGATTGGGACTTCGGTGACGTTCCTGACCGGAGTGGCCGTTTCCTGGGCGGCGCCGCGTCGCGAGCCTGGCCTTCCCAGTACGAAGTCGTTTAAAAAAGTCACGCCAGGTTTATTTTCAAAGCGGGGCCGCGGCAGGTACACTTGAAAGGTCCGCGGGGAAGAACGCTCGCGGGGTTCATACATGGACGTCTCGAAAATACTGGCGGAACTGCGCCGTGAGCGCGATCAAATCGACGAAGCGATTCTGACGCTGGAACGTCTTGCCCAGAGCCGCGGCCGGCGCCGCGGCCGGCCGCCGGCCTGGATGAAAGCGCTGCGCGAAGAGCGGGAGGAGAGCCATCCCGGCACAAAGACGCCGCGAAAGACCGCCGAGTAGGCGCGGACGGGGCGATTCCGTCTATTCCGCTGCGGCGCGCAAATTGTTGCCGTATACCTGGCGGTACGTCGCCGCATTCCGCAGCACCGCTTGCACGTACGTGCGCGTTTCCGTGAGCGGGATGGTTTCGATGAACTCGGCGGGATCCCGGTAATCGGACCACTTCAGCCACTGGCGGGCGCGCGTCAACCCGGCGTTGTAGGCGGCCAGGGCCGCCACCTCGTTGCCGCCGAGCTGCGTGGTCATCAGCTTGAAATAATACGCGCCGAAACGCAGGTTGTATTCGGGCTGAAACAGCTTGGCGGGAGTAAACGAAACTTTCAACTTGCGGCCGATATCGCGCCCTGTGGACGGCTTGATCTGCGCGAGGCCCCGGGCTCCGGCGCGCGAAACCACTTTCGGGTCGAACTCCGATTCCTGGCGAATCAAGCCCGCCAGCAGAAAGGGATCCAGGTCGTGCTCGCGCGAATGTTCTTCCAAAGACGCGCGGTAGGGCAAGGGGAAGGCGTACTGCCAGAAGTCTCGCGGCGCTCCGTCGATGGGCAAGGCGAGGTAGCCTGGCACATAGCGCTTGATGTAACGCACGGCCTGTGCCGGATTCGCGCGGCCGGTCAACTTCGCCAGTTCCACCGCCAGAACATGCGCCTGCTCGCCGCGATCGGCGCCGAAACGGAGTTCGCGCTCGGCCAGGTCGATCAGGTCCGCGTTCGCGAGCAGGCGGGAACGCTCGATGCGCGCGGCGGCCATATCATTCGCTGTAAAATCCCGCGCTGCGGCCCTTGATGGGAATGCGATGTTCCGCAGCGATGCGGCCACCGCCGCCGCCGGCTCGACTCCCGGCAACAGATCCAAGCGCTGCTGCGACAGCAGCGTGTAGAACTGATTCGGAAAGCGCGCCACGGCCTCTTCGTAAAACGCACGCGCGCGGCCGCGATCCTGGTCCTGTTCGGCCAGGCGCCCCAGAAAGTACAGGGCGCTCGAAGCCTGTGCGGAGGCCGGGTACAGTTTCAGATGCTCCAGCAGCAGATCCGCGGCGCCGGCATCCCGGCGCAGGTAGTGCGCCCAGGCCACCTTCCAATGGCACAAATCCGTGCGCGCATCGCCGGGCAGGCCCTCATAGCAGGCGCGGTAGAGCGGCTCGTATTGTATCACCTGATTGTCGACCAGGTAACGGTTACCAGCGGCGGTGAGCGCCTCGATCGTCCAGGGCGAGGACGGATACTTTCCGGCCGCCTGCCGGACGATCGCCGCCATCTCGCTCAACCGCTCCAGCCGGCGCGCTGCCTGGCTCATGTAGTGCAGACGTTCGGCGTCCGCCTCGGCCGATTCGACCGTGAGGGATTTCAGGTAAGCCAGAGCCGCCACATTCCTGTTGGCTTTATATTGCACCGCGCCAATGCGGACGCGCGCGATGTCCCGCTCCTCGCCATTCAGCGCCGGAATTATCGCGGCGAATTCCTTCCGCGCCACGGCGATCTCGCCCCCCTCGAGTAATTTCGTCGCGCGCCCCAGCATCGCGTGCGGCATCGCCGGCGGGTACACTTCGCCCAGCTCCGCGCGCAACCTTTCGAGCTCCGCACCCGCGCGCGGCGCGGCGGTCGAGAGCGGATATCCGTAATAGACGCGCTGATAATAGATCGCGGCATTCGCTTTTTCGCCAAGCGCGGCGTAGGCCTCCGCCAAAGCCATATCGCCTTGCGGCGGCGTGAGCGCTGCGTAGTGCTCCTCGATGATGCGGATGGCTTCTCGCGGTTTCCCTTGCTTCAGGTAGGCCTCGGCGGCCAGTTGCGCGGCGCGGCCCAGAAACGGGGACGCCGGATCATTTCGCCAGACTGGCCCCAGCGTCACCAGCGCCTCGGAGTACTGCTTGGTTTCATACTCCGCCGTGGCGAGATAGAATGCCCGGTAATCGTCCAGTTTCGGGATGCGAAGGTCTTTCAGAGCCGCGATGGCCGCAGGGTACCGTTTGGCTTCCACGTGAGCGATCGCCTGGCGCAGCGATGCGCCCGGGTCGCTGGCCCCGCGGAGGCCAGCCACGATCCCCACGACGGCAGCCAGCGCGATGGCCAGAACTCTGTGCACGCAAACATTTTCGCCAATCGTGTCATGCGGTGCAACGCCGGCGGCCGCATCAATCTCCCTTTCTCTACTGGACAAACTCCCTCTGGCTCCCCTACAATCACGGTGGTGAACATCTCGGTCAAAAGCGATTACGCGCTGCACGCGATTTTCGACCTCGCAACGCAACCCCCCGGCAAACCCGTCAAAATCGCCGACATCGCGCACCGCCAGCGCATCCCGCAGAAGTTTCTGGAGCTAATCCTCGCTGGTCTGAAGCAGGGTGGATTCGTGGAGTCGCGGCGCGGGGCCGAGGGCGGCTACCGGCTTGCCCGTCCAGCCGATCAGATCACGGTCGGCGAAGTGCTGCGCTTCGTCGAACAGTCCAAGCAAGGGCATCCCGCCGCCAGCGACGCCTTCACCGATCTGTGGAAGCGCGTGGACGGCGCCATTGACGCGATTCTTGATACGACCAGCTTTGCCGAGCTGGCCCGCCGCTGGAGGGAATCGCAGAAGCGCTACGTGCCGAACTGGGAAATCTGAATGATCTTCGAAGACAACTCACTCAGCATCGGCCGCACTCCGCTGGTGAAGCTCAATCGGGTGACGCAGGGCATGCACGCCACCGTGCTCGCCAAGATCGAGGGCCGCAATCCGGCCTATTCGGTCAAGGACCGCATCGGCGCTTCGATGATCTGGGATGCCGAGCGCCGCGGCATCCTGAAGCCCGGCAAGGAACTGATCGAGCCTACCAGCGGCAACACCGGCATTGCGCTGGCGTTCGTGGCCGCCGCGCGCGGTTATCCCGTGACGCTGCTGATGCCGGAAACCATGTCGCTCGAGCGCCGTAAGATTCTCAAGGCGCTGGGCGCCAAACTGATTTTGACCGACGGCGCGCAGGGCATGGGTGCTTCCATCGAACGTGCCGAGCGCATTGTCGCCAGCGACCCGAAGCGTTATGTGCTCCTACAGCAATTTCAGAATCCCGCCAACCCCGAGATTCATTTCAGGACCACCGGGCCCGAGATCTGGAGCGATACCCACGGTCATGTGGACGCTCTGGTAGCGGGCATCGGCACCGGCGGCACCATCACGGGAATCTCGCGTTACTTCAAGCTGGAGAAGAAGCGCCGGATCCTCTCCGTGGGCGTCGAGCCGGAGAACAGCCCGGTGATCACACAGCACCTGGCCGGCAAACCGCTGCGGCCCGGTCCCACGGGGATTCAAGGCATCGGCGCCGGATTCATTCCCGGCACGCTGGATCTGAAAATGGTCGATCGCGTCGAGCTGGCCGGAGAAGAAGAGGCCATCGAAATGGCCCGCCGCCTGGCGCGCGAAGAGGGCATTCTCGCGGGGATCTCCTCCGGCGCCGCCGTGGCCGCGGCCGTGCGCCTGGCGCGCGAGCCGGAAATGAAGGGCAAGACCATCGTGGTGATCCTGCCCGATTCCGGTGAGCGCTATCTCAGCGGTCCGCTGTACGAAGGTTAGCGGACCGAGCCACCCTATGGTCCACCGCCTTGCGGCTGGTTTGCCTCTGCCGAATCTCTTTGATGAATTGCGACGGCAAGTGAGCTAGCGGACACGACGTAGCAAATGGATCCGAGAACGGACCGCAAACCGGAGCGAGGGCGCAGGGGCGCCATCCCGCTTACCGTCCTCCGCCCTGCGGCTGCTGCGGCAGCACATCCGGGATCGGATCGGAGCGGCGGCTGAGTATGCCGTCCTTGGCTTCGTCGAAAACGATGTTGTAGCGCTCCATCAGATTGCCCGTGGCCACGTCCAGAGCCAGCCTGGCGTTCGCGTAGGCCACCTGCGCGGCGACCTCACTCTGCCGCGCCGAGAGCAACTGGTTCTGGAACTGGATCACCTGAAACACCGTGGATGCGCCCAGCTCGAGCTTGCGCTGCTCGGCGTCGAGCACCTGGACTTGCAGGGCTGTCTGGCGCTGCGCGGCGTTGTAGCGGGCCCGCGCCTGCGCGATGTTGGTCAGCGCGTTCTGCACGTCGGCCCGGACCTGATTAATGGCGCGCTGCAACTGCAGCTCGTTTTGCCGGAGCTGCAATTCCTGCGTGACCAGGTTGGCCTGCGCCGCGCGGTTGCGCAGCGGGATGTTGATCTGGAAACCGATGGTGTAGTTCACGGTCTGCTGGCCGAACAACTGGCGGAGAATGTTGCTGTAGCCGCCGACGAGGTCCGGGTTGGGCGCGGCGCGCGGGATGGGTTGGCCTGTGAGCGGATTGATGTTCTGGATCGGATTGAGGGGGCCGCCGCTGGCGGGGTTCGAAATGTTGCCCGTCAGGTTGACGGTCGGCAACAGAGCGTTCTTGGTGGCGCTCATGTTGATCCGCGTGTTCTCCATGGCAATCCGCTGCTGCGCCAGATCTGGCCGGTTCTGGATTGCCGTCTCCATCAGGTCCTGTATCGGCTGCACGGGTTCGACCTCGGGAATCCGGACGCGATCCGTGGGGATGATACGCGCGCCGCTAAGGGAGGCGCTGGCGATGCCGTTGCGGCTCAGCAGGTTTTTCAGATTGGTTTCCTGCGTCAGCACGGTGGTCTCGGCGGCTATGACGTTTTGTTCCGCGTTGGCGACCTGGGCTTCGGACTGCGCCGCGTCAATCGGCGCCAGAGTGCCGATCTCGACCTGCTTGCGGTTGTCCTCGAGCAGTTTCTGCGCCTGGGCCAGGCTGGCGCGCGCCACGTCGACGTTCAGCGAGGCGCTCACCAGGTTCCAATAGGCCGAAATCACCTGGTTGAGCGTATTGTTCACCTGCTGCTGGAAAGCGTAGTCGCTATTGCGCTGGTTATTCTTTGCCACACGGATGCCGCGCGTATTCAGCGCCAGACCAAATCCGTTCAACAGCGGCTGCGTGCCCTGCAACTGGAGCGATGAGGACAGGTTGGGCGAGAAGATGTCGTTGGCGTTGTTGGTCGTGCGTGACTGGTTGTTGAAACCGAAGGTCAATTGCCCCCCCGTCTTGAACGACTGCTGAAGTCCGAAGTTTCGCGTGCGCGTGTTGCTGATGTTCACCGACTGGCCGCCGGCGACGACCTGATTGGTCTGAATATTCTGTGTGCGCCCCCAGTTCAGGTTGCTGGTGAAGGTCGGATCCCAGGAGCCGTTCGGCCCGGCCAGCGAAGCGTTGTAAGCTACGTCGGTCAATTGGAACTGGTAGCGCGACACCTCGATATCGATGTTGTTCTCCAGCGCCAGCGCGATGGCGTCATTAAGCGACAGATAGAGATTCCCGGCGCGGATCAACTGGTCCAGCCGGCTGGAATTGGAGATATCGACCGGCGGCACGTAGCCCGGCTTGTATTTTTTGGTCAGCCCGTTCAGCCATCCGCCGCTCTCGGTCGAGAGGCGGGGTGTACGGTCCGTGCGGTTCTGGCCATAGCCGGCCGGCGCCATCGCCAGAAGGATGCACAATACGGCGACAAGGGACTGGACATGTTTCATAGACTGGTTAACCTCAATGGAATTACGATTCGGACCCGGCGCGGGTTCCCATGTGCACCTGCCGCGCCGTTCTCAAGTTGCTGACATTGCTCATCCGGAGATCGGGCCCGTGTCCGGCTGCGGACGCCGGCGTCCGTCTGCGGTCACGCTTACTCGTAGCGCAGCGCCTCGATGGGATCCAGGTACGCGGCCTTGCGGGCCGGATAGTATCCGAAGAACACGCCGACGAAGGCGGAGAAGGCGAACGCCGCAACGATCGACGCCGGGCTGACGACGGTCACGGTATTGCCAAAATACGAAATCGCGAAACTGGAGAGAACGCCCATGGCGATGCCGATGCAGCCTCCCAGAAGGGACAGCGTCACTGCTTCCACCAGGAACTGTGACAGAATATCCCGCGTCTTGGCGCCCACGGACTGGCGCAGGCCGATTTCCTTGGTTCGCTCGGTGACCGAAACCAGCATGATGTTCATGATGCCGATGCCGCCAACCACCAGCGAAATGGAAGCGATTGCGCCGAGCAACAGGCCCATGGTCGCCGCAGTGGCTTCGGCGGCGGCGGCCATCTCCTCCAGGTTGCGCGCCTGGAAGTCGTTTTCCTCGGTGGGCAGCAGATTGTGCCGTTGGCGCAGCAGCCCTTCGATCTGCGCCAAGGCGGTCTGGGTCTGCCCTTGGCGCGCCTGTACCATGATGCGCGGAACCTGCTGTGCATTGTTTTGCCGCCCGCCCTGGATCTTCTTCTTCACCGTCGTGATCGGCATGATGATGACGTCATCCTGATCCTGGCCCTGCGCCGACTGCCCTTTGGGCACCAGCGTCCCGATGACCGTCACCGGCACTTTGCGGACGCGAATGATTTGGCCGATCGGATCGGCGCCCGCGAAAATGTTGTCCACGACGGTCTTGCCGAGCAAGGCGACTTTGGCCGTGGCCTGCACCTGCTCGGTGGTGAAGGCCGTTCCGCTTTCGATCCGCAGATCGCGGATTGCCAGATAGTCCGGCGTGACTCCATAAATGCGCGTCGCCCAGTTCAGGTTCTGAAAGACCACCTGCTGCTGATTTTCCTGTATCGGGCTGGCGTACATAACCGCGGAAAGCTCCTGCGCGATGGCCGTTGCGTCGCCCTCGGTCAATGTCTGCTGATTGCCGCTGCCCGTGCGCACCCCGCCCTGGTTCTGGCTGCCGCCCTGGATAATGATGACATTTGAGCCGATGGCGGCGATCTGGTCCTGAATGCGCTTGGTGGCGCCGGAACCGATCGACACCATCGCGATCA
>CAZTKA010000135.1:0-9044 GCA_964614015.1 uncultured Bordetella sp. | reverse complement strand
TTGACGCTCGCGGCCTCTCTCGATGCTGATCTAGGCGGCACCGAGATCGGCGATGCACTAAGCGCCGCTTTTGCCATCGCGACACCCGGTGACGCACCGCCCGCGGACATACTGCTCATCACCGATGGCGAGGTCCACGCTACAGACCCTGTGATCACGGGCGCTAGGCGCTCCGGCCACCGGGTCTTCACGATTGGCGTCGGATCTACTGTCGCAGAAGCGTTCGTGCGGCAACTGGCCGAGCAGACAGGGGGCGCCTGCGAACTGGTGACTCCCAACGAAGAGATGCCGGCGCGCATCGTGCGCCACTTCCAGCGCATCTTCCTGCCCAGGATCACCGAGCTGCGCATCGCGTGGCCGCGCACCCCGCTACGACAGCCGCCTGTCGAGTCGCGGGGGATCTTCGAGGGCGACACCGTCCACGCCTTCGCGTGGCTCCCCGGGCCAGCAACCGGCCAGGTCGGGGTAGAAGCCAAGCTGGAGGACGGACGCACTATCCGTGATGCCGTACAACTCATATCGCCACCGACTCCAGCTACCCATGCGGATGCTCCCGGTCACCCCCTGGCCCGTCTGGCCGCGGCAGCATGGGTCGGGGCGTTTCCGGAAGACACGGAGGCGATGGCGCTGCGCTACCAACTGCTCACCGATCGGACGGACTTTCTGATCACGCATGTCCGCGCGGAAAACGCGAAGGCAACACAGCTACCCGCGCTCCGGACGGTACCGCAAATGCTCGCCGCGGGATGGGGCGGAGCCGGCAGCGTGCTCGATCGAGCCTGTCTGCCGGCGGCTTGCAGAATCGATGCGAGCAGGGCGGGGGCAGGGTTCGCGTTCATGGACGTGCTCTGCGCTGCTGACATGGATCTGCCACTGTCCGCCGGGCGACTCAAAGCCGATCACTGGGCCGCCCAGCTCGGCCATCTCCTGCACTGGAACGCGGTGACGCAACAGCTCGATGACTGTACTCTCGCGCTCCTGGAGAGGGCGGGGGTCCCCGACGAGCTTGTACACGCGCTGCGGCGGATCGTTGACGATAGTATTGATGAGGCCGCGATCGTGCTAGCGTTCCTGGCGGCACTTGCCAAGTCGGCGGTGGGACAGGCTCTGGATCGTCAGGCCAAGCGCGTTCTTCCTGAGCGTCGGGTGTGTGGCAACGGGTTTGGCGATCGAGGGCATGGCTAAAGCTGACTCAGGATTCCTTTCACCACGGGGGGAGCACTGAGCGGAAATCCGCCGTAGACCAAAACGCTCTTCAATTTTCGCTTTAGCACGCTGGTCTCGAGCGTCAACAGAGAGCGCAACTGCGCGTCGCGGCTCTGCTCGACGATGAAATACGTTTCGTGCAGCGCGAGAAAATCTTCCACCGGCGGGCCGAACGGAAAGCCCTTCAGGCGCATGAAATCGGCGGGGATGCCCTGCCGGTCGAGAATGTCCAGGGCTTCCTTAACCGCCGCCTCGGTTCCGCCCATCGAGATCACGCCGAATTTGGCGCCTTCGCGGCGGATAATTTCCGGCTCGGGGATGAAGCGGGCCGCGGCGGCGTGCTTCTTCTTCAGCCGGTCCATCACCTCCTGGTATTCCTCCGGGATCTCCGTGTAGCCGCCGAACTTGTTGTGCCCCGATCCGCGAATGAAGAACGCCCCTTTGGGGCTGACGCCCGGCAGCGTGCGCGGCGTAACGAAATTTTCGTCTTCGTCGTGATAGCGGTAGAACTTCGGCCCGTTCTCCAGATCTTCCTTCGTCAGCACGCGGCCGCGATTCGGGCGGTAGCTGGGATCCCAGCTCAGGCGCGGCACCACCCAGTCGTTCATGCCGATGTCGAGGTCGGTCATCATGATCACCGGCGTCTGGAATTGATCGGCCAGGTCGAAGGCCTTCACCGCGAAGTGAAAACATTCGTTGGGATTGGCCGGGAACAGCAGGATATGGCGGGTATCACCGTGCGAAGCATAGGCGCACAGCAGCAGGTCGGATTGCTGCGTGCGCGTCGGCATGCCGGTCGACGGTCCCACGCGCTGGACGTCGATCACCACTGCGGGGAGCTCGGCGTAGTAACCAAACCCCAACAGCTCATTCATCAGCGAAATCCCCGGCCCGGCGGTCGAGGTGAAGGCGCGCGCACCGTTCCAAGTGGCGCCCAGCAGCATGCCGATCGCCGCCAGCTCGTCCTCGGCCTGCAGGATCAGGCAGGTGCTCTTGCCGGTCTCCGGATCGCGGCGGAACTCTTTGCAGAACGCCGTGAAGGCGTCCATCACGGAGGTTGCGGGCGTAATCGGATACCACGCGGCCACCGTCGCGCCCGCATAGATGCAGCCGAGCGCGGCGGCGGTGTTGCCATCAATCAGGATCTTGTCCCCGTTGGCGTCCATCTTTTGCAGACGAAACGGCAGCGGGCACTCGAAGTTCTGCTTGGCGTAATCGTAGCCGAGCTTCAGCGCCTCGTGGTTGGACTGGCGGAGCGCTTTCTTACCTGCGAATTTTTCATCCAACAGGTGGTCGACCACGGCCATATCGATATCCAGCGCCGCGCACAGAGCGCCCGCATAAGCGATGTTCTTCATCAGGATGCGCTCGCGCGGCTCTTTGAAATGCTCGTTGCACATCGCGGCCAGCGGCACGCCCAGGAACGTGATGTCGTCGCGGCGCAGCTTTGGGTCAAGCGGCCAGGTGGAATCGTACAGCAGATAGCCGCCGGGGCGGACTTCCTTCACGTCCTGCGCGTAGGTCTGGCCATTCATGGCGACCATCAGGTCGTAATCAAGGGCCCGCGCGCCGTAACCGTCCTTATTGACGCGGATCTCATACCAGGTAGGCAGCCCTTGAATGTTCGATGGGAACAGATTCTTTCCCGTCACCGGAATCCCCATACGGAAAATCGCCTGCATGATCAGGGAATTCGCGCTGGCGGATCCGGTTCCGTTCACATTCGCCAGCTTGATGGCGAAATCGTTCACGCGGGTACGTAGGACGTCGTGCATGGGGCTCCAGCGTAAGGGATATGAAGATCGAATTTCTGCATGTCCCAGGCGGCCGTGGGACAGCGTTCCGCGCACAGGCCGCAATGGACGCACAGGTCCTCGTCCTTGATCATGGCGCGGCCGGTTTGGGGCAGTGCGGAGGACGCATACAGCGCTTGCGTCAGGTTTTCGGCGGGCGCCGACAAGCGCTTACGCAATTCGGCTTCCGGACCATCGCGCGTGATCGTCAGGCACTGCACCGGACATACGTCCACGCAGGCATCGCACTCGATGCAGCGTCTCTCCAAGAACACCGTCTGAACATCGCAGTTCAGGCAGCGCTGCACCTCGCGCGCCGTCTGTTCCGCGCTGAAGCCGAGCTCGACTTCGATGTTCAGTTTCTTGAAGCGCTCCGCCAGATCCACATGGATCATCTTCTGCCGCGGCGAAGGATTGTAGTCGTTGTGGTAACTCCACTCGCTCAACCCCATTTTCTGGGTCACGAGGCTGTAGCCTGGGGCGGGCCTCTCCGTCACCGGGATTCCCTGGCAGTGGTGGTGGATCGAAATCGCGGCCTGATGGCCGTGCGCCACGGCCCAGATGATGTTCTTCGGTCCGAACGCCGAGTCGCCTCCGATGAAGACCCCAGGCCGTGTGGACTGGAACGTCTTTTCGTCGACTTTCGGAACGCCCCACTTGTCGAACTCGATGCCGAGGTCGCGCTCGATCCACGGGAACGCGTTCTCCTGGCCGATTGCCAGGATCACATCGTCGGCCGGGAGGAAAACCGTTTCCAGTGTCTTTGAGTGTTTGGCCTCCGCGTCCCATTCGAGCACATCGAACTCCATGCCCTTCAGGATGCCGCCTTCCACCACGAAGCGCTTGGGCGCATGGTTGACGATGATCTGGACGCCTTCTTCCTCGGCGTCCTCCAGCTCCCACGGAGAGGCCTTGAAGTATCCCCGCGGACGCCGGGCCATCACCTTCACGTCCTTGCCGCCGAGCCGGCGCGCGGACCGGCAGCAATCCATGGCGGTATTGCCGACGCCGATGATCAGCACCCGTTGGCCGACCGAGTCAATGTGTCCGAAAGCGATGGACTCCAGCCAGTCGATGCCGATGTGGATGCGGTCCGTGTCGTGCCGGCCGGGCAGATCCAGTTCTTTGCCGCGCGGCGCGCCGGAACCGATGAAAATCGCGTCATAGCCTTCGCCGAGCAATGCCCGCAGACTGGTGACCGGCGAGTTGTAATGAATCTTGACGCCCATGTCGAGAATAACGCCGATCTCCTCGTCCAGCACGTGCTCCGGAAGCCGGAAGGACGGGATATTGGTGCGCATCAATCCGCCCGGTTTGTTCTGCTTTTCGAAGATCGTGACGTCGTAGCCGAGCGGGCGCAGGTCGTTGGCCACGGTGAGCGACGCGGGACCCGCGCCGATCAGCGCCACGCGCTTGCCGTTCGATTCCTTGGGCGGCTTCGGCAGCAGGTGGCCGATTTCGCCCTTCAAATCCGCGGCCACGCGCTTCAACCGGCAGATGGCGACGGGTTCCGGATCCAGCCGTCCCCGCCGGCAGGCCGGCTCGCAGGGGCGGTCACAGGTGCGCCCGAGAATCGCCGGAAACACGTTCGATTCCCGGTTCACCATGTAGGCTTCCGTGTATTTGCCCTGGGCGATGAGGCGAATGTACTGGGGAACATTCGTGTGCGCCGGGCAGGCCCACTGGCAATCCACAACTCGGTGGAAATATTCAGGGTTACGAACGTCGGAGGTCTTCAGAACAGGTTCCCCTGAGGTCTTATGTTAGCAAATCGCGACACGTGGCCGGAGCGTAATGGAAGCGACATGGCCCGCGTTGCGATCTATCGCCCAGGCCGTGCTCCTCGGCTCCTGAAGAATCCTGTGTTGGCCGCCGGAAAAGAGCGCGTCGCCCGATTCGTCCTACCGCTGGAGCGCATTTTCCCGCGTTAGAACCGCAGCTTCAATTGCACTGAGAATTGCCGGCTCGGAGCCAGGGCCGTCCCCGAGAACACGCCGGTGAAGTTGATCACGTTCAGCCGGTCCGTTACGTTGCGCACATCGAACTGCACCGTCGCCGAGCGGTCTCCTTGTTCCCACACGCGCGCGCCCGCCGAAAAATTCAGCGCGAAATTCGGACGCACGCGGCCGCGCTGGAAATCCACTTGGTCCAGGATGGCTTGCGCCACTTCCTGCTCGTCCTCCGCTTCGCCTTCTTCTCCGTCTTCCTCATGCAGCTCGACGGGCAGGCCGCTACCGTAACGCGCATCCACGGTCAGCCAAAGGCGCGGATGCACCTGATACCGCATCTGCCCCGCGACAGTGTTGCGCTGGTCCTGTGTGATCGGGAAGCGCTGGACGCTATCGCGAAGCTCCTCGGCCTCGCCTCCGCGGATGAAAAGCCCGCCCGTGACCGGCCCGCTGGCGATCCCATGCATGTTCGACCAGCTTGCCGACGACGACAGCCAGCGCCAGCGCGGCAGCTCGAGGCGGACTTCGGTGCCCTGAATGCGCGCTGTGTCGAAAGTGATCGGAAATCCGAAGCCGGTGTTGAAGAATACGTCATCATCCTGGTAATTGCGGAACGTGCGCCAATAATGGCTCACATCCAGGCGGGCGGTATTGAACAGAGGTTTGCTGAAGCCCACTTCGAAAAAGTTCGCGCGTCCTGCCGGAACCGGGATCGAAGCTTCCACGTCGTCGATTCCCAAACCGGCCGCTGCGCTGCTGAACAGAAGATTCTCAATTGGAGGCGGTTGAAAAATGCGGTCGTAGGAGGCCCGCAGCAGTACGTTGGCCTTGGGGACGTAATAGCTCAAGCCCACCCGCGGGCTGAACGCGGAATCGCTGACCAGGAGTCTGTATAAGTCGTAGCGGATTCCCACGTTCGCAGAAAAGTGGCCCAGCCGGAGATGATCCTGGACAAACCCCGAGCCTTCCTTGCTGCGGCGCCGGCCCCGGAAATCCAGATCCAGCTCCGGCAGCTCATCCGGCTCGGCCAGCGCGAACGCTTCACGGATGTTGCTGGTGCGGAAATCACCGCCGAACTTGAACGTCTGCCGCCGGCTTTCGATCGTCACGGAACCGATGATGGCGGCCTCGCGGAAGCCGCGGTCCTGCGCTGCGTACACGGGCATCGCCAGGGGATTGCTCCACAGGACCGAGCTCAAATCGCGCAGCATCCCGCGCGTGGCCGCCACTGCGCTATCCGAGAAAATGTGCTGATAGTGCACCTGGCCTGCGGTTTCCGAAGAACGGCGGTCCTGCCGCTGGCCGGCCGCTTGCTGCACCGGGTCGTTGGGAACCAGAAAATTCGTGCGGTTCGACCGGAGGTAAAACGTCAGCCGGTCGGCGGGGGTCAGGTCCTGTTCGAAGCGGGCGTTGAAGCCGCCCGCGCTGCCCCGGTTGGTGAAATTCTCGAGCGACGGGGGATCCAGGTAACGGTCCGTGCGGCCTCCATGCACGCCCACCGCGAAGGCCGACCGGCTCCAGCGCTGCTGGTGGGTCAAGGACCCGGAATGATTCTGGAACGTTCCGCCTTGATAGATGACCTCGGTGTTCGAGGCTCCGATCCTGCGCGTGTCTAGCGAGATCACGCCGCCCAGCCGGCGGCCGTACTCGGCCGGAATTCCGGCGGTCATCATATTGACGCCCTCGAATTCGTCGTTCTCGAAGGCGGGAGCGAACGCGATGGAGCGGTTGTCGTACACCGGCATCCCATCGACGACGTACTGCGTGTCATACTCCGATCCGCGCGGATGCAGCACCGCGTTCGCCTCCAGGAGCCAGCCGGGCGTGGTGGTCACTGCATCGATCGTGCTTCGGCCGAGCGTCGTGGCAAGTGCCGCGTCCAGTTGCTGGCGGCCCAACTGCACCACGCGCGAAGCTTGCGTCGTATCGAACAGCGGAGCCGTATCGGTGACGGTGATCTCCGTCGTCAGGACGCCTAACTGCAAGGCGATATCGATCTGCTGCGGCACGGCAGAGCGGATTTCCACGGTCTGGCTGAAATCGCGGAAACCCTCCTGCCGCACGGAGAGCAAATACACGCCCGCCGGCAGGCGCTGTAATTTCGCCTTGCCGTCGGCGCCCGCTCGCGCCTGGATGCGGAACTGGGGACTTCGGGAGCTGATTTCAACGCTCGCCGCAAGGGGAAGGCCGCCGCGATCGCGGACGGTAACTTGTACTTCCCCTTCCATGACTTGGGCCATCATCGGGGAAAGCAGGGCCGCGATCAGGGCGGCCGCCGCAGAACTCTGCAAAAGGCGCATATTTGATACATTCCTTGCTTAGCGGGTCTGTTCACCGTATTTTGGGTGAACAGCAAGCTGTCCCGCCGAATATTTGATAAGGACCGTGTTCATTTCGCGCACCCGGGAAGTTTTTGCGGCGCCGCAAGTGGCCGGAGCCGGCAGCCCCTCCGCGCTCGAGCTGGAGATCGCCTCCCTGTTCGATGAGCTGCGCGCGCCCGTGCTGCGCTACTTGTACACCTTTGGCCTGCCGGCGCAAGACGCCGAAGAAATCGTGCAGGAAGTTTTTCTGGCCTTGTTCCAGCATTTGCGCCGCGGCAGGCCGCGCACGAATCTCCAGGGCTGGATCTTTCGCGTGGCGCACAACCTGGGCTTGAGACGCTGCCAGGCGCTCCGGCGCGAAATACCATCCCCGGCCGATACCGGCCGCCCGGATCCGGATCCGAATCCGGAACAGCAGGCTGCCGCCAGCCAGCGGCAGAAGCAACTGCTGGCCGTGGTTCGGGCTCTGCCGGAGATCGACCGGCGCTGCCTCTATCTGCGCGCCGAAGGGCTGCGTTACCGGGAAATCAAGGAAGTCCTGGGGATCTCGCTTGGAGCTGTGGCGCTGTCCCTGGAGCGATCGCTGGAACGTTTAAGCAGGGTGCATGCGCGATGACCCACAAACACATCCATATTCCGGATCGGGACTTGATCGCGGCCGCCAGCGGAGAGCTGGAAACGCGCCGTGCGGCTGAGGTACGGGATCACGTTTCGGCCTGCTGGACCTGCCGCGCGCGCAGCCAGCAAATCGAAGCCGCGATTGCCGGCTTCGTCCGCGCGCATCACGATGCGGCGAATCTAGTCCTGCCCGATGCGGCGGGCCCGCGCGCGCTGTTCCGCGCCCGGCTCGCCCAGGCCGCGGCCGAGCCCGAACCTGCCGGGTGGTTTTCCCGCCGCCGTCTGGCGTTCGCGGGCCCGGCTCTAGCGGTCGCTACGGCATTGTTGTACTTCGTTCCGCTGCCGCCTGAAACCGAGCGCGAGTTGCGATTGACTCCCGATCCGCGCTTGACTCCCGGCGCCACTGTGATGGTCTCGGCAGCGGATGTGTGCGCGAAGGAGACGCCGGCGCCGCGCGTGATTCCCGCCTCGGTGGGCCGCCAAGTCTTCGACCGCTACGGCATTCGCCGGCCGCGCGCGATGGCCTATGAGCTCGACTACCTGATCGATCCCGCGCTCGGCGGCGCCGACGATCCGCGTAATTTCTGGCCGCAGCCCTACGCAGCTCCGGTGTGGAACGCTCACGTGAAAGACGCGCTCGAGGATCACCTGCATCAACTCGTGTGCCGCCAGCAGTTGAGTCTCGAAGAGGCGCAGCAGGAAATCGCGGCGGACTGGATTTCCGCATACAAGAAATATTTCCAGACCGATCAGCCGATCGCCAGCCACGTCGCGTTCCTCAAGGACCGTCCGTGGCAACCGTGAGCGGCGCGCGCCCCGCAGTAGGATAACCCCGGCCGCCCCTTGCGGCCTTCCGCTGCTACCGCCCCCGGCCGCGCGGCTGTTGCTGGGCCGCCCTGGCTCCGAGAAACGTCAGCGTCACATCCACGGTCAGCGTGTCGTCGTGGATCTCGGCCTCCGCTCCCGTGCGGTCGAGATTGTCGAAAATCCCCTCGGCCATAATGCGCGCCAGCAGCGTATCAGGATAGCTCTCGCGATAGGGAGTCCCGGGTTGCATCTGCCACATTTTCCGGATGACCGGCTCGCTCAGGATGTCCAGACCGTTGATCGTCAGCTTGCCCATCGTGTAGCGCGGACCCGGATTCACCTGCACGATC